>JBFXHL010000056.1:0-16589 GCA_050177075.1 Sulfuricellaceae bacterium | reverse complement strand
CCCGCCCTGATTAAGTCCATGCTTTCCGTACATCACGAGCTTCTTCCCATGACCGCAGCCGACCAGGATCACGCCGAGTTCGACCGCCTCTACAACGGCCTGCTGTTCAGCCTGATGAGCTGGGAACAGCTGTCGGATTTCTGGCAGCGCCTCGACACCTCGGCCGGCTGGTACCTGTACGCCATCGGCGAAGCCTTGCCGGAAGGGATTTCCAATGCAGAAGCGACCTCCCGTTTTCTGCGGGAAATCGACGCCTTGCTGCACCAGGACCACCACGAGGACTACTGCGGCATCGTTTACACCGATGACCTGGAGTCCCCCAGCCTGGTCAAAATCTACGACCCCAACAATCTGGGCTCCTCCTGCGGCGGCACTGGTAAACATGCCATTCCGCCCGGCTGGATCATGAGTCGCGTCCCCCCCCGGGAAATCTCCCCCGGCGGCGTCATCGCCGGCAATCGCCGCCGCTGGTGGCAAGCCTTTCTCGCCGGCTAGCTAGGCCTCGACGAAGCACGCCCGTTCCAGCAGCACGTCCACCCCGCCCGTGGGAACGATGGCCGTGGCGGGAATTTTCTCCCCCGATCGCCAGGCCGATACCGCGCCGCGCTTGCCTTCCCCCGTCAGCATGAACATCGCCTGCTGCGCCAGGCTGAGCCGCCACGCGCTAAGGGAAACCCGTTCCGGTGGCGGTTTGGGCGAGCCATGCACGGGCAGCGCCGCCGGCCCGCGCGGCGACATGCCCCATTCCTGCCCGGGGAAAAGGCTGGCCACATGGCCGTCTTCCCCCAGACCGAGCAGCACCAGGTCGAATTCCTCCACCTCCCGCACCAGCTCGTCGTAGCGGCGCGCGCCTTCTTCCGCCCCCAGCTCGGCGGGAATGGGGAATACCTGCGCCGTGCTCAGCGGGATATGGTCCAGCCACTCGCCAAATGCCATGCGGCTGTTGCGCTCGGGGTGGTCCGGCGCCACGCAGCGCTCGTCCCCCCAATAAATGCGCCAGGCCGGCCAGTCGGTGTCGATGCCGCGCAGCTTGCGGTACACCTGACGGGCCGTGGTGCCGCCGGTGAGAACGATGCGGAACTGCCCCGTCTCCTCGATATGGCGGTTGGCGATGCGGGCAATGGCTGCGGCTGCGTGGGCATACACGTCATCCGCGGTGGGGTAGATATGCCAGCGGCAGAGCTGCTTCACGGCCGGCTCACAGGTCGTTGCGCCATTCCTGGTCCTCGCTGTCGAACAGCCGGTTGGCCTCCTGCAGGCCCCAGGTGCCGGCGGCGTAGGTGTGGATGAAATCCCGCTCCTGCTCCCAGTACTTCAGAATCGGGTCCACCACCCGCCAGGACCATTCCACTTCGTCGAAGCGGATGAACAGCGTCCGGTCCCCCTCGATCACGTCCAGCAACAGGGTCTCGTAGGCATCCAGGGGGGTCTCGTCGGTCTTGCGGTAGGAGGCGTTGAGCTGGATGACGCGGGTGTTCATACCTAGGCCCGGCTGCTTGACGTGAATCTCCATGTGCATGGATTCCGACGGCTGAAGGGAGAGCAGCACCCAGTTGGGCTCCAGGTATTCCAGGGGGGTCTCGCGGAACAGCTGCTGGGGCGGGTGACGGAAGCGGATGGCGATGAGGGACATCTGCTTCGGCATGCGCTTGCCGGTGCGCAGGTAGAACGGCACCCCGCGCCAGCGCCAGTTGTCGATGTAGAATTTGGCGGCGACGAAGGTTTCGGTGACGGAATTCTTCTCCACCCCCGGTTCGCCCTGATAGCCCGGCGCCGGCTCGCCGTTGACGGTTCCCGGCCCGTACTGGGCGCGGAAGGCATGGGCGTGGACCGCCCGTTTCGAGATGGGACGGATGGAGCGCAGCACCTTCACCTTCTCGTCCCGCAGGGCATCCGCTTCCAGCGCGGGGGGCGGTTCCATGGCCACCACCGTGAGGAGCTGCATCAGGTGGTTCTGCAACATGTCACGCAGGGCGCCCGCCTTGTCGTAGTAATCCGCCCGGCTGCCGATACCCACGTCCTCCGCCACGGTGATCTGCACATGGTCGATGAAATTGCGGTTCCACAGGGGCTCCACCAGGGTGTTGGCGAAGCGGAAGACCAGCAGGTTCTGCACCGTCTCCTTGCCCAGATAGTGGTCGATGCGAAACACCTGTTCCTCATCGAAATAGCGGTGCAGCAGCTCGTTGAGCAGGCGGGCGCTTTCGATGTCCTGGCCGAAGGGCTTTTCCACCACCACCCGGTGCAGGCCGCGGGGCTTGTTGAGCCCCACCTCGGCCAGATTCTTGATCACCGCCGGGAACTCCACCGGCTTGATGGCGAGGTAGAAGACGATATTGGAACAAGCCCCGGTCTTGGGCTTGGAAAGTTCGGCGTAGAGATTCTTGTAGGCCTCCAGGTCGTGCAGTTCGCCGCGCAGGTAGGAAAAACGCTGGGCGAAGGCCGCGAACACCTCCTCGTTGAAGCGGTCCCCCAGCTTCTTTTCCAGGTTTTCCAACATGAAGGCGCGCCAGGCGGCATCGTCCCATTCCCGGCGGGCGAAGGCGACGAACGTCAAGTCGGGAGGCAAGCGCCCCGCCGCCTCCAGGTGATAAAGGGCCGGCAATAGCTTGATGCAGGCCAGGTTGCCGGTGGCGCCGAAAATGACGAAATTGCAGGGATACTGGAGACCTTCGAAATTCACTTCTCCTCCTTCACCGCATGGCCGCCGAAGCCCTTGCGCATCATGGCCAGCAGCTTGGCCGGGTAGTCGTTGTGGCCCTGGCTGGCAAAACGCATCATCAGGGCCAGGCTCATCACCGGCGCGGGAACACCCTGTTCCACGGCCTCCAGGGCGGTCCAGCGGCCTTCGCCGGAGTCGGCGACGAAGGGCTCGACATCCGTCAGCGCCTGGTCGTTCTTGAGGAAATCGGCGGTCAGGTCCAGCAGCCAGGAGCGCACCACGCTGCCATGGCGCCACATCTCGGTGATGGCGGCCAGGTCCAGGTCGAATTCAGTCTTGCCCTTCATCAGGGCCAGGCCTTCGGCATAGGCCTGCATCATGCCGTACTCGATGCCGTTGTGGATCATCTTCACGAAATGCCCCGACCCCACCGGACCGCAGTGGAGCCAGCCCTGGTCCGGCGCCGGCGCCAGCACCTTGAGGAAGCGCTCGACCCTTGCCACCACCTCCTTCTCGCCGCCCACCATCAGGGCATAGCCGTTCTCCAGGCCCCAGACGCCGCCGGACACCCCCGCGTCCACGTAACCGATGCCTTTCTCCGCCAGCCGTGCCGCCTGGCGCCGGGATTCCCCGTAATAAGCGTTGGCGCCGTTGACCAGCACGTCGCCGCTTTCCAGCAGACCCGCCAACTGCTCCACGGCCTGCTCCGTCGCCTCCCCCGCCGGCAGCATCAGCCACACCACCCGTGGCCTGTCCAGTGCCGCCGCCAACTCCTTCAGGGTTTCGCAGGCCGTCGCCGCCGTTTCCTGGGCGAGCTTTTGCGCCACGTCGGAACTGCGGTTATACAGTGCCAGCTTGACTCCGCCCCGGGCCAGCCGCCGTGCCATGTTGGCCCCCATGCGGCCCAGTCCCACCATCGCCATTTCCGCCATGTATCCCTCGTCCTGGTTGTTGATTGCCGGGGAGCCCCTTACAATGGCTGAAACACTGCGTCCCTAGAATAAAAAGCTCCCGAAACCAATATAGCACACCCCTCATGAGCCCTTCCGCCGCCCCCTTGAAGGTCCTTTTCGTTACCTCGGAAATTTTCCCCCTGGTCAAAACCGGCGGCCTCGCCGACGTCAGCGCCGCATTGCCGGCGGCGCTGCGCGCCCTGGGCGCCGACGTGCGGGTGCTGCTGCCCGCCTACCCGGCCCTGCTCAAGGGAACGGCCGTGAAATGGGTGGTCGCCCATGGCCTGTTCGAGTTCGGCGAAGTGCGCGTTCTTTCCGCCAACCTGCCCGGCGACGTTCCCGCCCTGCTGGTGGACTACCCTCCCCTGTATCACCGCGAGGGGGGCCCCTACCAGGACCGGCACGGTCACGACTGGCACGACAACGCCCTGCGCTTCGGCCTCCTGTCCCGCGTCGCCGCGCTCCTGGCGAGCGGCCAGTCGCCCCTCTCCTGGCGGCCTGACATCCTCCACTGCAACGACTGGCAGGCGGGCCTGGCGCCGGCCCACCTCCACTATCTCCCCGGTCCGAAGGCCGTCACGGTAATGACGGTGCACAACCTGGCCTACCAGGGGGTTTTCCCCCTCGACACGGCCCTCAAACTGGGGCTGCCCCCGGCCAGCCTGGGCATGGACGGGGTGGAATACTACGGCGAAATGTCCTTCCTCAAGGCCGGCCTGCACTACGCCGACCAGATCACCACCGTCAGTCCCACCTACGCCGAGGAAATCCAGACCGATCACCTTGGCTTCGGCATGCAGGGGCTGCTGCGGCAGCGCAAGGAGCGCCTCAGCGGCATCCTCAACGGCATCGACTGCCACGCCTGGAACCCCGAAGCCGACCCCCTCCTCGCCGCACCCTACGGCCTGAAGAACCTCAAGGCCAAGGACGAGAACAAGCGCGCCCTACAGGAACGCCTGGGCCTCGCGGTGGACCCCAAGGTGCCGCTGCTGGCCGTGATCAGCCGTCTCACCCACCAGAAGGGCCAGGACCTGATCCTGGCCGCCGCTCAGGAACTGCTGTCCATGCCGGCGCAGTTGGTGCTGCTGGGCAGCGGCGACAAGCACCTGGAACAGGCTTTCCTCGGCCTGGCGAGCACGCACCCCGGCCAGGTGGCCGTGCATATCGGCTACAACGAGGGCCTGGCTCACCTGGCCGAGGCCGGCGCCGACATTTTCCTCATGCCCTCCCGCTTCGAGCCCTGCGGCCTCAACCAAATGTACAGCATGCACTACGGCACCCCTCCCGTGGTATTCGCCACCGGCGGGCTGGCGGACACGGTAGTGGACTGCACTCCTGAAACCCTCGCCGCCGGCACCGCCACCGGTTTCGTTTTCGACGCCATGAGCGAAGAGGCCTTCCTCGCCGCGGTGCAGCGGGCAGTGACCGCCTTCAGGGACAAGAAAACCTGGAGGCAACTCCAGGAAAACGGCATGAAGGCCGACTTCAGCTGGGAGCACAGCGGCGCCCGCTACCTCGATCTCTACCGGCGGCTGCTCGCGGAACGGGGGCGCTGACCGTGTACATCGTCCACATCGCTAGCGAGTGCGCCCCCGTCGCCAAGGTCGGCGGCCTGGGGGACGTGGTTTACGGCCTGGCTGGGGAACTGGCCCGCCGCGGCCATACGGTGGAAATCATCCTCCCCCGCTACGACTGCATGCGCCACGACCGGATCAGGGACTTCCACGTCGCCTACCAGGACCTGTGGGTGCCCTGGAATAGCGGTGCCATCCGCTGCACCGTGTGGTACGGCGATGTGGACGGACGCCACTGCTTCTTCATCGACCCCCACTCCGACGAGCATTTCTTCGATCGGGGCAGCTACTACGGCTACTGGGACGACCCCATGCGGATGGCCTTCTTCAGCAAGGCGGCGCTGGAATTCCTGGTCAAGACCGGCAAGCGCCCCGAGGTGGTCCATTGCCACGACTGGCAGACGGCCCTGGTGCCGGTGCTGCTCTACGAGCTGTACCAGGAGGCCCTGCCCCACCAGCGGGCCTGCCTCACCATCCACAACTTCAAGCACCAGGGCACCACCGACATCCACCTCCTCCACGCCGCCGGCCTGGGGCGGCCGGAATACTTCCTGCGGGCGGACAAGCTGCGGGACGACCACAGCCACCACGCCATCAACCTGATGAAGGGCGGCATCGTCTACGCCAACTTCGTCACCACCGTCTCCCCCCACCACGCCTGGGAAGCCCGCCACACCGAAATGGGCTTCGGCATGGGTCACACGCTTTACGTGCACCAGGACAAGTTCAAGGGCATTCTCAACGGCCTCGACTACGACTACTGGAACCCCCGGACCGACAGCCACGTCCCCCACCACTACGACCGGGACAGTCTGAAAGCCAAGGACAAGAACCGCAAGGCCCTGCGCCAGCGGCTGTGGCTGCGGGAAGCGAAGAAGCCCATCGTCGCCTACGTGGGCCGCCTGGACTCCCAGAAAGGCGTCCACCTGATCCGCCACGGCCTGTTCTACGCCCTGGCCAACGAGGCCCAGTTCGTGCTGCTGGGATCGAGCCCCGAAATGGGCATCAACGACTATTTCTGGCACCTCAAGCAGGAGCTCAACGACAATCCGGACTGCCACCTGGAAATCGGCTTCGACGAGGACCTGGCCCACCTGATCTACGCCGGCGCGGATATCACCATCGTCCCCAGCAATTTCGAGCCCTGCGGGCTCACCCAGCTCATCTCCCTGCGCTACGGCACCGTGCCGGTGGTGCGCGCCGTGGGCGGGTTGCAGGACACCGTCTTCGACCGGGACCACTCTCCCAAGGAAATCGAGAAGCGCAACGGCTTCGTGTTCGAACATTCCGACCACGCGGGGCTCGAATCCGCCCTCTCCCGTGCCATCGGCCTGTGGCACGACGATCCCGCCGCCTTCCGCGAACTCCAGCTCCAGGGCATGGCCTGGGACTACTCCTGGAACCATCCCACGGAGGAATACCTCCAGGTTTACGCCTTCATCCGCCACCGCTGAGGCGCTTGCGGCCCGCCCGGCAGGAATTTATAGTGACAGTTCCACGTTGAAGGGCCATCGGGCGGATAACTTGAGATGAAGACGGCGGGCAATCGGTTTCCGTCCCAGCGGATTTGGTTCGCTATCCTCATCGCCATTCTGCTTGGCGTGGTCGCCGTTTTCGCCAACGGCCTCGCCCAGCGCTACAACGACCGCCTGACCCGTGCCGTGGGCGTAAGCGAAAGCATGTCGCGGGTATTGGAACAGCATGCCGCCTCCATTCTGCAGAAAGCCGACCTGGTGCTGCTCCACGTCGCCGAGGAACTGGAACATCAGGGAAAGGAAAAGCAGTTCACCGGCCCCGAACTCGACAACTACCTCAAGGAACTCAAGCTTTCCCTCCCCGAAGTCCGCCTGCTGCGGGTTGTCGATGCCGGGGGCCATCGCTTCGCCGACAGCACGGACAGCCCGTCCCGTTTCTATTCCGGCGACCGGGACTACTTCATTCGCCACCGCGACAATCCGAACCTGGGGCTGCTCATTTCCGACCCCGTCAAGGGGCGCTCCTTCCCCGGCTGGCAAATCGTCCTCAGCCGCCGCATCAATAAGCCGGACGGCAGCTTCGGCGGCATCGTCACCTCGTCCATTTCCCTGTCCTATTTCGAGGATTTCTTCCGCTCCCTCAACCTGGGCACGGACAGCAACATCACCTTGCTGAGCAGCGACTTCCACGTCATCGCCCGCTATCCCATCAGCGACAGCCAGCGCCTGAAATCGGTGCGCAACGGCCAGATATTCCAGGCCAGCCGGCAGAACCCCGAGCACGGCACGCTGACCGGGATATCCGCCGTGGACGGCGTCGAACGGATTTTCAGCTACCGCAAAGTGGATCGCTTCCCGCTGTATGTGGTGGTTGGCCTGTCCAAGGAAGAGCAGTTGGCCGACTGGCGCCGCAACGCGTTTTTCGACGGCGGCGCCATGCTGCTCCTGCTCGGCGCCATCGGCTGGCTGGCCTACAAGCTCCTGCGCCAGTACGAGAAAGAGCGGGAAAGCAAGCGCCAGCTGCGGGAAATCACCACCACCATGGGCGAAGGCCTGTATGTTCTCGACCGCGAAGGCCGCATCACCTTCGCCAACCCGGAGGCCCAGCGGCTGTTGGGGTGGAAGGAGGAGGAACTGGTCGGCCGCAACGCCCATGCCCTGTTCCACTACCGCAAGGCCGACGGTTCCCCCTATCCCGCCGAGGAATGCGCCATCCGGCAGGTGACCGCCAACGGCAGGGGTTATCGTTCCGACGACGAAACCTTCTGGCGGCGGGACGGCAGCCCCTTGCCCGTCGCGGTCATCGCCTCCCCCATCGTCCGCGAGGACAAGGTCATCGGATCGGTCGAGGCCTTCCAAGACATTTCCCGGCGCAAGCAGGCCGAACAGGAATTGAAATCCCTCAACGAGAACCTGGAACAGCGAGTTCACGACGAAGTGACGAAAAACATGGAACAGGAACGGATGCTGATCCAGCAGTCCCGCCTCGCCGCCATGGGCGAGATGATCGGCAACATCGCCCACCAGTGGCGCCAGCCCCTCAACGCCCTCAACCTGCTCCTGGCCAACCTCAAGGATGCCTTCGAATATGGGGAATTGAGTCGCGAATACCTGGATCAATCCATCGCCGACGGCAACCAGCTGGTCCAGCGGATGTCCACCACCATCGACGATTTTCGCAACTTCTTCAACCCCAACAAGGTCATCCAGAACTTCAGCCTCAACCGGGCCATTTCCGCCGCCCTGACCCTGGTCAGCCACAGTTTCAAGAACCACAACATCGCCATCCTGGTGGAGGAAGGGGAGGATTGGCAGGCCCGGGGCTTCCCCAATGAATTCTCCCAGGTGCTGCTGAATATCCTCTCCAATTCCAAGGACGCCATCCTGGAAAGACAGGTTCCCCAGGGCAAAATCGAAATCACCCTGGGGGAGGAGGGCCCCCTCGTCTGGGTGGCGGTGCGGGACAACGGCGGCGGCATTCCGGACGCCGTCATGGCGCGGATTTTCGAGCCCTATTTCACCACCAAGGAAAAAGGCACCGGCATCGGCCTCTACATGTCGAAAATGATCATGGAGCACATGCGCGGCACCATCGTCGCCCGCAATGTGGACGGCGGAACGGAGTTCCGCCTGGAGCTGCCGAAAGCCGAGGCCGAGGCCCCGTCCACGCCGGCGGAATGAAAAAACCGCCCGCGGGCGGCCCTTTCATCATCCCCGACAATCCCTACAGCCAGACCATCAGCCCCATCTCCATGGGATGCGTCAGCAGGGCATGGAAGGGATAGACCCGGATGCGGTATTCCAGCTTGCCGCACAGGTCCGGCGCGAGCTTGAGGGAGAAGCGGTGCTCGTCGCCCCCGTCGAAGGGCCCCTGGTAGTCGAACTTGAAATGGCGTGCCTCCCGCTCGGCCCATTCGGTGCTGCTGGAACGGCTCACCAGCATTTCCGCCAGCACGTCCTCGGGTGCCAGGCCGTTGAGCTTGATGGCCACCTCGAACTGCAGGGCGTCGCCGAAAGGAATGCGTTTCTTGGGGGTATCCAGGCGTCGAATGGCGACCCCGCCCCAACGCTGGCGCACCTTGGCCTTCCAAGCGGCGACCGCGCGGGCGTTGTCGAAGTCCCGTTCGGCATAGATGCGGCCGTTGCGGGCGGCGGGCAGGTAGAAGCGGCTGACGTACTCCCCCACCATGCGGTTGGCGTTAAAGCGCGGCAGGACCGTGGCGATGGAGCGCTTGGCCTTCTTCACCCAGCCTTCGGAAAAGCCCATCTTGCCCCGGTTGTAATAAAGGGGCACCACCTGGTCCTGAAGAATTTCGTACAGGGCATGGCTGTCCTCCACGTTGCGCTGGGCTTCGTTGAGGTTGGGCTTGATGGCCCAGCCGTTCTGGCCGTCGTAGCCCTCCCCCCACCAACCGTCGAGGACCGACAGGTTGATGGCGCCGTTGATGGCCGCCTTCATGCCCGAGGTGCCGCTGGCTTCCTGGGGATAGAGGGGGTTGTTGAGCCACACGTCCACCCCCGCCACCAGGCGGCGGCCGAGGCCCATGTCGTAGCCCTCGATGAGCATGATCTTGCCCTCGAATTCCGGCATGTGGGCGATGTTGTGGATCATGCGGATCAGGTCTTGCCCCGGCTGGTCGGCGGGATGGGCCTTGCCGGCGAAGACGAAGAGCACCGGCCGCTCCTGGTTGGAGACGATTTCCCGCAGCCATTCCAGGTCCTCGAACAGCAGGGTGGCGCGCTTGTAAGTGGCGAAGCGGCGGGCGAAACCGATGGTGAGGACGTTGGGGTCGTAGCTGTCGGCATATTTCAACAGCCGGTCCAGGTGGGCCTCGGAGCCGTGGTTGCGGTAGTGCTGCTGGGTGACCCGGTAGCGCACCACGTGCAGCATCTGCGCCTTCAGGGTCTGGCGCACGCTCCAGAACAGATGGTCGGGAATCTCGTCGATGCGGTTCCAGTAGTCCTGGTCAGTGAGGCGGTGGCGCCACTCGTAGCCGAGAAAATTATCGAACAGGTCGGCCCACTCCTGGGCGAGGAAAGTCGGCACGTGCACCCCGTTGGTGACGTAGGACATGGGACTTTCCTCGGGGGTGAGCTGGGGCCACAGGTTGGCGCAGATTTCCGACGACACCCGGCCGTGGATGCGGGACACGCCGTTGTGGTGGCGGGAACCGTGAATGGCCAGCACGGTCATGTTGAACTCGCCCCCTTCCGGCGGCACCCCCAGGCCGAGAAGCTGCTCCTTGCCTACCCCCAGGTCCTTGAGGAAGGGCTGGAAATATTCGGTAATCATTTCCTGGCTGAAATGGTCGTGGCCCGCCGGAACCGGCGTATGGGTGGTGAACACCGTGTTCACCGCCACCGCCTCCAGAGCGCTGGCGAAATCCAGGCCGCTCACCGTCAAGGTGCGCATCCGCTCCAGCAGCAGGAAGGCCGCGTGGCCTTCGTTGATGTGCCAGACGGTGGGCGCCACGCCCAGCTCCCGCAGGGCCCGCACCCCGCCGACGCCAAGAATGATCTCCTGCTGGATGCGGGTGCTGCGGTCGCCGCCGTAGAGCTGGTGGGCGATATCCCGGTCCCTGTCGGCATTGGTTTCCAGGTCGGTATCCAGCAGATAGAGCCGCACATGCCCCACCTGGGCCTGCCACACCTTGACCTCCACCTTGCGTCCCGGCAGTTCCACCTCCACGTGGATTTCGCTGCCGTCGTCCCGCATGGCCGGCGAAATGGGCAAGTCGTCGAAATCGGAATCGGTATAGGTTTCGATCTGCTCGCCGCTGGCGTCGATGACCTGGGTGAAGTAGCCCTGGCGGTAAAGCAGGCCCACCGCCACGAAAGGCAGGCGCATGTCGGAGGCGGCCTTGCAGTGGTCGCCGGCGAGGATGCCTAGGCCGCCGGAATAGATGGGAAAGCTTTCGTGGAAGCCGAACTCGGCGCAGAAATAGGCCACCATGTCGTCGGCCTTGAACTGCTCACCCTCCGCCCGGCGCATGGGTTCGTTGTGATAGGTGTCGAAGGCGGACAGCACCCGGTTGTAGGTGGCCAGGAACACCTGGTCGTCCATGGCCTCCACCAGCCGCTGCTCGTCCACCCGGCGCAGGAAAACCTTGGGGTTGTTGCCCACCGCCCCCCACAGGCCGGGGTGGAGGCGCGCGAAGAGGGTCCGGGTCGGCTTGTCCCAGCTGTACCACAGGTTGTTGGCCAGTTCTTCCAACCGCACCAGCTTGCGGGGGATTTTCGGATTGACCTCGACGACGAATTTGGTGCCGTTTTTCATCAAAGACGCTCCTGGTCTGCGTGGGGCAGGGAATAGAGAGCCGCTACACTTTCAGGAAGTGCTCCCGGTAATACTTTAGCTCATCGATGGATTCGTAGATGTCCGCCAGGGCCTCGTGCTTGTTCTGCTTGGTGAAGCCCGCCGCGATTTCCGGCTTCCAGCGTCGCACCAGTTCCTTGATGGAGGACACGTCAAGGTTGCGGTAGTGAAAGAAGGCTTCCAGCTTGGGCATGTAACGGGCGAGAAAGCGCCGGTCCTGGCAGATGGAGTTGCCGCAGAGGGGGGAAGCCTTGGCGGGAACGTATTTCTTGATGAAGTTGATCATCTTCTTTTCCACCGCCGCCTCGTTCAGTTCGGACGCCCGCACCTTGTCGATCAGGCCGGATTTGCCGTGGGTGCCCTTGTTCCAGGCATCCATCCCGTCCAGCACGGCGTCTGACTGGTGGACGACGAGGACGGGGGATTCCGCCACGGTGTTGAGGTGCGCATCGGTGATGACCACCGCCACTTCGATGATGCGGTCGTCGTCGGGGGACAGGCCGGTCATTTCCATGTCCAGCCAGATGAGGCGAGTACTGTCTTGTGCCATAATGGTTCTTGTTTGGGAAAAGCCCTATTCTGTCACACACCTCTCGACCCCGTCATCCATGCCCCCCTTCACCCTGATTTTTCTCTCCGCCCTGCTCCTCGGCAGCCTCGCCAGGCTGTGGCTGGCCGTTCGCCAGATTCGCCACGTCAGAGCCCACCAGGACGCCGTGCCGGCGGACTTCGCGGAAAAGGTCCCCCTCGCCGACCACCGCAAGGCCGCCGATTACACCGTGGCGAAAACCCGCCTCGGCATGCTGAACGTGGCGGTGGAAACGGCGGTGGTGCTGGCCTTCACCCTCGGCGGCGGGCTCCAGGCCCTGTCCGACTTCTGGCAGGGCTGGCTCGACAGCCCCTATTCCCGGGGCTTGGCCCTGATCGGCAGCGTGGTGGTCATTTCCTCCCTCGCCGACCTGCCCCTGAGCCTGTACCGGACCTTCCGCATTGAAGCGCGCTTCGGTTTCAACAAGATGACACCGGGCCTGTTCCTGGGCGACCTGGCCAAGCAGGCGCTGCTCGCCGCCCTCTTCGGCGCCCCGCTGGTGCTGTGCGTGCTGTGGCTGATGGGCCGGATGGGCGACTACTGGTGGCTCTATGTCTGGTTCACCTGGATGGGCTTCAACCTGCTGGTGCTGGCGATCTACCCCACCTTCATCGCCCCCTTCTTCAACAAGTTCTCCCCCCTCGAGGACCAGGCCCTCAAGGCCCGCATCGAAAGACTGCTGGCGGCCTGCGACTTCCAGGCCAAGGGCCTGTTCGTGATGGACGGCTCCAAGCGCAGCAGCCACGGCAACGCCTATTTCACCGGCTTCGGCCGGAACCGGCGCATCGTCCTCTTCGATACCCTGCTGCAACGCCTGGACAACGACGAAATCGAGGCCGTCCTGGCCCACGAACTGGGCCATTTCAAACGCCGCCACATCGTCAAGCGCATCGCCCTGATGTTCGGCCTCAGCCTGGGCTTCCTCGCCCTGCTCGGCTGGCTCATCGACATGCCCTGGTTCTACCATGGCCTGGGCGTCTCGACCCAGAACACCGCCGTGGCCCTGGTGCTGTTCTTCCTGGCGATGCCCGCCTTCATTTTCCCCTTCGAGCCCCTGCTCAGCTTCTATTCCCGCAAGCACGAGTTCGAGGCCGACGACTACGCGGCCCGCCATGCCAGCGCCGCCCACCTGGCCCGGGCCCTGGTCAAGCTGTACCAGGACAATGCCGCCACCCTGACGCCGGACCCCCTCTATTCCGGCTTCCACGATTCCCACCCGGCCGCCGTGCAACGGGTGGCGAACTTGCAAAAAGCGGCAAATGCGGCATAATTATAGCTGACTATTTTAATCAAGTTTGACGGGAGGCCCTCCATGAAACGCCTGATCCCCATTATCTTCGGACTCATCGCCACCGCGGCCCTGGCCGATCCCTTCGCCAACGGCAACCCCCAGGCGGGCAAGGCCCTGGTGGAGAAATCCTGCGTCGCCTGCCACGTCTCCATGTTCGGCGGCGACGGCTCCAAGATCTATACCCGGCCGGACCGCAAGGTGAAAACCGCCGACCAGCTCAAGGCCCGCATCCGCGCCTGCAACACCAACGCCGGCGCCGGCTGGTTCCCGGAGGAGGAAGCCCACGTGGCGGCCTACCTCAACGCCACCTACTACCACTTCAAATAATTTCGCATCCCCGGAGACCCATTCGCCATGAACGCCCCCGTCTGCGACCTCACCAACAAGCACTGCAAGCCCTGCGAAGGGGGCGTCCCCCCCCTGACCCAGGAGGAAATTGACCGCCTGATGAAGGACCTGGACGGCTGGAGCCAGGAAGGCCAGGCCATCGCCAAGACCTACCGCTTCAAGAACTATCACGAGACCATGGCCTTCGTGAACGCCACCGCCTGGGTCTCCCACCGGGAAGACCACCACCCCGACCTGGAAGTGGGCTACAACCAGTGCACCGTGCGCTACATCACCCACGCCATCGCCGGGCTGAGTGAAAACGATTTCATTTGCGCGGCGAAGATCGACGGTCTGTTGTCGATCTGAGCAAGCAAGGGAAATCGTTTCAGTGAAGGCTAACTTGCATCAGCAAGTTATGCCGAAACTAAAATGCTCATTTGCGCCGCGAAAACCGACCCGCGTCTCACTTCCGCCCGGCCTTGAGGGCCGGGTCGTCGTAAACGATGCACATGGGCGTGGTGTAAAGGGGCCGCGACTCGGAAGCCAGCCACAGGAACACCGCCACGCCCAGGGCCATGCCGAGCGGCCAGCGAAAACGCGCGATTCCGTTTCCTAAGCGCCCGCCCCATCGCCTACAATAGCGGGCGACATGATTCCATTTCTCACGCATACCTCTCCCCATGGGGAATGAACTGCTTTCCGGCCTCCTGGTCGCCAGCTTCGGCCGCCAGTACCTGGTGGAAACCGAGGATGGCCGTCTCCTGACTTGCGTCACCTACGGCAAGAAGGGCGGCGCCGCCTGCGGCGACCGGCTGAAAATCCGCCTCACCGCCCCCGACCAGGGGGTCATCGAGGCCATCGAACCGCGCCGCTCCCTCTTCTACCGCGCCAACGAATTCCGCGAAAAGCTCATCGCCGCCAACGTCACCCAGGTCGTGCTGGTGGTGGCGGCGGTGCCCAGCTTTTACGAGGAGCTCCTCAATCGCTGCCTGGTGGCCACCGAAGTGGCGGGAGTAAAAGCCGTCATCGTCCTCAACAAGGCCGACCTGAAAGAGGAAACGGCCCCGGCCTGGGAAACCCTCCAGCTCTACGCCGATCTCGGCTATCCCGTGGTGCGGCTCTCCGCCCTGGGCGACGTCGCCCCGCTGCGTCCCTACCTGGCGGGGGAAACCAGCGTCCTGGTGGGGCAATCCGGCATGGGCAAGACCAGCCTGATCAACGCCCTGGTGCCCGAGGCCGGCGCCCGCACCGCGGACATTTCCGCCAAGCTGGACTCGGGCCGCCACACCACCACCCACGCCCGCCTCTACCACCTGGACGCCGACAGCGATCTCATCGACTCCCCCGGCCTGCAGGAATTCGGCCTCGGCCATGCCAGCCGGAGCGAAATCGAGCACGCTTTTCCCGAGTTCCGTCCCTTTCTCGGCCAGTGCAAGTTCAACGACTGCCGCCATGCCAGCGAGCCAGGCTGTGCTATCCTCCAAGCGGTGGCCGACGGCCGCATCAGCCGCCGCCGCTACGACATCTTCGACAAAATCTTCCAGCCCCACCGCGTTGCCCGCGGCTAGGGTTTTCGGTATATTAGCCGATTCTAATGAATGGACCAACCAAGAGGAGCTTTTCCATGACTTCCCGCTTGCTGACCGCCTTGCTCGCGACCCTGCTTGCCAGCCCCGTCCTCGCCGACGACCTCGCCCAATACCAGGCCGATGCCCGCGCCACCGCCCAGTCCCTGCTGAAGCAGCTGGGCGGCGAACTGCAGAAGGAAATGAAGGCCAACGGCCCCGCCGCCGCCATCAAGGTGTGCAAGGAACGCGCCCCGGCCATCGCCTCCGACCTGTCGCGCCAGAAAGGCGAGAAGGTCGCCCGGGTATCCCTGAAAGTGCGCAACCCCCTCATCGGCACCCCCGACGCCTGGGAACAAAAGGTCCTGGCCGACTTCGACCAGAAGGCCGCCGCCGGCGCCAAGCCCGAAACCCTGGAATACGCCGAGATCGTCACCGAACCCCAGGGCAAGTACTTCCGCTACATGAAAGCCGTCCCCGTGGGCGCCGTGTGCCTCGCCTGCCACGGCCCGGCGGACAAGATCGCCAGCGAGGTCAAGGGCCAGCTCGCCGCCGACTATCCCCACGACAAGGCCATCGGCTACAGCGAAGGGCAAGTGCGCGGCGCCATCACCATCAAGCGCCCTCTCTAAACGGCAACGGCCCGTTTTACCCACAAAAAAGCCGGCATCCGCCGGCTTTTTTTCGCCCAGGGAACGCTCAGTTTTCCAGGTAATCCACCAGCATGCCGCTGGTCTTGCGCAAGCGCTGGGAAAGGAGACGGGCGATTTTCATCACGATTTTCACGCCCAGGGCCGGCTGCTCGGCGAGGATGCGGAGAAAATTCTCCTTGGTCAGGATGATCAGCTGGCACGGTGTGGCGGTGATGCAGGTGGCGGAACGGGGCTCGTTGTCGATGATGGCCATTTCGCCCAGGGTCTTGCCCTTGCCCACCAGGGCCACGCACTTGGCCTCGGCGTTGCTGTCCTCCTTGAAAATCCCCACGTTGCCTTCGACGACCAGGCAAACGAAGTTGCCGGGGTCTCCCTCCTGGAACAACAGGGTATTCTTGTCCGCCTCGTAGGCGTGGACGTACTTCGACACGCTCTCGATATCGCGCCACTCGAAGTCGCCGAACATCCAGGTTTCTTCGAGCATGGAACAGAGTTCCCGGCGGAATTGGGTGCCGTCTCCGATCAGTTTCAGCTTGTCGGTCAGGTTGTCTCTCATGGTTCTTCGTCCAGCAGTTCGGTATCGTCGTGGGAGTAGGCCGGGGCGCAGCAGCAAAGCATTTTCAGCTCGCCATTCCCAGTATTGCACACCCGGTGCGGCGTGCCAGGAGGGATGCAGACCGT
>JBFXHL010000055.1:0-17013 GCA_050177075.1 Sulfuricellaceae bacterium | reverse complement strand
CGACCTGCGGAATTTTCAGCCATTTCCCGTCGTCAAGCGCCAGACCAAAACCATCCGCGCCGATCACCGCCCCCGCATGGATGATCACCCGGCGACCGACTTCGCACTCGCGATAGATGCTGACATTGGGATAAATAATGGATTCATCCCCGACCACGACGTCATCGCCAATAAAGCAATGGGGATAAATCGTCACCCTTTCGCCAATTCGGGCATTGCGTCCAATCCAGACGTGGGAACCGATCCGTGCCGTTCCCGCCACCATCGCCGAGCCATCCACCACGGCAGAAGCGTGAACCCCCATCGGCATCTCGGGCTCCGCTGGATTCAGCAAGGCCGATGCGCGGGCAAAATAGGCATAGGGGTTGGCACTGACAATGCGGGGCAAGGAAGTGGCATCGCGCTCCGCCTCACCCACGATCACGGCCGCCGCCGCTGTAGTCTGCAGCTGGCGACGATACTTGCCATGGACGAAGAAACTAAGGTGATCGGGTTTGGCCGTATCCAGCGGCGCAATTTGAGTGACCCGGACGCTCCCGTCTCCCAGCAGTTCACCGCCCAACCGCTCGACGATCTCCCCCAGGGAGTAAGCTGGGCGGTCCGGCTGCCTCATCAATTCCCCGTTGCGAGGGCTTTCAACACCTTATCGGTAATGTCGATGCGGGGGCTCCTGTAAACAGCCTCCTGGAGAATCAGATCGTACTTTTCCGACTCGGCAATGGAGGCGATCACCTTGTTGGCCTTTTCCTGTACCGCAGCCAATTCCTCATTACGGCGCAGGTTGAGGTCTTCACGAAACTCCCGCTGCTGGCGCTGGAATTCACGGTTAAGGTTGGCCAGGTCCCGCTCCTTGTTGCGCCGGTCATTCTCGCTCATGGTCACGCCGTCTTTCTCCAGCTTGGCCTGAAGATCGCGAGCCTGTTTTGCCAGCTTTTGCAGCTCCTGCTCCCGACTGGCAAACTCTTTTTCCAATTTCTTTTGCGCCTTCACGGCCGGCGCCGCCTCGCGGAACACCCGGTCGGTGTCCACGAAGCCGATTTTCGTCTCAGCCGAGGCCAATGCGGGAGCCAAAAAATACCCGGCTAAAATTACGGCCAAAATGGTGGATTTCTTCAACATCGTTCTCCTCGGAATATCTAAAACGTGGAACCCATCTGGAATTGGAATTTCTGCAGTTTGTCCTCTTCTTTTTGATTAAGGGGCTTCGCCAAGCTGAATTTAAGGGGGCCAAAGGGCGAAATCCAACTCACCGCCACGCCAGTAGAGTAACGCATTCCCCCACCGGAATCGCCCTTGTTATAAATGGCGCCCGCATCGGCGAACAGGCTCATGCGCACGGACTTGTCATTGCGCAACCCTGGGAAGGGGAACAACACCTCGGCATTGGCCACGACCCGCTTGTTCCCGCCGAGGGCATAGCCCTGGCTGTCCTTCGGTCCGATGGAAGCGGTGTCGTAGCCTCGCACCGATGTGACCCCGCCAGCGTAGAAATTCTTGAAGAACGGCAAATCCTTGGTGCTGCCGTAACCGTTACCGATACCGGCCTCACCGTTCAACATCAAAGTAAACGTATCACTCAGCGGTCGATACCACTGCAGTTGATAGTTCGCCTTGTAGTATTTCAGGTTGCCACCGGGAAGCCCCATCTCGCCATAGGCCCGCTGCAGCGTCCCCTTGGTCGGGTAGGTCAGGCTGTCACGGCTGTCCCGCGCCCAACCCAAGTCGCCACGCAGCGTCGAATTGCGCTCGCCATATTGGTTCACAAAATCGATATAGCGCTGAGTAGCATTAGTCCCCAAGGTAATCTTGGTGCTATCGTAGGCTAGACCAAAATTGATCGTGTCATACTCATTCAGCGGAACACCAAAACGAATCCCTGCGCCGATAGAATCAGAATTGTACCCAGCCAACGCAGAAAGAGAAGTCGCATCCACCTTGCGCTTGTATGCGTCGAAACCGCGGCTCACCCCATCCACGGTCCAGTAAGGATCGGTATAGGAGACCGAATAGATTTTGTTGATTTTTCCGTTACTGAACTGGGTAGAGAGGCTTTTCCCCGTTCCCAGCCAGTTGTTCTGGGATACCGAACCACTGAACAGAATACCTTCGGAACTGGAAAAACCCGCGCCCAGCATCATGCTGCCGGTGGGCCGCTCCTCCACGTTGACATTAACGTCCACCTGGTCCGTCGTGCCGGCCACGGCGGGGGTTTCCACGTTGACGTCCTTGAAGTAGCCGAGGCGGTCCACACGCTCGCGTGAACGCTTGACCTTCTCGGTGGAATACCAGCCCCCCTCCATCTGGCGCATTTCACGACGGATAACCTCATCCCGGGTCTTGGTGTTGCCGGTAATATTGATGCGCCGTACATACACACGCCGGCCGGGATCGATGAAGAACGTGAAGGCCGCTTGGTGCTTCTCCTTGTCCAGCTCCGGCACGGCATTGACGTTGGCGAAAGCATAGCCGTCGTTGCCCAGGCGATCGCCGATCAGCTTGCTGGACTCGGTCAGCTTTTCCCGCGAAAACACCTGCCCCGGCTTGATCTTGATCAGCTTGCGCAACTCGTCTTCGGGCACCAGCATCTCACCCGCCAGCTTCACGTCGGATACGGTGTATTTCTCGCCCTCGGTAATATTGACCGTAATGTAGATGCCCTGCTTGTCCGGAGTAATGGACACCTGGGTAGAGTCGATGTTGAATTCCAGATAGCCGCGGTTGAGGTAAAAGGAACGCAGACTCTCCAGATCCCCGGAGAGCTTTTCCTTGGAGTACTGGTCGTTTTTGCTCCACCAGGTCATCCAGCCCGGCGTGGAGAGTACGAACTGCTTGAGGAGTTCCTTTTCCGAAAACGCCTGGTTACCGACGATATTGATCTGACGAATCTTGGCGACGGCCCCTTCATCCACGTCGAAGCGAATGGCCACCCGGTTGCGCTCCAGGGGCGTGACGGTGGTCTTGATCGTCACCGCATACTTGCCGCGGCTGAAATACTGGCGCTTCAGTTCCTGTTCCGCCTTGTCCAGCATGGAGCGGTCGAAAATCCGCCCCTCGGCCAAGCCGGCCTGCTTCAGGCCATCCTTCAGCTTGTCCTTGTCGAACTCCTTGAGGCCGACGAACTCGATCTGGGAAATGGCCGGACGCTCCTGGACCATCACCACCAGGGTGTTCCCCTCCGACTCCAGGCGCACGTCCTTGAAGAAACCGGTGCCGAACAGCGCCCTGACGGCCTGGGAAGCCTTCTCCTCATCCAGGGTATCGCCCACCTTGACCGGCAAGTAGCTGAATACCGTCCCTGCCTCGGTGCGCTGGATCCCCTCGACCCGGATATCCTTGACCACGAACGGTTCCATGGCCCACACGGACCCACAGTACAACCCCATTATCAACAGCGCTATTTTTTTCGGCTTCATCGGTGGCGTCAGTAGGCGATCAATCGGTTAATATCGTTGTAAAAGGCAAAAACCATCAGCAGCGCCAGCAATGCCATACCGACCTGCTGGCCCACGGCCATGGTTTTCTCGGAAACGGGGCTGCCTTTGATAAGCTCGGCAATATAATACATCAAATGCCCCCCATCCAATAAGGGGACGGGCAAGAGGTTCAGCACGCCGAGGCTGATGCTGATCAAGGCGAGAAAGCTCAAGAAGGGAAACCACCCCGAACGGGCAGACTGGCCGGCATAGTCGGCGATGGTCAAAGGTCCGCTGATGTTTTTCAGGGAAACCTGTCCCACCACCATTCGCCCCAACATTTCCAGACTGAAGGCGGACATATCCCAAGTCTTTGCCACGGCTTTGGCTAAAGCCACATGGGCCGGATAGCTCACCTCCACGAAAAGGCTTTCCACCATCCGCTGATCGACCCATGGCGCAGCGCCGATCCGGCCTATCACGCGCCCTTTCTCCTCGACCCTGGCCGGCACCACGGTAATGCTGAGCCGCTGCCCTTTGCGCAGAATATCGAGCACCAGCGGCTGCCCGGGATGCTCCTGTACCGAGCGGACCAGCTCTTCCCACCGGTAAACGGCTTTCCCATTCACCGCCGCGACCTTATCCCCACGCAACAGCCCCGCCTGCATCCCGACGCCACCGGGCACCAGCTCCCCGATTACCGCCTCCAGAACCGGCTGGAATGGTAAAAGCCCGAGCTTACCCAGGACGTCGCCATCCATCTCATCCGGGGACAGCGTACCGACATCCAGTTGGCGAGTCGCTTCACTGCCTTGTCCGGTTTTCACGGTCAGCGGGACGACGCCGCCTTCCACCGCCTGGCGCAACAGCTGCCAACGCAAATCCTGCCAGGCCGCCACCGGCTCGCCGCCGACGGCAGAAACCACATCGCCGTTGCGCAGCCCGGCCATCGCGGCCGGGCTGGCCGGTGGCGGCTCGGCGACCACGGCGCGCAACCCGACGAAGCCATGGACGAAAAAGAACCAGTAGAGCAGAATCGCCAGGGCAAAATTGGCCAACGGACCGGCGGCGACGATGAACATGCGCTTCCCCACCGTTTGCCGATTGAAGGCCCGTTTCAACTCCTCCGGCGCCACCTCCCCCTCCGTCTCGTCCAGCATCTTGACGTAGCCGCCGAGAGGAAAAGCCGCCACCGCCCACTCGGTGCGGTCAGCTCCCACCTTCCAAGAGAACAGCGGCTTGCCGAAACCAATGGAAAAGCGCAGCACCTTCACCCCGCACCATCGAGCCGCCCAGTAGTGCCCCAATTCGTGGGCCACGATCAGGACGCCGATGACGACAATGAAGGCCCACAATGTCGTCATGGCTTAGACCTCGACCCGTCCGTGGGATTTCAGCCACTCTTTCGCCAGCAAACGGGCCTCATGATCGGCGGCCAGGACCTGCTCCAGGGTTTCCACCTCGCCGATGGCGGAGCGCTCCAGCACCTGCTCGATCAAACGCGGAATGCCGAGATAGGGAATCCGTTCCTTGAGGAATGCGTCCACGGCCACCTCATTGGCCGCATTGAGGATTGCCGGCGCGGTCCCGCCCCGGGACAGGACCTGATAGGCCAGGGACAAACAGGGGAAGCGGGCAAAATCCGGCGCCTCGAAGTCCAGGCGGGCGATCTTGAACAGGTCCAGAGACGACACGCCGGCATCCAGGCGCTCGGGAAATCCCATGGCATAGGCGATAGGCGTACGCATATCAGGATTGCCCAGTTGGGCCAGCACCGAACCATCCACGTACTCCACCATGGAATGGATCACGCTTTGCGGATGCACCACCACCTCGATCTGTTCCGCTGCCGCGTCGAACAGCCAGTGGGCTTCGATCACCTCCAGCCCTTTGTTCATCAGGGTCGAGGAGTCGATGGTAATCTTCGGCCCCATCACCCAGTTGGGATGTGCCAGGGCCTGCTTTGGGGTCACCTTTTCCAATTCCGCCTGAGGAGTCGTGCGGAAGGGCCCGCCGGAAGCCGTCAGCAGGATGCGCTTGACGCCGACCGAGGCCAGGCCGCGCCGGTAATCGGAGGGCAGGGACTGGAACACGGCATTGTGTTCGCTATCGATGGGCAGTAGCACGGCATTGCTGCGGCGCACTTCCTCCATGAACAAACGGCCGGACACCACCAGGGTTTCCTTGTTCGCCAGAAGGATGCGTTTCCCCGTTCGGGCGGCAGCCAGCGAAGGGCGCAAACCGGCGCTGCCCACGATGGCCGCCATGACGCTATCCACTTCCGGCAGGGAAGCCACCCGCTCCAGGGCCTCGATGCCGCTCAACACCTCGACATCAAGCCCGGCGGCGACAATCTTGCCGCGCAAATCCTCGGCACTGTCGGCATCCAGCATGACGGCATATTTCGGTCGGAAGGTTCGGCATTGCTGGAACAGTTTATCAACCTGGGTATTGGCCGTCAGGGCCACTACTCGGAATCGCTCCGGATGGCGCGCAACGACATCCAAGGTATTGGTGCCGATGGTGCCCGTAGACCCCAGCACGGTAAGATTTTGCACGGTCGACATTATTTCCCCAGAAAGAGAACCAGCAAGGCAGCTATGGGAAGCGTGGAAGTCAGGGCATCGATACGGTCCAGGATTCCCCCGTGCCCAGGAAGAATCGTCCCGCTGTCCTTCACCCCGGCTTGACGCTTCATCCAGGATTCAAACAGGTCCCCCTCGATGCTGAAGGCCGTCAGCAGCAGCCCCGCGGGCACCAACACAAGGGGCGAAGCATAAAACTGACTCACCACGAGCGTATACAGGGCCACCCCTGCCAGCGCTCCCCCCACCCCTTCCCAGGTCTTGCCGGGGCTGATGGCTGGAGCGAGCTTGTTCCTGCCAAAGCGCCGCCCTGCAAAGTAGGCGGCGCTGTCGGCGATCCACACCGTCGCCATGACCCCCAGCAGCAGCCAAGGACTTTCAGTCCGCAACCCCGCCAGCGCCAGCCACGTTGGCACCAGCACAATCCACCCCACCAATGCCAGCAGCAAGGGATTGCGAGAATGCCACCCCTTCGCCAGCCATAACGGAACCATGAGCGCCCAGAACAACAGGGACGCCGAAAGCAAAACCACAGCCACCGGCATTCCCTTCGTCAACGGAAGCGCCTCGCCATCCGCGCCGAGGAGTCCCAGCAACACCACCCCGAGCAACACGGTCAGCCCGCCGTAAACCCAGGACATCCCCTTGGAATAAAACGCCAGGCCGCCCCATTCCCGCCCCCCCAGGAGTAGCAAGCCCAGCATCAGGAGGGACCAGCAAAGGGGGGGCAGCCAGAAAAGCGCGGCCAGGAAAACCGCCAGCAGGGCGACGGCGGTAACGAGGCGCTGTTTAAGCATCCGCTTTCAACTGTTCGCTGGTTCGACCGAAGCGCCGTTCCCGTTGGCGGAAAGAATCGAAGGCCCGTTCCAGCGCCTTCCGGTCAAAATCCGGCCACAGGGTATCGGTGAAATAAAGTTCGGTGTAAGCCAGCTGCCACAGCAGGAAATTGCTGATGCGCTGCTCTCCGCCGGTGCGGATGAACAGATCCGGCTCCGGGGCGTAATGCAGTGATAGGTAGGGAGCGAAATCCTCTTCCGAAAAGGCCAGGGCCTTTTCCGGTTTCTCGCGAAGCAGGGCCTGGACAGCCTGGAGGATATCCCAGCGCCCCCCGTAATTGGCGGCAATGGTCAGGGTCAGCTTGGTGTTTTCCGAGGTCTTGGCCTCGGCCTGCTCAATCATCCGGATCAGCTTATCGTCGAAGCGGGACAGATCGCCGATCACCTTGAGGCGCACACCGTTCTGATGGAGCTTGTCCACTTCCCGCTCCAGGGCCAGCATGAAGAGCTGCATCAGCATCGACACTTCTTCCACCGGCCGGCGCCAGTTTTCGCTGCTGAAGGCGAACAGGGTCAGGTACTCCACGCCCAGTTCGATGCAGGATTTGACGGTTTCGCGGACGGCCTCCAGGCCCTGCTTATGGCCGGCGATACGGGGCATGAAGCGCTTTTTCGCCCAGCGGCCGTTACCGTCCATGATCACCGCCACATGGCGCGGCACCACGGCGTTGGCAGGGATGCCCCGGGTGGAGCTGATGAAGGAGGTCACGAAGCCCCCTTAAACCGCCATCAGGTCCGTTTCCTTGGCCTGGAGAACCTTATCGATTTCGCCGACGTATTTGTCGGTGAGCTTTTGAATCTCGTCCTGGGCGCGACGCTCGTCGTCCTCGCTGATCAGCTTGTCCTTCAGCGCCTTTTTCAGGGATTCGTTGGCATCGCGGCGCACGTTGCGTACCGCCACCTTGGCATTCTCGCCCTCGCCCTTCACCACTTTGATCAGCTCCTTGCGGCGCTCCTCGGTCAGGGGCGGCATCGGTACGCGGATCACGTCGCCGCTGGCGCTGGGGTTGAGCCCCAGATCGGCCTCGCGGATGGCCTTTTCGATCACCGCGGCCATTTTCTTCTCCCAGGGCTGGACACCGATGGTGCGCGCATCCACCAGGGTCAGGTTGGCCACCTGGTTGATCGGCACTTCGCTGCCGTAATAGTCCACCATGACATGATCCAAAATACCGGTATGAGCCCGACCGGTACGCACTTTGGCCAGATCGGCCTTCAGGGCCTCGATGGATTTCTGCATCTTCTGTTCGGCAGTTTTCTTCAGGTCTGCGATCATGATCATCTATCCTTTCAGCCAGTTCTTGCCCCAGTCAGCACTTGACCAGGGTTCCTTCGTCCTCGCCCATCACCGCGCGCTTCAACGCTCCTTCCTTGAAGATGCTCAGCACGCAGAGCGGCATGTTCTGGTCCCGGCACAGGGCGAACGCCGTCGCATCCATCACCTTCAAATCCCGGCTGATGGCCTCGTCGAAGGTCAGGGTCTGGTAGCGGGTAGCGCTCGGGTCCTTCTTCGGGTCGGCGGTGTAGACCCCGTCCACCTTGGTCGCCTTGAGCACGATATCGGCCCCGATTTCCACCCCGCGCAGTGCGGCGGCGGTGTCGGTGGTGAAGAAGGGATTGCCGGTGCCGGCGCCGAAAATCACCACCTTGCCCTCTTCCAGGTAGCGGATGGCCTTGCCGCGGATATAGGGCTCGGCCACCTGCTCGATGGTCAGGGCCGACTGCACCCGGGCGCTCACCCCGGCGCGACGGAAAGCATCCTGGAGGGCCAAGGCGTTCATCACCGTGGCCAGCATGCCCATGTAGTCGGCCGTGGCGCGGTCCATGCCGGCGGCGCCGGGGGCCACCCCCCGGAAGATATTGCCGCCGCCGATCACTACGCCCACCTGCACTCCCAGGCGCACCACTTCCGCCACTTCGGCGACGATGCGCTCGATGGTGTCGCGGTTGATGCCGTAGGCATCGTCGCCCATCAGGGCTTCGCCGCTGAGCTTCAGCAGGATGCGCTTGAATGCAGGAGCCCCCATGGAATCAACCCTTCGCCGCGGCGGCTTGGGCCATCACTTCCTCGGCGAAGTTGTCCTGGCGCTTCTCCAGGCCCTCGCCCACCACGTACAGGGTAAAGCTGTTGACCGCGGAACCCTTGGATTTCAGCACTTGCTCCACGGTCTGTTTGTCGTCCTTGACGAAAGGCTGGCCGAGCAGGGTCACTTCCTTGAGGAACTTCTGCACCGCGCCTTCCACCATCTTTTCCACGATGTTGGCCGGCTTGCCGGATTCGGCGGCCTTTTCGGCGGCAATGCGGCGCTCGGTTTCGATCAGTTCCGCCGGCACGCCGGAAGCATCCAGGGACTTGGGCTTCACCGCGGCGATGTGCATGGCGATGTCCTTGGCCAGGGTCTCGTCGCCGGTCAGGTCCACCAGCACGCCGATTTTGCTGCCGCCGTGGACGTAGCTTGCCAGCTTGCCCTTGGCTTCGACGCGCACGAAGCGGCGCAGGGACATGTTCTCGCCGATCTTGCCGATCAGTTGGGTGCGGATTTCTTCCACGGGCTTGCCGTCGATGGACATGGCGGAGAGCGCAGCCACGTCGGCGGGGTTGTTCTTGGCCACCAGCTCAGCCAGATTCTTGGTGAAGGCGAGGAACTCGTCGTTTTTGGCGACGAAATCGGTTTCGCAGTTCACTTCGATCATGGCGCCCAGCTTGCCGTCGGCGGAAATATAAATGCCCACCACGCCTTCCGCGGCGATACGGCCGGCGGCCTTGGTGGCCTTGCTGCCGAACTTCACGCGCAGAATCTCTTCCGCCTTCGCCATGTCGCCGGCGGCTTCCGCGAGGGCCTTCTTGCAGTCCATCATCGGCGCGTCGGTGCGATCACGCAGTTCCTTCACCATGCTTGCGGTGACTTCAGCCATTTCGTACTCCTAAAGCTTTATTGGGATTAACTGTAAAAAAAGGGGCGGCAGCCCCTTTTTCGGCAAGCGGGGCGATTACTCCGCCGCCTGCGCTTCCGATTCCTGCACCTCGACGAAGTCGTCGGCGACGATTTCGCGGATGATCTGGCTCTTGCCTTCCAGCACCGCATCGGCCACGCCGCGGGCGTAGAGGCGGATGGCGCGACTGGAGTCGTCGTTGCCGGGAATCACGTAAGCGATGCCCTCGGGGGTGTGGTTGGTGTCCACCACGCCGATGACGGGAACACCCAGCTTGGCGGCTTCGGTGACGGCGCCGTGCTGATAGCCGACGTCGATGATGAAGATCGCGTCAGGCAGGGAGGCCATGTTCTTGATGCCACCCAGGCTGCGCTCCAGTTTTTCCAGCTCGCGACGGAGACCCAGGGCCTCGCGCTTGGGCAGACGATCCATGGAGCCGTCCTGGATCATGGCGTCCAGGTCGTGCAGGCGCTTGATGGACTGCTTCACGGTCTTGAAGTTGGTGAGCATGCCGCCCAGCCAGCGGTGGTCGACGAAAGGCATGCCGCAACGCTCGGCTTCTTCGCGGATGATTTCGCGGGCCTGGCGCTTGGTGGCGACAAACAGGATGTTGCCCTTGTTGGAGGCCAGCTGGCGAACGTACTTCATCGCTTCCTGGAACATCGGCAGGGTGGTTTCCAGGTTGATGATGTGGATGTTGTTGCGCTCCCCGAAGATGAAGGGGGCCATCTTGGGGTTCCAGTAACGGGTCTGGTGGCCGAAGTGCACACCGGCTTCCAGCATTTGACGCATGGTCACGGACATTTCAATACTCCAAATAAGGGTTGAGCCTCCACCCGCCCTGAAGGCCCGTCGCCGGGCACCCTTATGGGGGCGGATGTGCGAATTTTTGCTTCCTTCGCCAAATGCGAATTCAGCAAACGTTGAATTTTAACAAGAAATAGGGGGTCTATTCAAGTTCGTCGCGACTACTCTTCCACCGGGGGACGTTGCGGGAAAAGCACATCGGTAAAGCCGAACCAGCGCAAGTCGGTGATACGCATCGGATAAAGCACGCCGAGGAGGTGGTCGCACTCGTGCTGCACCACCCGGGCATGAAAACCCGACACCGAGCGGTCGATGGGGTTTCCCTGGGCGTCGAAGCCGCGATAGCGCAAGGAAGCGAAACGGGGCACCCGTCCGCGCATGCCGGGAATGCTCAAGCAGCCCTCCCACCCCTCCTCCAATTCTTTGGACAGAGGTTCCAGCACCGGGTTGATCAGCACCGTATAAGGGACGCTCTCCGCCTCGGGATAACGCTCCAGGGCATCGAAGCCGAACACCACCACCTGCAACCCCACCCCGATCTGCGGCGCCGCCAGGCCTGCGCCGTCGTTGGCGCGCATGGTGTCGTGCATGTCCTGCAGCAAGGCGTGGAGTTCCGGCGTATCGAAACGCTCCACCGGCGCCGCCCGCTCCAGGAGGCGCGGGTCGCCCATGCGCAAGATGGGTTTAATCGGCATGAATCACGACAACGTGCTCGAGAATGGCCCGAACCCGATGCATGGAGCGCTCCAGTTCACGGCCGATTTCATCGAACTGGATGGCGTTCGCGTTGTTGCCCCGTCCTGCGGCGTAGTTCACCACAACGCCGATGGCGGCGTAACAAAGCCCCAGTTCCTTGGCCAGGGCCGCCTCGGGCATACCGGTCATGCCGACGATGGTCGCGCCGTCCCGCTCCAGACGGTTCACCTCGGCTTTGGTTTCGAGGCGGGGGCCCTGCATGGTGGCGTACACCCCCGTATCGAAATATTTCTCCCCCGCCAGGTCGGCGGCCTGCATGCACAGGCGGCGCATCTTGTCGCAATAGGGCTCGGTGAAGTCGATGTGGGTGACGGGCGCTTCAGACCCCTCGAAATAGGTGGATTTGCGGCCGTAGGTATAGTCGAGGATCTGGTCCGGAATCACCAGGGTGCCGGGACCATGGTCGGCGGGAATACCCCCCACCGACGCCACGGATACGACATCGGTCACCCCTTGGTCGTGGAGGGCCCACAAATTGGCGCGGTAATTGATTTCGTGGGGAGCCAGGGTATGGCCATAACCGTGCCGCGCCAGGAACACCACTTCGTGCTCCTTGATGTGGCCGAAAGTGAGCGGGCCCGAGGCGTCGCCGTAGGGAGTGCGCACCACCTGGCGCCGGGTGATTTCCAGATTGGCCAGCTGGGTCAGGCCGCTGCCGCCGATAATTGCAAGCATAATTTCTCCGAAATTCTAGTTATTCCCGAAACGTTGCCGTTTCATTCCTTCATTGCATACACCGCCGGCAGGTTGCGCCACGCCCCTTTGGCGTCCATGCCGAAGCCGAACACGTAGCGGTTGGGCAGGCGGACGCCGACATAATCGGCCTTGATGGGCTTGTCTCGCCCCAGCTCCTTTTCCGAGAACACCGCGCTGCGGAAGGAGACGGCCCCCATCTCCAGCAGCTTGTCACGGATCGCCGCCAGGGTGTGGCCCTCGTCCAGGATGTCGTCCAGCACCAGCACCACCCTCCCCTTCACCTCCTGCTTCGGCAGGGCCTTCCAGGACAGCTCGGTACCCGCCAGCCTATCCCCGTAGCGGCTGGCGTGGAGGTAGTCGAAATCCAGGGGAAAGCGCAGCAGGGGCAACAGCTGGCCGGTGAACACCACGGCCCCGCCCATCACCGACAGCACGAGGGGGTAACTATCCCCTAAATCCGCTGTAATCTCCTTTGCCAAACGCTCCAAAGTGCGCTGAATTTCCTCCGGCGAGCAGATCATCTCCGCCCCCTCCAGCAGCGCCCAGGCTTCCTGAGCGGGCAACATCACAGTTTCCCCGCGAACTCGGCCAGGTAGGCGCGAAACTCGTCCGCCACCTCCGGGTGCTTCAGGGCATGCTCCACCGTGGCCTTCAGGTAGCCCAGCTTGCTGCCGCAGTCGTAGCGGGTGCCGTGGAACTCGTAGGCCAGCACCTGTTCCTTCTTCAGCAGGGCGGCGATGCCGTCCGTCAGCTGGATTTCTCCACCGGAACCCGGTTGCACCGATTCCAGGTGCTGGAAAATGCGGTGGGACAGAATGTAGCGCCCCACCACGCCGAGGGTCGAAGGCGCGTGCTCGGGCTTGGGTTTCTCGACGATGCCGCTCACCTCGGAGATGCCGTCCTTGAGGGGCGAGGCCTGGACGATGCCGTATTGGGAGGTTTCCTCCCGCTTCACGTTCTGCACCCCAAGGATGGAACAGTTGTAGTAGTTGTACATCTCCACCATCTGCTTCAGGGCATGGGGCTCGCCATCGATCAGGTCATCGGCCAGGATGACGGCGAAAGGGTCGTCGCCGATGATCGACTTGGCGCACAGCACCGCGTGCCCCAGCCCCAGTGCCTCGCCCTGGCGGATGTAGACGCAGGTGACGTTGGGAGGAATGATGCTGCGCACCACTTCCAGCATCTTGGTCTTGCCCCGGGCCTCCAACTCCGCCTCCACCTCGTAGGCCTTGTCGAAATGGTCCTCGATGGAGCGCTTGGTGCGGCCGGTGACGAATACCAGCTCGGTGATGCCAGCGGCCACCGCCTCCTCCACCGCGTACTGGATCAGGGGCTTGTCCACGACGGGCAGCATCTCCTTGGGGCTGGCCTTGGTGGCCGGCAGGAAGCGGGTCCCCAGCCCCGCCACGGGAAACACCGCCTTGGTAACCTTGTTCATCTTTCGCCTTTCTCTTGTTCCAGAAGAGCCAATAGCCCTGCCTCGTCCAATATGGTAACGCCCAGTTCCTGCGCCTTGGTGAATTTGCTCCCCGGTTCGGCCCCCGCCACCACGTAATCGGTCTTTTTTGACACGCTGCCGCTGACCTTGCCGCCCGCCGCCTCGATTTTCTCCTTGGCGGCCTCGCGGCTCATGGTCGGCAGGGTGCCGGTGAGGACGAAGGTCTTTCCCGCCAGGGTTCCGCCAGCGCTAGGCGCCGCGCCCGGGCCCTCCTCCCACGTCACTCCTTGCTCCCGCAACTGGGCGATGACTTCCCGGTTGTGGGCCTCGGCGAAAAACTGGGCGATGCTGTCCGCCACCACCGGCCCCACGTCCGGCACCTGCTGCAAGCGTTCCCCATCCGCCGCCATCAGGGCATCCAGGCTGCCGAAGTGGCGGGCCAGGTCCTTGGCGGTGGCCTCCCCCACGTTGCGGATGCCGAGGGCGTAAATGAAGCGGGCCAGGGTGGTGCGCTTGCTTCTTTCCAGCGCGTCGAGGAGGTTCTGGGCCGATTTCTCCGCCATCCGCTCCAGGTTGGCGAGGGTGGTCATTCCCAAGCGATAGAGATCGGCCGGGTTGTTCACCAGACCCTTGTCCACCAACTGATCCACCAGCTTGTCCCCTAGGCCCTCCACATCCATGGCCCGGCGGCTGGCGAAGTGGAGGATGGCCTGCTTGCGCTGAGCCGGGCAGTACAGCCCTCCAGTACAGCGGGCGATGGCCTCGTCCGGCAGGCGCATGATGTGGGAACCGCACTCGGGACATGTCTTGGGCATGACGAATTCCGGTGCCAGGATGGGCCGCTTCTCCGGCACCACCGCCACCACCTCGGGAATCACGTCCCCCGCCCGGCGCACGATCACCGTGTCGCCGATGCGCACGTCCTTGCGTCGGATTTCATCCTCGTTATGGAGGGTGGCGTTGGTCACCGTCACCCCGCCGACGAACACCGGCTTGAGGCGCGCCACCGGCGTGATGGCGCCGGTGCGCCCCACCTGGACGTCGATGCCCAGGAGTTCGGTCACCGCCTCCTGGGCGGGGAACTTGTGGGCCACGGCGAAGCGCGGCGCCCGGGCGACAAAGCCCAGCCTTTCCTGGGCGGCCAGGTCGTTGACCTTGTACACCACGCCATCGATATCGTAGGGCAGGCTTCCCCTTGCCTCGCCGATCCTGCGGTAATAGGCCAGCAGGCCCTCCACGCCCTGCACCAGGGAGCGTTCCCGGCTCACCGGGAAACGCATCTCCGCCAGCCAATCCATGACTGCCTGGTGGCTGGCGGGCAAGTCAACGCCCTCCACCGCCCCGACGCCGTAGGCGAAAAAGGTCAGGCGGCGCCCGGCGGTGACGCGGGAATCCAGTTGACGCAGGCTACCGGCGGCGGCGTTGCGGGGGTTGGCGAACTCCTTCTCGCCCTTTTCCCGCTGCTGGGCGTTGAGGCGTTCGAAGTCCCGCTTCAGCATCAGCACCTCGCCCCGCACTTCCAGCAGCCGCGGCGGCTCGGCGACGAACAGGCGCAGGGGGATGGATTTAATGGTCTTGAGGTTGGCGGTGACGTCTTCGCCGGTGAAGCCATCGCCCCGGGTCGCGCCCTGGACCAGGACGCCATTTTCGTAGCACAGGCTGACGGCCAGGCCGTCGAACTTGGGCTCCGTGGCGTACTCCACCTCCCCCGCCGCGGCCAGGCCTTCCCGCACCCGGCGGTCGAAGGCCGCCACTTCCTCGTCCTCGAAGGCATTGTTGAGGGACAGCATCGGCACCCGGTGGGTCACCTGGGAAAAGGCGTCCAGGGGCTGGGCGCCCACCCGCTGGGTGGGCGAATCGGAGGTCAGGAACTGGGGATAGTCCGCCTCCAGTCGCTGAAGCTCGCGGAACAGTCTGTCGTACTCGGCATCGGGAATGGACGGCGCGTCGAGGACGTAGTAGCGGTAGTTATGCCCCTCGATTTCCTCCCGCAACTGGCGAACGCGCGCCTCGACCTGCGCCAGCGACTGCATCAGCACCCTTCAGGAGAACAGGCGGGCGGCCAGGGGCCCGCCGGCGGGGATAGCCATCCCGTCCATGTGCTGGTAGATATCCTTCAACTGGCTGCGGATGGCTTCCGCGCCCGCGTCGGTGAAGGGACGGCGGTTGTCGTCCACCACCAGCCCTCCCAGCGCCGAGGCCATCTGGCGCGCCTGGGCCAGCATCTGGTCGAACACCCGGGCGCCGCCCGGCGTCTTGGGCACGTCCAGGAGCAGGGTCACGCCATGGGTGGACTGGGTCTTGATGCCCTCCGCGGTGAAGGGCTCGGAATCCAGGTTGCACAGGGAATACAGCGCCACGCCGTCGTCGTTGCGGAAGTAGAAGGCGCCGTCGTCGGCCAGCTTCATCCCCGCCGCCTCGGCGAACGCCCGCACCTTGGTGGCCGGAATGGCGGCGCCGCCGGCGGGAATGACGTTGATGCCGATGAGCACGTCGGCCTCGGCGCAAACCCGGTCCAGGGCCGCCGCTTGGTCGGCGGCCGGCTGCACGTCGGGGCAGTCGGCGGTGAGGCCGAGGTCGGCGGCGGCGTTCTGGATCGCGTCGCAGAACATTTCCAGGCTGTGGACGGAAATCGCGCCCTGGCGGTCCACCAATTGCAGGGCGATCGCCAGTTCGCTGAAGGTTTCCTCCGGCCCCGCCTGGGCGACGTCTTCCCACGCGCCACTGCGGCTGTTGAGCCCCCGCCAGGCAACGGGCTTGCCGAAGGTGGCGGAAACACGCATCGCTTCTTCCAAAGAAGCGGCGGCAATGGGCGATGGCGCCTGGAGGCGGGCGATGTAGTCGATTTCCCCGGCCATGGCGGCGGCCATTTTGGCCTCAGCGGGCGGCATGGCCGCCACCATAGCCGGTTCCTCGGACAAGGGAACTTCTTCGAGGTCTGCCGCAGGTTCGGCCGGTTCTTCGACCGGCTCAGGGGCAAACGATGGCCCATCGCCGCCGAAGGTCGGCTCGATGCGGCCCGATCGCTCGACTGCGGGTTCCGGCTCCCCGGCGCGGGGTTCGTCCAGCAGGACATCGTCGTGGTCGGACTTGAACACCTCTTCAGCCCGTCGTTTCAGCTTTCTTTCCTGCCAGCGGTTGAAACCGTAAATCCCTGCGACGATGGCGCCACCGATGGCCAACAGGCTGATCTGTAGTTCGTTCATGAAATCCCTCTCGCCCTTCGCTGTCTTTGCCGTGTTTCGCGGTTCTTGTTTCGAATCGGGGACATTATAAGCACATCCTGCCCTAGCAGGCCGTTGAAAAATCCATGATCAACTTCCCCAACCCATCCCTGAACGGTCGATTTTCGGCATCATCGCGTCAAATCGACCCTGTTCAGCCTTGGCTGGGAACCCATATCGCCTGTTTCCAGGCGGTTTTTCCGCCTTTCGGCGGAATTCGGACGGATTTCGCCCTACACATGCTGCGCATTCCACCACCCGGACAGGCTGCCTAGCCGAACCAGGTTGTAGGTGGCGAAGCACAGAAGGGCCTGACCCGCC
>JBFXHL010000054.1:0-17241 GCA_050177075.1 Sulfuricellaceae bacterium | reverse complement strand
TTCCTTGGCCGTCCATTTGGCGTCTTCGCCGGCTACGTAATCCTGCCACTTGATGTGGTCGTAGCAATGGATGCCGGTTTCGAACCCCGCGTCCTTCACGCTGCGCATCAGGTCGGCGCAGCGGCGTCCGATGTCCGGGCCGGGCAGGACGGTGCCGTACATCAGGGTGCGCAGGCCGTAATGTTCCACCACCGACGTGCGGGACACCTTTTTCATGAAGCCGGGGCGGAACACGCGCTTGATGGCCCGGCCGGTATGGTCGGGGCCGAGGCTGAAGAGGAAGGTGGCACCGGCCTGGTGGGCTTGCAGCAGTTCCACCAAGCGGGGCACGCCCTCGCGGGTGCCGCGGTAGGTGTCGACGTCGATCTTGAGAGCGAGTTTCATTGAAAAACCGAGAGAGAAGAGCGGCGAGTCGAGAGCAAAATCAGCTCTCGGCTCGCCGCTCTCGACTGATGTGTTAATCCATCAGTTTGCGTGCCTCGGCCACTTGGCCGCGGTAGGCGTCGAAGATGTGGCGCAGGGCATCGGCCATGGTGACCTGGGGCTTCCAGCCCAGGTCCTTCATGGTGTTCTCGATCTTCGGCACCCGGTTCTGCACGTCCTGGTAGCCCTTGCCATAGTAGGCGTCGGAGGTGACTTCCAGGGTCTTCACCTTCTGGGCGGTTTCCTTGTACTCGGGGTATTCCATGGACAGGTCCAGCATCATCTTGGCCAGTTCCTTGACCGAGAAGTTGTTGGAAGGGTTGCCGATGTTGTAGATCTGGCCGGAAGCGACGCCGTCCTTGTTCTCGATGATTTTCATCAGGGCATCCACGCCGTCGGAGACGTAGGTGAAGGAGCGCTTGGCCGCGCCGCCGTCCACCAGCTTGATGTCCTCGCCGCGCACGATGTGGCCCAGGAACTGGGTGATGACGCGGGAGCTGCCTTCCTTGGGAGCGTTGAGGCTGTCGAGGCCGGCGCCGATCCAGTTGAAGGGGCGGAACAGGGTGAAGGTGAACTTGTACTCGGGACGCATGGCATAGGCCCAGATCACGCGGTCCATCAGCTGCTTGGAGCAGGAGTAGATCCAGCGGGGCTTGTTGATGGGGCCGAGGATCAGTTCGGAGTTGTCCGGGTCGAACTCGCCGTCCTTGCACATGCCGTAGACTTCGGAGGTGGACGGGAAAATCAGGTGCTTGCCGTACTTCACGCACTGGCGGACGATGGGCAGGTTCGCTTCGAAGTCCAGTTCGAACACGCGCAGGGGATCCTGGACGTAGGTGGCGGGGGTGGCGATGGCCACCAGGGGCAGCACCACGTCGCACTTCTTCACGTGGTACTCGATCCACTCCTTGTTGATGGTAATGTCGCCCTCGAAGAAGGTGAAGCGGGGGTTGGCCATCAGCTCGGTGACCCGGTCGCTGTACATGTCCATCCCGTAAACCTCCCAGTCGGTGGTTTCCAGGATGCGCTTGGAGAGGTGATGGCCGATGAAACCGTTGACGCCCAGGATGAGGACTTTTTTCATTGTGTTCCCTTAAAAATTAGCCGAAACGCGCAAAGCGCACCGATTCAAAAATCCAGGTCGAAGGGCAGCGGCTGCGAACCGTGCCGTGCGACAAACTCTTCTGCTGTTAAATGCCTTCCATCCAGCTCGAAATCCAGCACCCGCAGTACCTTGCCGTCACCGCATTCGGCATAGCATTTGCCGCTGTCGCAGTAAAACGCGGGGAAACCGGCGCGGGCGGCGCGGGTGGCGTCGAGCCTTGTTTTCAATAGGCGCATGGGCAAGCCGGCCAGCTGCGTGAACGCCCCCGGATAGGGCGGCGCCACGGCGCGGACCAGATTGTGGATGGTCCCTGCGCTCTGTTTCCAGTCGATTTTACCATCTTCCGGCTTCCGTCCGCCAAAATAGCCGCCTTGACTCAAATCCTGGGGCTTCAGCACCGCCGTTCCGGCCAGCAGTCCGGGCAGGCAGCGGTCCAGGCACACTTCGGCGGCGCAAGTTACCTTGTGGAACACCTCGAAAGCCGTGTCGTCGGGCAGAATAGGGATGGACTGCTGGTCCACGATGGCGCCGTTGTCCGGTTTCTCGTTCATCACGTGCAGCGTGGTTCCGGTTTTCTTTTCGCCCCGGATCACCGCCCAGTTCACCGGCACCCGGCCCCGGTACTGGGGGAGCAGGGAGCCGTGCATGTTGAAAGCGCCCTTGGCCGGAATGTCCAGCAGGCCCTTTTTCAGCATGTGGCGGTAATAGAAGGAAAACAGGAAGTCCGGCTGGGCCGCTTCGACTTGGGCCACTACCTCGGGCGCATTGGGATCGTCCGGGGTGATGAAGAGGATGTCATAGTCGGCGGCCAGCTGGGCGACGCTGTCGAACCAGATGGTTTCGGACGGGTTGTCGGCGTGGGTGACGATCAGCGGAATCTCCACCCCATGGGCCAGCAGCACCTTGAGGCAGCGGACGCCGACGTTGTGGTAGGCGAAGACGACGGCCCGGCTCATTCGGTTTTTTCCAGCACCGCGTCCACCAGATAGCGCGGCCGGTGGCGCACCTGCTGATAAATCCGCCCGATGTATTCGCCCAGCAGACCGATGCCGAACAGGGTGACGCCGATGAGGAAGAAGGCGATGGCGAACAGGGTGAACAGGCCTTCCGCCTCGGGGCCGATAATCAGGCGGCGGATGGCGAGGAACACCACGAAGAAGGCGGAGAAAATCGACACCGCGATGCCCACCATGGAGAACCATTGCAGGGGCACCAGGGAGAAGCCGGTCATGAGGTCGAAATTGAGGCGGATCAGGCTGTAGAGGGAGTACTTGGACTCCCCGGCGGCCCGCTCCTCGTGCTCCACCACCACTTCCGCCGGGCGCTGGGCGAAGGTGTAGGCCAGGGCGGGGATGAAGGTGCTGACCTCCTTGCAGGCATTGATGGCGTCGACGATGTGGCGGTTGTAGGCACGCAGCATGCAGCCCTGGTCGGTCATCTTGATGCGGGTGATCTTTTCCCGCAGGCGGTTCATGGCCCGGGACGCCACGTGGCGCCACCAGCTGTCGTTGCGCTGCTTGCGGATGGAGCCGACGTAGTCGTGGCCCTCGTCCATCTTGGCCAGGAGCTTGGCGATTTCCTCCGGCGGATTCTGCAGATCGGCGTCCAGGGTGACGATGCGGCTGCCGCGGCAATGCTCGAAGCCCGCCATGATCGCCATGTGCTGGCCGAAGTTGGCGCCGAACAGGATCACCCGCGTCACGTCGGGGCGCTTCTGGAACTGCTCCCGCAGGATGGCGGCGGAGCGGTCCTTGCTGCCGTCGTTGACGAACACGATCTCGTAGCTCGTCCCGAGCTTGTCCAGGGCCGGATAGAGGCGATCGAACAGCACCTGGAGGCCTTCCTCCTCGTTGTAGACTGGGATGATGACGGAGACTTCGGGCTGGCTCATCGTTTGGCCTCCTGAAAAATTTCCTTGATGGCGGCGCACACCCGGTCCACGTCCGCTTCGGTCATGGCCGGGAACAGGGGCAAGGTGACGGTCTCGCGGCCGATGCGCTCGGCGTTGGGGAAATCGCCTTCCTTGTGGCCCAGGCCACGGTAGAGGCTGAACAGGTGCAGCGCCGGGTAATGGATGCCGACGCCGATATTGCGTTCGTGCATTTTCTGGATGAATTCCTTGCGGCTGATTTTCAGCCGATCCAGGGGCAGCAGCGGGGCGAACATGTGCCAGCTGTGGCCTTCGTCGCCTTTCGCGGGCAGCAGGAAGGCAGGGTCGGTATCCATCTGCTCGAAGTAACGGGCCACCAGTTGGCGGCGTTTGGCGTTGAAGGCGTCGATGTGGGGCAGCTGGCCCACGCCGACCCGGGCCGCCACGTCGGAGAGGTTGTACTTGCCGCCGGCAACGCTCACGTCCATGTTGCCCTCCGCGTCCCGAGAAATGCCGTGGAAGCGGAGCTTGTCGAACAGGGCCAACTCGCTGTCGTCGGCGAAGGACAGGACGCCGCCCTCGATGGTGGTCATGTTCTTGTTGGGGTGGAAGCTGAAGGACACGATGTCGCCGAAGCTGCCGATTTTCTGCCCCTTCCAGGCGGAGCCGATGGCATGGGCGGCGTCCTCGATCACCCGCAGATTGTGGCGCTTGGCCAAGTCGTAGAGGGCATCCATATCCACCGGCAGGCCGGAGAAATGCACTGGCATCAGGGCCTTGGTTTTCGGCGTGATGGCGGCTTCGGCCTGGGCAAGGTTGATGTTGCGGCTGTCCAGATCCACGTCCACGAACACCGGCTTGGCGCCGACGCGCATGATGACGTTGGGGGTGGCGGTGAAGCTCATGGCGGGGGTGATGACTTCGTCGCCGGGGCCGATGCCGCACACCTGCAGCGCCACTTCCAGACCGCCGGTGGCGGAGGTGAGGGAGCGCACCGGGCGGCCGCCGAGATAGTCGGACAGCCCTGTTTCGAATTTCTGGACGTTGGGTCCGCTGGCCAGCCAGCCGGAGCGCAGCACCTCGACCACTCCCTGGATGGTTTCCTCGTCCAGGGTGGGGCGGGTAAAGGGAAGATAGTCGGTCGTCATCATGCAGCCTGGGATTGGTGCGCCTGCCATGCGGCGCGGGTCAGTCGATAGTGGCCGATGGGCTCGTCGGCCGGCCATTTTGGATTGGTGCCGTTGCTGGTTTCGGCGAATTTGTCGAAGCCCAGTTTTTCCAGTACCCGCAGGGAGGCGGGATTGCGCAGCAGGCAGCAGGCTTCCACGGTATCCACCGGCAATTCGTGAAAGCCGTAGCGCAACGCCTGGGCGCCGGCCTCGGTGGTGTGGCCCTTGCCCCAGAACGGCTTGCCGATCCAGTAGCCGAACTGGCAGCGGCGGGCCTTGCCGTTGATATGGGTCAGGCCGCAGCTGCCGATGCATTCGCCGTTCAGGGTCACCGCGAAATGAACGCCGGTGCCCGCTTCCCGCTCGCCTTCCGCCCAGGCCAGCCATTGTTCGGCACCGTCGGCGGGGTAGGGGGTGGGGACGTTGGACAGGGCGCCGATGGCAGGGTCGGCGGCGTAGCGCTGGATGGCGTCAAGATGACGCCGGTGGGCGAATTCGAGAGCGATGCCGGCCATTCTTGCTTTTACTTGTCGTCAGCTTCGGGCCACGATGTAGACGCCGACGATTATAACGCCGATACCCAGCAGACGGGTGAGGGACACCGCCTCGCCGAACAGCCACCAGGCGGCGATGGCGTTGACCACGTAGCCGATGGAGAGCATGGGATAGGCGATACTGACCTCCACCCGGGACAGGGCCATGATCCACACCACTACGCTCACCGCGTAGCAGGACAGGCCGCCGAAGATGTGGGGCTGGGTGCCCACCTGCCAGCCCAGGGACAGGAAGTTGTCGCGGGTGAAGCTCACCACCCCCAATTGATTGGTGCCGGCCTTGAGCAGCAACTGGGCGGCGGCGTTGAGCAGCACGCCGGTCAGAACCAGGGAAAAGCTGAAGAGATTCATGGTTTCCTCACTACGACGCGGCGGGTGTCACGGGCGATGATTTCCATCGGCAGTTTTTCCGCTTCCATCTGCTGGTAGGTGGCAGGGCTCATGATCGCCAGGGCCTGGGGCTCGGCGCGCCAGCGCTGCTTGAAAGTGGTCATTTCGGGAATCCACTTGTCCGGCTCCTGCTGGAAACCGAACTCCAGCTCATCCTGCCAAGCCACGACGGTAACGGTGCGCTTGATATAGAAGGGCAGGGTCTGCTCGTACATGCCCACGCTGTAAAAGGGAATGCCCGGCTTAAGGTAAGGCTTGATCCGCTGGACAAGGTGATAGGCGGAACTGGCGGGAGAAAGGCTTTCGTGGCCGGTGAGAACCAGCTGGGAGGCGACTACTCCGGAAAGCCCCAAGGCCAGAACGGCCGGCGCGACCCGGCTGCGACGGCTCCAGAACAGGGCGGCCAGGGTTCCAGCCAGGAGCGCGCCACCGGCGCCCATCAGCCAGGGGACGTAATGCTGGTAGAGCTCGGGAGGAACCTCTTCGTCGCCCATGCGGCCGACATCGGGGGCCAGCCACAGGGCGGCGACGGCCAAAATCAGCAAGGGAGAAATTTGCCAGGACAGGGCGCGGCCGGAGAGTTTCGTCAGCCGTTCCCCGATCAGCAGGGCCAAGGCGGGGAAAATGGGCAGGAGGTAGCTGGGCAGCTTGGAATCGGAAATGGAAAAGAAAAAATAGATGAATAGTGACCACAGCAGCAGAAAGCGCTTGGGCTGGAAGCTGCGCGTGCCGTCGCTTTTCCAGGCGCGAACCAGGGCGTCGAACATGGGAATTACCCACGGCAGCATACCCATCAGCAGGATGGGAACGAAGTAGTACCAGGGCTGATAGCGGCCGTGCACCTTGGTGAGAAAGCGCTCGAAGTGCTCGTGGATGAAGAAGAAATGGAAAAATTCGGGATTGGCCAGGGATACCGCCACGAACCAGGGCACGCTGAGGGCGAAGAACAGCAACAGGCCAGTAACCAGATGGAGGCGAGTCCACAGGCGCCAATCGCGCTGGATGAGGGTATACAGCACCAGCACCGCGCCGGGCAGCACCAGGCCGATGAGGCCCTTGCTCAGCACGGAAAAGGCCAGGGATGCCCAGGTGACCAGCATCCACAGGCGGTTTTCTCGCGCCGGGACATTGGGCCGGTGGGCCAGGAGAAAACCGCACAGCCCCAGCCCCATGAAGAAGCTGACCCCCATGTCCAGGGTGTTGAGGTGGCCGATCAGGACGTATAGCAGGCTGCTGGCCAGGACGGTTGCGGCATACAGCCCAGCGGTGTTGCCGAAAAGACGCGCACCGGTGAAACCCACCATCAGGATGCCCAGGAAGCCGGTCAGGGCGGGCCACAGCCGCGCGGTCCAGTGGTGCTCGCCGAAGACGCTGTAGGCGGCAGCCGTGGCCCAGTATTGCAGGGCCGGTTTTTCGAAGTATTTGACGCCGTTGAGGCGGGGGGTGGTCCAATCGCCGCTGGCGACCATTTCCCGCGGGATTTCGGCGTAACGGCCCTCGTCCGGGCGCACCAATTTGCGGTATTCGAGATTGCTGAACCAGACGGCGAACAGTACGGCCAGCAGCAGAAGCAAGGTGCTCCGGCGAATGGAGGAAGGTTTGGTGGACATCCGAAACGACGGGTTTTATAAAGGACCGGATTATATCCCGATCACCCTCAAGGATATAGTCCGCTGCTAGCCTGACGCCTTCAGCAGCACCAGGACCGCGCCGCCGCCGCCGTCCGCGGGACGCGCCTGACAGAAGGCGAGGACATCTTCCCGCTGCATCAGCCAGTTCTGCGCCTTGATTTTGAGCACCGGCTCCTTGTTTTTGGAGCGCAGGCCTTTGCCGTGAATGATACGGACGCAGCGCATGCCGCGTTTCTTGCACTGGTTGAGGAACTCGGCGAGGCGCAGTCTGGCCTCGTCGCTGGTGTGGCCGTGGAGGTCCAGTTCCGCTTCGATGACCCAGTGGCCGCTGCGTAGGCGGCGCAGGGTCTGGCGGGAGAGTCCGGGGCGCAGGAAGGACAGCTCCTCGCCGGTTTCCATGGCTTCTGACCAGGGGATATGGTCGCTGAGGGAGTCCACCAGGACCTACTGGTCGTCCTGCAGGGACTGGTGGGGGATGGGCTTGAGGCGCTTGAAGGGGGGAAATCTCCGCCCGCTGGGGCGAAGGGGTTGGACGTCGCCCACCGCTTCGCGGAACAGGGCAACATCCTCCTCGGGCAGGGGCGGCAGCGTCGCGCCGTCGCCTTTTCTTTTAGCCAAGGCTCTCCAGGTAGCGTTCGGCATCCAGGGCCGCCATGCAGCCGGTGCCGGCGCTGGTGATGGCCTGGCGGTAGATGTGGTCCTGCACGTCACCGGCGGCGAAGACGCCGGGGACGCTGGTCTGGGTGGCATAACCTTCGCGGCCGCCCTGGGTGACGATATAACCGCCGTCCAGTTCCAGCTGGCCCTGGAAGATGTCGGTGTTGGGCTTGTGGCCGATGGCGATGAACACGCCGGAGACGGCGATGTCCTTGGTGGAGCCGTCGGCGGTGCTCTTGATGCGCATGCCGGTAACGCCGCTCTTGTCGCCCAGTACTTCGTCCAGCTGGTGGTTCAGTTCCAGGGTGATGTTGCCGTTTTGGGCCTTGTCCATCAGCTTGTCGATGAGGATTTTCTCCGCTTTGAAGGTGTCGCGGCGGTGAACTACGGTGACGTGTTTGGCGATGTTGGACAGGTAGAGGGCCTCTTCCACGGCGCTGTTGCCGCCGCCGATCACGGCCACGTCCTGGCCACGATAGAAGAAGCCGTCGCAAGTGGCGCAGCCGGACACGCCGCGGCCCATGAACGCCTGCTCGGAGGGCAGGCCCAGGTATTTGGCGGAAGCGCCGGTGGCGATAATCAGGGCGTCGCAGGTGTAGGTGCCGGAGTCGCCGGTGAGGGTGAAGGGTTTCTGGTCCAGCTTCACGGTATGGATATGGTCGAAAATGATTTCGGTGTTGAAGCGCTCTGCGTGCTGCAGCATGTTGGCCACCAACTCGGGGCCCTGGATGCCTTCCACCGCGCCGGGCCAGTTGTCCACTTCGGTGGTGGTGGTGAGCTGGCCGCCTTGCTGCATGCCGGTAATCAGTACCGGCTTGAGGTTGGCGCGGGCGGCATAAACGGCGGCAGTGTAACCGGCGGGGCCGGAACCGAGAATCAGGACGCGGCAGTGTTTGGTGGACATTCAAAGACTCCTTCCGAAATCGGGAAAGTAAAATTTAGACTAAGTCAAAGCTGGCTATTTTACGCAAGAAAGCGCGTTCACATAAACAAGTATCTTACATGCATCTGGGGATATGGGGGCCGGAATGCAAGTGGGTGGCGGCATAAATCGAATCACGGGGCATTCGGGTTATAATTGCCGAACTGTTATTTTGCGATAGCCAATGGCCCAGTCAAATTCCCATACGCCCCGCCCCGCGCGTCCTCCCGCTAAAGGCCCTCTGGCCAGCCGCATGCCGGCATTGCTGACGGAAGTCTGGTGGCTGGTGCTGGTGGCGGTCACCATCTATCTTTCGCTGTCCCTGGTCACCTATCATCGGAGCGATCCGGGCTGGTCCCACAGCGAGAGCATGGCAATCATCCAGAATTCCGGTGGGCGCCTGGGGGCTTGGCTGGCGGATATCCTGCTCTACCTTTTCGGCCTTTCCGGTTACCTATGGATCGCTTTCTGCCTCTACACCTTGTGGTGGGGCTATAAGCGCATCGAAAGCGACGCTCTGTCCGACCGGCGGTCCCTGATTATTGCCGGGACCGGGTTTCTGGTACTCCTCTTCGGTTGCAGCGGCCTGGAGGCCCTGCGGCTGTATACCCTGAAAGCCGCGTTGCCCCTGGCTCCCGGTGGGATGCTGGGTTCGGTGTTGAGCGAGATATTGTTTTCGACCCTCGGTTTTACCGGCGCAACGCTCGCGTTGTTGCTGTGCATTGCGGTGGGGCTCAGCCTTTTCACCGGCGTTTCCTGGCTGGCGGTGATCGACGGGTTGGGAGAAGGCATCCTAAGCACGTATTACGCCGTGGCTGGACGCTGGCAGGCCTGGCAAGACCGCAAGGCCGGCAAGGCGGCCTCCATCCGGCGCGAAGAGCATGTGGCGGAAGGGAAGCGCCGTTTCGAGGAGCACGTCCCGCTGCAAATCGAGGCGCCGGTGGTGGATATTCCCAAGTCGGAACGGGTGGTGAAGGAAAAGCAGGTGCCCCTGTTCGCCGACTTGCCGGATTCCGACCTGCCACCCCTGCACCTGCTGGACGAGGCCGACGGCACAGTGGAAACCCTCAGCGCCGAGACCCTGGAGTTCACTTCCCGCCTGATCGAGCGCAAGCTGCTGGATTTTGGCGTGGAGGTCAAAGTGGTGGCGGCTTTGCCGGGGCCGGTGATTACCCGTTATGAGATTGAGCCCGCGACAGGGGTGAAAGGCAGCCAAATAACCAACCTCTCCAAGGACTTGGCCCGCGCCCTGTCGGTGGTCAGCGTGCGGGTGGTGGAAACTATTCCCGGCAAGTCCTGCATGGGGCTGGAGATTCCCAATCCCAAGCGGCAGACGGTGCGGCTGTCGGAAATCCTTTCCGCACAGGTTTACTCCGACATGGCTTCCCCTCTGACTATCGCCATGGGCAAGGACATCGGCGGCAAGCCGGTGGTGGCCGACCTGGCCAAAATGCCCCACGCCTTGGTGGCGGGCACCACCGGTTCCGGCAAGTCGGTGGCCATCAACGCCATGATCCTGTCCCTGCTGTACAAGGCCACGCCCCGGGAAGTACGGCTGATCCTGGTGGACCCGAAGATGCTGGAACTGTCCGTCTACGAGGGCATTCCCCACCTCCTGGCGCCGGTGGTCACCGACATGCGCCAGGCCGCTAACGCCCTCAACTGGTGCGTGGCGGAAATGGAAAAGCGCTACAAGCTGATGTCCGCCCTGGGTGTGCGCAACCTGGCGGGTTACAACCAGAAGATTCGCGATGCCGAAAAAACTGGCGATAAGCTGCCCCATCCCTTCAGCCTTACTCCCGAGGCCCCCGAGCCGTTGGAGGAACTGCCGCTGATCGTGGTGGTCATTGATGAACTGGCCGACCTGATGATGGTGGCCGGCAAGAAGGTGGAGGAGCTGATCGCACGCCTGGCCCAGAAGGCCCGGGCCTCCGGCATCCACCTGGTGCTGGCGACCCAGCGCCCGTCGGTGGACGTGATCACCGGTCTGATCAAGGCCAACATCCCCACCCGCATCGCCTTCCAGGTGTCGAGCAAGATCGACTCCCGCACCATCCTCGACCAGATGGGGGCCGAGGCGCTGCTGGGGCAGGGGGACATGCTCTACCTGCCGCCGGGAACCGGCTATCCCCAGCGGGTCCACGGCGCTTTCGTGGCGGACGGCGAGGTGCACAAGGTGGTGGAATTCCTCAAGGCCAAGGGGGTGCCCCAGTACGTGGAAGGCATTCTGGAGGGCGCCGTCGAAGGCGGTGGGGAAGGGGAGGAGGGCGGCGCCGACGGCGAATCCGACCCCCTCTACGACGAGGCGGTAGCCGTTGTCCTCAAGGCGCGGCGCGCTTCCATTTCCCTGGTGCAGCGCCAATTGCGCATCGGCTACAACCGGGCGGCGCGGTTGATCGAACAAATGGAAAAATCCGGACTGGTGTCACCGATGCAGAGCAACGGCAACCGGGAAGTACTGGTACCGGGCGGTGATTGAGAAAACGATGAAATACTACCTGTTTGCCCTGTTAATGCTGCCCCTGGCCGTTTCGGCCTCCAGTCTCGACCGCTTGCAGCATTTTCTGCGGGATACCCAAAGCGCTAGGTCCCATTTCAAGCAGATCGTTCTGGACAAGCAACTTACCACCATTCAGGAAGCCAGCGGCGTGATGCAATTTTCCCGCCCGGGCAAATTCCGCTGGACCTACGACCAGCCCAAGGGGCAACTGATCGTCGGCGATGGCGAGAAGCTGTGGGTCTACGATGCCGACCTGAAACAGGTGACGGTGAAAAAACTGGATCAGGCCCTAGGCCAGACGCCGGCGGCGCTGCTGGCGGGCAAGAATGAAATCGAACAGTCCTTCCGGCTCAAGGATCTGGGCAAGCGCGGTACCCTGGAGTGGCTGGAAGCCATTCCGAAAAACGGCGACGGGGGTTTCGAGAATATCCGCATGGGCTTCAACGGCGACCTGCTGGATGTGATGGAACTGCGGGACAATTTCGGCCAGACCACGGTTATCCGCTTTCCGGACATGGAGCGCAACCCCAAACTCGATCCGGCGCTGTTCAAGTTCAGCCCGCCCAAGGGCGCGGATGTGATCGGTGAGTGACCTGTTTTCCCAAGGCGTTCCCGATGCGCCCCTGGCCGAGCAATTGCGGCCCCGCACTCTCGACGAGGTGATCGGCCAGAGCCATCTGCTCGGCCCGGGAAAGCCCCTGCGTCTCGCCTTCGAATCCGGCAAGCCCCATTCCATGATTCTGTGGGGGCCGCCGGGGGTGGGGAAAACCACCCTCGCGCGCCTCATGGCCCAGGCCTTCAGCTCGGAGTTTATTGCCATTTCCGCCGTTTTCTCCGGCGTGAAGGATATTCGGGAAGCCATTGATCGGGCTAGGCTTACGCTGCAACAGTTCGGACGTCACACCATCCTTTTCGTGGATGAGGTGCATCGTTTCAACAAGGCCCAGCAGGACGCCTTTCTGCCTTTCGTCGAAGAGGGGCTGGTGACTTTTATCGGCGCCACCACCGAAAACCCATCCTTCGAGGTCAACAGCGCCTTGCTATCGCGGGCTCAGGTATATGTCCTGCAACCCTTGTCCGAGGACGAGTTGGGGCAATTGTTCGATCGCGCCAAAAATAAGGCGTTGGTCGGGCTGTCTTTCAGCGACGGGGCGAAATCACTGCTGGTCGGCTATGCGGACGGTGACGCCCGCCGTCTGCTCAACCTCCTGGAGCAGGTGAAAACCGCCGCGGAAACCCGCAAGGTTCAGGCGGTGGATGAAGATTTGGCGCGGGACGCTTTGGCGCAAAGCGGCCGCCGCTTCGACAAGGGCGGGGAGGAGTTCTACGACCAGATTTCCGCCCTCCATAAATCCGTCCGCGGTTCCAGCCCCGATGCGGCGCTGTACTGGCTGTGTCGCATGCTGGATGGCGGCGCCGATCCCCTTTACCTGGGGCGGCGCATCGTGCGCATGGCCTCGGAGGATATCGGTCTTGCCGACCCTCGAGCCTTGCGCTTGGCGCTGGACGCGGTGGAAACCTACGAGCGGCTCGGCTCGCCGGAAGGGGAGTTGGCCCTGGCCGAGGCCGTGGTCTACCTTGCTGTCGCCCCCAAGAGCAACGCGGTGTACGTTGCGTATAATAACGCCCGTGCCTTTATCAAAGGCGACAAGAGCCGGGCGGTGCCCATCCACCTGCGTAACGCGCCGACCAAGCTGATGAAGGAATTGGGCTACGGCCATGCTTACCGTTATGCCCACGACGAGCCGGGTGCCTATGCGGCAGGGGAGCATTATTTTCCCGACGATCTGGCTGCGGTGAATTTCTACCAGCCCACGCCGAGGGGGCTCGAAGGCAAGATAGCCGAGCGTCTGGCTCATCTGCGTGAATTGGACGAAGAGTTTAAAAAATAAATATCTTTAATAAGATAAGCGAATAATTTAAGGTGATTTGAAATGCTAGATATTCAATTACTGCGCGCTGACCTGGAAGAAGTGGCCCGGCGTTTGGCTACACGGGGATTTGTGTTGGATACCGCCGCCTTCCAGAGTTTGGAGCAGGAGCGAAAGGCAATACAGACCCGTACCCAGGAACTTCAGGCTAAACGCAACGCTACTTCCAAGCAGATCGGTCAAGCCAAGGCCAAGGGCGAGGACGTTTCCGCCATCATGGCCGAGGTGGCCGGGCTAGGTGACGAGCTAAAGGCGGCCGAGGCCCAACTGGAAAAAATCCAGGCGTCCATGCAGGATATTCTTCTTTCGGTCCCCAATTTGCCTCATGAAAGCGTGCCGGTGGGGAAATCCGAGGCCGACAACGTGGAAATCCGCAAATGGGGCACGCCACGGACCTTTGACTTCCCTGTCCGTGACCATGTGGACGTGGGGGAGGGGCTGTCCATGCTGGACTTCGCCACTGCCGCCAAGCTGTCCGGCGCCCGCTTTACCTTGTTGCGCGCCGACCTGGCCCGCCTGCACCGGGCTCTGATCCAGTTCATGCTCAATACCCATACCCAGGAGCACGGCTACACCGAAGTTTACGTTCCCTACTTGGTCAACCCGGACTCCATGCGGGGAACGGGGCAGTTGCCCAAGTTCGAGGCCGACCTGTTTTCAGTGCAGAAGAACGAGAACGAAAAGCTGTACCTGATTCCCACCGCTGAAGTGCCGGTGACCAACATGGTGCGGGACGAAATCCTGGCTCAGGAAGCGCTGCCCCTGAAGTTCGTCGCCCACACGCCTTGCTTCCGTTCCGAGGCCGGCTCCTATGGCAAGGATACGCGGGGGATGATTCGCCAGCATCAGTTCGAGAAAGTGGAACTGGTGCAAATTGTCCGTCCCGAGGACTCCTACCAGGCTCTGGAAGAGCTGACGGCCAACGCCGAAACCATTCTGCAGAAGCTGGAGTTGCCCTACCGGGTCATGGCCCTGTGCGCGGGCGATATGGGCTTTTCTGCCGCCAAGACCTACGACCTGGAAGTGTGGCTGCCGGCCCAGGACACCTACCGGGAAATTTCCTCCTGTTCCAACTTCGAGGCCTTCCAGGCACGACGCATGCAGGCCCGTTTCCGCGGCGGGGAGAAAGGAAAGCCGGAACTGGTGCATACTTTGAACGGTTCTGGTTTGGCGGTAGGGCGGACGCTGGTGGCGATATTGGAGAACTATCAGCGTGCGGATGGAGGGGTGGATATTCCTGCCGTGCTTCAGCCTTACATGGGCGGTATTAAAACCATCCAAGCCCACTGACCGCTGGTGGTGGAAGCCGCCAGTAATGCTTCTGGCGGCTCAGCCTTCATGAGCGACGATGTGCCATTCAGCTGCGTGAGGCTTTCAGTCGCGGACGCCGGCTGATCTTGGCGCTTTCTGCCAAGTTGAACTGGATTTCGTGGGGTTTTTCGAAGCGCACCAGGATGTCGTAATAGGTGCGGACGCTCTCGACGAAAATCACTGCTTGGCCGCCTCGGCCGTAACCATGTTTGAGTTTGGTGTAATAGGCCGACTGGGTGAGAAGGGGAAGAACTTTCTTCAGATCTGCCCAGGAATCGGGGTTCATTTTCATCCGCTGGGCCAGAATCCGCCCGTCCTCCAGGTGCCCGTATCCCATGTTGTAGGCAGCCAAGGCAAGCCATGTGCGATCGGGTTCGCTGATGCGGGCAGGAAGCATATCCTTCAGGCTGGCTAGGTATTTAGCGCCGGCGCGGATGCTCTGGCGGGGGTCGAGACGGTTCGAAACGCCCAGCCTGTCGGCGGTATCTTCCGTCAGCATCATGATCCCACGCACACCGGTAGGGGAGGTGGCCAGTGGGTCCCAGTGGGATTCCTGATAAGCCAGTGCCGCCAGCAGGCGCCAGTCGATGTCGCTAATTTCCTGGGCGGGATAGAAAAATTTGCGCAGGGGGGTTAAGAGTGCCTCGCGCTTGTCCAGAATTCCCGCCACGTCGGCAGACTCAAGCCGCTGGGTATGGCCGTAATAGCGGTCGATCAGCACCTTTAAGGTACCGTCCTTTTTGATTCTATCGAAGAAGGCCTTGGCTTTGGCGACCAGCTGCGGGTCAGCCTCCTTGGGGAAAGCCCAAGCCAGGTACTGGGGGGGGCTAATGTTGAAGGCGTTGTCTAGGTTCGGGATATATGTTCTTGATATATCGATAACATTCGAGTCGGCAATGGCGTAGTCGATTTCGCCTTCAGCCACCCTTTCCAGCAATTCTTCGCTCTCCAGTGCTTCCACTTCACGCCATTTCAGCTGGGGATATTTTTCTCGGAGTTCCTCCAGCCGTTCCACATAGCTGCTGCCCGCCACCACTTCAATGCGTTTGCCGACAAGGTCCCGTGCGCTACGCGGTTTGAGATTATTGGTGTTGTAGGCCACTTGCTGCTGGATGGTTTGGTAAGGGGTGATGAACTGGACGAGCTTTTCCCGTTCTGGCGTTATCGTCAGGCCTGCTGCCGCGAAATGGGCCTGCTGCTGCAGAAGAGTGGGAATGATTTCATTGAACTGGGGGGTGACGATGAAACGGACTTTCACCCCAAGCTCCTCGGCGAATAGTTCCACGAGGTCGTGCTCAATTCCTGCAGGCTGACCGCCGGCATCCTCGTAATAGGTAGTGGGGCTGTTGCGGGTAACCACCACCAATTCCCCGCTTTGGGTGTAAGGCGGAATCGGTTTGGCGGTTTGACCGCATCCGGCGAGGGTTAATGCGATGATCAGCATGAGAAAAGAGCGCATACCAGAAGTGTGGACAAGTTTCCCTATTTTGTCCATTTTGGGTCGCACACCCCATGCAGAAGCTGGTAAAATGCGCCTCTTTCGAGGAGAGGTGCCGGAGTGGTCGAACGGGGCAGACTCGAAATCTGTTGAACACCTCGCGGTGTTCCGAGGGTTCGAATCCCTCCCTCTCCGCCATTTTGTCGGAATTATGTAGCAGCCGCACAAAGCCCCTCGCGGCGTAGCGCCCTACAATACACCTGTTTTCGTTGGTCTTGAACAGGTGTCCCATGTCCGAATCTCACGTTGTTTCAGGGTTGTCGGCCAAGCATGAAGAACTGGCCGGGTTGATCGAGCATCACATGCAGGAAGTCAGGCGCCTGGATGCCGATTTGAAGCACCTCGACGCCACCCTCAAGCTCTTTGCGCCGGAATTCGATTTGCGTTCTCTTGGGGTCAAGCGTGTCCGCCAGCCCAGCATGGGCGGTTTCAAGGTGTTCAAGCCCGGCGAGAGCCACCGGCTCATTCTCGATGCCCTGCGCGACGCCGGTCAGCCATTGCTGACGGCGGACATCATTGGGTGGATTATCCAAAAGAAGAAACTGGACGATAGCCCGGAACTGCGGGCCATGATGCTGCGCACGGTCACGGGGTCATTGCGCCGCCTTGAAGATCGGGATTTGGTGCGAAGCGCTGGCAGCGGGCAGGGCCGCGCCTTGACCTGGACGCTGGTTTAAGCCGCCAACCGCTCCTGTTGCCGCTTATTCCCCTGCCAGTACCCGCACCAGTCATGGTGCGTCCGGGTCCGGGCGCACTTCTTCACGATGTCCCGGAAGATTTGGCCGTTGCTCCAGCGCCGGGTGTCCTCCCGGTAAGCGGCCTCATTGGCGTAGTTCGCCAGGTAGAGATTGCCGAACTTGTGTACCTGGCCGTACTGCATCCGGCGGAAACGGGAGAAGTAGGATTCCGCCAGGTTGTTGGTGGTGCCGTCGTCGGCCCGGTATTCCTGCTGGTGGTTTACCCGGCGGGTGTCGTATTTGGCGTGGAGCAGATCGTAGGCGTTGGATTCGTCGGCGCAGATCGTGGAGCCCTGGGTAACGAACCGACCCGCCAGATGCATCACATCGGCCTGGTTCTCGTTCCTGATGACGAAGGTCAGCGTCTTGTTGGCGCCGGAACGTTCATCCGCCAGTTCTTCGCACTTCTGGCGCATCACGAACACGCAGCGCTTGGTGGGTTTCTGGTGCTTCGCCAGCCTGCGGTCGATCCGCTCCGCCTTCTTGTTCTTGGGGCGGATATGGCCGTTCACGTAGTCGCCGTCCATGTGGACTTCGCCCGCC
>JBFXHL010000053.1:0-17895 GCA_050177075.1 Sulfuricellaceae bacterium | reverse complement strand
GGCAGCCACGACAGCTACAAGGCCTACGCTTCCTACGGCGCCACCACTGACTCCGGCCAGGACCTTTTTCTCTCCGCCAGCGCCGCCTCTTCCCGGGGCGCCGACGTCTACCTGCGGGAATACGACACGCCCGCCTATGCCAACGGCCAGTATCACGGCATCTCCGCCGGCAACGGCGGCAGCGAGTCCTACCACCTCTTCGGTCGCCTCCTCAGCGGCGACGCCTGGCTCCAATGGATGTTCGCGGACGGCCGCAAGCACGACCCCCTGGCCAGCTACGGCACCGTCTTCAACACCGACCGGCTGCTGCTGCGGGAGACCCAGAGCGCCCTGGAGGCAGGTTCCACTTTCACCTTGGCCAGCGGCGCCATCGCCACCGTCCGGGCCTACCTGATCGACACCCAGGAACGGGGCGATTATCCCTACAACAACAGCGTGCCGCAGGCGCCGGCCATCCCCACCTACATCAACGTCTCCGACCTGGGCAGCACCCAGTACGGCGCCGAGTTCCGCTATGACCGCAACTTCGGCCCCCACCGGCTACTGATGGGCATCGAGGCCAAACAGGTGGACGCCCGCCACCAGGTCGGCGACCAGCCCGGATTGGCCCGCAGCGGCCTCCTCACCGTGGACAGCAAGCCGGCCTACGGCCAATACAGCCTCTTCGCCCAGGGGCAGTACCGGCTCGACCCCGACAGCCAGGTATTTCTCGGCGCTCGCTATGACCTCTACCGCAGCTTTTCCCATGGGGTGAACAGCCACCTCAGCCCCCGTCTGGCCTACGTGCGCCATTTCGCCAGCGGCGGCACCGGCAAGCTGCTTTACGGCGAGGCCTACCGCGCCCCCACCATTTACGAATCCCTTTACCAGGACGGCACCCCCCGGGCGGAAACCCTCTGGGCCAACCCGGATCTGCGCCCGGAAATCACCCGCACCCTGGAAGCCCTATGGGAAAACGCGCCGGGGCGGCGCTTCAGCTGGAACGCCAGCGCCTATCTGACGCAATTGAAGAATTATCCCCGCCTCACCGACACCCCCAGCTTCGACGGCTATACCTGCGTATTCCAGTGCAACCAGTATCAGAACTCCGACGAAGCCGCCCGGGTAATCGGCATGGAGGGCAACTTGAAATGGCGCGGGGAACTGGGACTGTCGGGCTACGCCTCGGCCACTCTGCAACGAGGAACCCACGCTTCGTCCGACAAGGGTGACCTTCCCGCCACGCCTAAGCTACTGCTGAAAGGGGGCATCCACGGCCCTTTGCCTTGGGGCTATTGGATGGGCGCCCTGGAAGCCAATTTTGTCGGCCGGGTGGAAGGGCGCCTCGAAGCCGACGGCAGCCGTCCCGCGCCGGCGCCTGGCTATATGCTGGTCAACGCCCATCTCTACAGCGACCGGCTGGCCGACGGCTGGCGTCTTTCCCTGCGGGCCCAGAACCTGTTCGACCGCCGCTACTACACCGTGGCCTCGCCGGAACTGGCTCCCCTGTATCGGATTCCCGGGCCGGGCCGGATCTTCTCCCTGCAGCTGGAAAAAAAGTTCTAGTCCCCGCCTACTTGGCCACCCCGGCGGCCTCCTCCACCAGGCGGTAGAAACGCCGGTAGAAGGCCTTGTCCTGGATGGTCTCGCCGCTGATCTTGGTCTGGAACCGGGTCGAACCGGCGGGAACGGAAATGCCGCCCAGGGCCGGCAGGTTGATGCCGGCGGTCTGCTTGGCGGTTTCCAGACTGTTGACCTGCTGGATGGCGGTGGCGTAGACGGTGGCGCTGCCGTCGCCGTTGTCCTGCCAGGCGGCCTGAAAATAGAGCACCACGTTGCGCTCCTCGTCGTCCTGGAATTCCTTGCTGCCCAGGAGCATGTCGGGTTGCGGTGCGGCGGCGAGCAGGTAGCCCTGGCTGAGGAGGGCATGGCGCACGGCGGTCCTCACCCGCTCCACGGGGGCCTGGATACGGGCAGAGAAGGGGGTCTCGCCCTGAAAGGCCTCATCCCGATATATGTCCCGCTTGCCGCAACCGGCCAGCAGGGACAGCGCCAACAGACCCAAAATCAGCCAACGCATCTTCAACCTCCGTTTCCAACCCGGCACCGCCGGCTTCTATGCCTCCTCCAGCCGCCGTTTGCTATGGTCCTCGGCAACCAGCATGTACATGGCCGGCACCACGAAGAGGGTGAACACCGTGCCGATGGCGATGCCGGTGGCGATCACCAGCCCCATGTTGAAGCGGGACACGGCCCCGGCGCCGCTGGCGGTGATGAGGGGCAGCACCCCCAGCACCATGGCGGCGGTGGTCATCAGGATGGGACGCAGGCGGATGGCGGCCGCCCGCTCCACCGCCTCTCGCTTGCCGAGGCCCGTCTTCTGCAGGTTGTTGGCGAATTCCACGATCAGGATGCCATGCTTGCTGATGAGGCCGATGAGCGTCACCAGGCCCACCTCGGTGTAGATATTGAGGCTGGCGCCGCCGATGCCCAGGCTGATGAAGATCAACGCCCCGCAGATGGACATGGGCACGCTGATGAGGATGATCAACGGGTCGCGGAAGCTCTCGAACTGGGCGGAGAGGGCGAGGAAGATGATGATCAGGGCGAAGAAGAAAGTCACCACCAGGGCGCTGGATTCCTGCACGAACTGGCGCGACTGGCCGGCGTAATCCTGCACGTAGCCCTGGGGTAGGCTCGTGGCGGCGAGCTGCTTGAGGTAGTTGAGGGCCTCGCCCACCGTGACGCCGGGGAAAGGCACCCCGGAGATGGTGGCCGAGTTCAGCTGCTGGAAGTGGTTGAGGGTTTCCGGCACGGTGCGGGTGGCAATGTGGGCTACCGTCGAAAGGGGCACGGCGTTGCCCTTGGCGGTGCGGATGTAATACCCCTCCAGCTGCTCCGCGTTGAGGCGGAAGGCCTGCTGCACCTGGGGAATGACCTTGTAGGAACGGCCGTCCATGCTGAAGTAGTTGACGTAGCCGCCCCCCAGCATGGAGGACAAGGCGCTGCCCACGTCCTTCATGGTCAGCCCCATCTGGGCCACCTTGTCCCGGTCGATGACCACCTCCGACTGAGGCCGGTCGAATTTCAGGTCGGTGTCGAGGAACATGAACATGCCGCTCTTCTGGGCTTCCTGGAGGAACTGCTTGGACACCGCCTCCAGGCGTTCGAAGGGCTCCGTGGTCTGGATCACGAACTGGACCGGCAGCCCCCGGGCGCCCGGCAGGGGCGGCGGCTGGAAGGCGGCGGTACGGACGCCGGCGACGTTGCTCAAATCTTTCTGCAGCAGGGGCTGCAGCTGGTCGGCGGTGCGTGTTCGCTCATCCCAGGGCTTGAGCACCATGCCGGCGATGGACTGCCCCGGCGCGTCGATCTGAAAGACGTGAAAGGTTTCCGGGTAGGCCGCGATGTAGCCGTAGATTTGCCTGGCATAGACCAGGCGCTGCTGCAGGGTGGCATTGGGCGCCGCGGTGGCGAAGGAAATCACCACCCCTTGGTCTTCCTGGGGCGCCAGCTCCGATTTGGAAGTGGCGTAGAGGAAATAGATGCACCCCAGGACGATGAAGGCGAACACCGCCGTCACCGGCAAATATTCCAAGCTGTTGTGGAGGCGATGGGCATAGTGTTCCCGCAGGGCGTCGAAGCGGCGGTCGATGGCCGCCACCAGCCGCGCCTCCCAGCCGCGTCGGGAGACCTCGTCGTGGGGCTTGAGCATCTTGGAACACATCATCGGCGTCAGGGTCAGGGCGATTATGGCCGACACGGTCACCGCCCCCACCAAGGTGAAGGCGAATTCGGTGAAGAGGGCGCCGGTGAGGCCGCCCATGAAGCCGATGGGCACGTACACCGCCACCAGCACCACGGTCATGGCGACGATGGGGACGGCCAGTTCCCGCGCCGCCTGGATGGCCGCCTGATAGGGCTTCATGCCCTCGTCCAGGTGGCGGTTGACGTTTTCCACCACGATGATCGCGTCGTCCACCACCAGGCCGATGGCCAGCACCAGGGCGAGGAGGGTCAGCAGGTTGATGGTGAAGCCGAACACCAGCATGGCGGTGAAGGTGCCAATCAGGGACAGGGGAATCGCCAAGCTGGGAATGAGCACCGAGCGGGGGGAGCCGAGGAAAGCGAAAACCACCAGGGTGACGATCACCAGGGCTTCGATCAGGGTGTGGATCACCTCGTCGATGGAACTGTGGACGAATTTGGTGCCGTCGTAGACGATGTTGCCGCTGAGGCCCGTGGGCAACTGGGCCTGGATATCCGGAAAGACCTTGTGCACCCGTTCGATCACGTCCAGCAGGTTGGCGGTGGGCGCCACCTTGATGCCGATGTAGACCGACGGCTTGCCGTCGAAGGCCACCGCCGATTCGTAGTTCTCGGCTCCCAGGGTGACGTTGGCCACGTCCTGGAGGCGCACGATGGCGCCGCCCTTCTGCTTCACCACCAGGTTGCGGAAAGCCTCCAGGGAGGAAAGGTCGGTGGAAGCGGTGAGGTCCACCTGCACCATCTGCCCCTTGGTGCTGCCCACGGCGGAAAGGAAGTTGTTGTTGGCCAGGGCGGTGCTCACGTCGGCGGCGGTGAGGCCGTAGGCGGCCAGCTTCTCCGGGTTCAGCCAGGCCCGCAGGGCGAAGCGCTGCTCGCCGAGAATCTCGGCGTGCTGCACCCCTTCCACCGCCTGGAGCTTGGGCTGCACCACCCGGATCAGGTAGTCGGTGATCTGGTTGGCGGGCAGGTCCTGGCTGTAGAAGCCAATGTACATGGAGTCGATGGTCTCGCCAATGGCCACGTCGATCACCGGCTGCTGGGCCTCCGCCGGCAGCTGGTTGCGCACCGCGTTGACCTTGGTGTTGATCTCGGTGACGGCCTTGCTGGGGTCGTAGTTGAGACGCAGGGTAGCCTGGATGATGGACGTCCCCTGGGAGCTGGTGGACGTCAGGTAATCGATGCCGTTGGCCTGGGCGATGGAGTTCTCCAGGGGGGTGGTGATGAAGCCTGCCACCACGTCGGCATCGGCACCGTAGTAGCTGGTGGTGACCGTCACCACCGCGTTCTGGGTGCGGGGATACTGTAGCACCGGCAGCTCCATCACGGAGCGCAGGCCGAACACCAGCAGCAGCAGGCTGACCACCGTGGCCAGCACCGGCCGTTCGATGAAAAGATCGGTGAATTTCATCGGCGGCTCACCCTTAGCGGTCCTGGGGCTTCGGCGCCGGGTTGTCCGCCGGCGTGACCGCGTTGTTGATGATCAGGGGAGTGCCGTTCTTGAGCTTCAACTGGCCGCTGCTCACCACCGTGTCGCCCGCCTTCACCCCCTTGAGAATCGCCACCTGGTCGCCGCGGGTACGGCCAGTGGTGACGAAGGCTTGCTTCGCCACCCGGACCGGCTTGCCGTCGGCCCCCTTGCCCTTCTCCTCCACCAGGAACACGGTGTCGCCGTAGGGACTGAAGGTAATCGCCGTCTGGGGCAGGGTGATGAAATTCTGCGGCTTGCCGGACTGGATGCTGACCGTGGCGAACATCCCCGGCAGCAGCTTGTGCTCCGGGTTCTTCAGGGTGGCGCGCACCTGGACGTTGCGGGTATCGGTATCCACCTTGGGGTCGATGGCCGAGATTTCCCCCTTGAAGATTTCATCGGGGAAGGTATCGGTGGCGGCCGTCACCGCCTCCCCCACCTTGAGGCGGCTCAGTTCCTGCTGGGGAATATAGAAGTCCACATAGATGGGGTCGAGGACCTGGAGGGTGGCGATCTTCTCCCCGGCGTTGAGGTATTGGCCCAGGTCCACCTGGCGGATGCCGATGCGCCCGGCGAAGGGGGCGCGGATGAATTTCTTCGCCACCAGGGCCTGCTGTTCCGCCGCCAGGGCCCGGGCGCTCTTCAGGTTGGCGGCGTCGGCATCGTAGGTGGCCTGGCTGATGGCGTGGACCTTGATCAGCTCCTGGTCGCGCTTGAAGGTGGCGTCCGCCAGCTCCGCATTGGCCTGGAGGGAGTGGAGGCGGGCTTGGTCGGAGTCGGCCCGTAACTGCACCAGCAGATCGCCGGCCTTGACCTCGTCGCCGGACTTGAACTGGATGGCGGCGACCACACCCGCCACTTCCGGCGCCAGGTCCGCCCCGCGCATGGCCCGCAGGCTGCCCACCGCCTTGATCTGGGGCTGCCATTCCTGGGAAGCGGCCACGATGGTCGTGACGGTCTGGGGGGGCTGGGCCTGGGCGCTCATGAACTTCTTGATCATCGCCCCCTTGAAGGCCTGAAAGCCGAAGATGCCGCCGAACACCATCCCCACCGCCACCAGCATGATCACCATGCGCTTTTTCATGGTTGTTTTTCCTCGTCGCTATTTTTCCGCGCGGCCACCGCCGCGCCGTCGTTCCGGTTCCACCAGCCGCCGCCCAGGGCCTGGAACAGGGCGGCGGTATCGGCATAACGGGCGGCCTGGGCCTGCACCAGGGCAATGCGGGCCTGCTGATAGGCCCGCTCCGCGTTCAGCAGGGTCAGGAAGCTGGCGCTGCCCACCTGGTACTGCTTCTGGGCCAGCTCCAGGCTGGCCGCCGCCGCCTGCTCGGCCTCGTGCTGCGCCTGCAGGGCCTCCGCATCCCGCTCCAGAGCCTGAAGCACGTCCGCCACATCCTGGAAGGCCTTCAATACCGTGCCATGGTATTCGGCCGCCGCCTGGTCGAAGGAAGCTTCCGCCGCCCGCTTGCGGTGAAGCAGCGTGCCGCCGCGGAACAGGGGCTGCAGCAGGCTCGCTCCCGCCCCCCAGACCACGGCGGGGCCGGTGAACAGGGTGCCGGAAGTCAGGGCGGCGGAGCCGTAGCTGGCGGTAAGGGTCAGCTGGGGCAGCATGTTGGCCGTGGCCACGCCGATCTCGGCGCTGGCCTTGTGCAGCAGCGCCTCCTTGGCGCGAACGTCAGGCCGCTGCTCCACCAGTTTGGAGGGCAGGCTGAGGGGCAATTCCTGCGGCAGCTTGAGGTCGGCCAGCTCGAAACGGGCCCCGGGGCCTTCGCCGGGAAACTTGCCCGCCAGCACCGCCAGCTGGTTGCGCTTCTGGGACAGCTGTTTTTCCAGGGGCGGCAAGGTGGCCCGGGTCTGGGCCAGCTGGGTCTGCTGGGCCAGGACATCGGTCCTGGCGACGCTGCCCACCTCGAACTGGCGACGCACGATGTCCAGCTGCTGGGCCTGGAATTCCACCAGCTTGCGGGTGGCTTCCACCTGCCCCCGCAGGGACGCCTCCTGGATCGCTGCCGTAACCAGGTTGGCGGTAAGGGTCAGGTAGGCGCCCTCCAATTGAAAGCGCTGGTACTCCTCCTGGGCGGAGAGAGATTCCACCTGGCGCCGCACGCCGCCGAAGGCGTCGAGGGTATAGGACACCCCCACGGAGGCGTTATAGAGGGTGAATAGGGAAGAGGAAGTCGCCTGGCCGGCGGAGGCGCCGTTGGCCTGCTGGCGGTTGACGCCCAGCTTGGCGTCCACGGCGGGGAAATAGCTCCCCTCTCCCGCCAGGGTGTTCTCCCGGGCGGCGCGCAGGGCGGCCTCGGCGGCCTGGAGGTCGGGGTTGGCCTCCAGGGCCTGGCGAATGAGCCCGTTCAAGGCCTCGGAATGGAACAGCTCCCACCACTGGCCCGGAATATCCCGGGCCTTGACCAGGGACTGGGCCTCGCCGCCGGGAATGGGCGTGGCGGCCGTCGTTTCCGCGAGAGGCTCCGGCGTGTAGCTCTCCACCGCCGGCGGGGCGGGGCGCTGGAAATCGGGCCCGGCGGCGCAGCCCGCCAGCAGGGCGGCCTGCGCGAACACCGCCACTCCTCTTAGAATGTACTGCCGTCCCATCCTTCGGCCCATCGCTCTCTCCTCGCTTTTTATTGTTGTTCCGCCGGCTCAGCCGTTCTGCTGCTTGGCGGCGGTTTTTTCGTCGTTGGCGGGAGCGGGTGGAGTCGCCGGCTTGGGAAGGTCGCCGAGCCACCGGTTGACCTGGGACAGATCGTCCTCGGTGAGGGAGCCGACAGCGGCCTTCAGCTTGAGGCGGCTGACGATGTAGTTGTAGCGGGCCTGGGCCAGGTTGTATTTGGCGGTATAGAGCTGCTGACGGGCGTTGAGCACGTCAACGCTGGTGCGCACCCCCACCTCCTGGCCCAGCTGGGTGGATTCCAGGGAGCTCTGGTTGGACACCAGGGCCTGCTCCAGGGCCTTCACCTGGGCGATGCCGCTGGTGACGCCGAGGTAGGATTGGCGGGCCTGGAGGTCCACCTGGCGCTTGGTCAGCTCCAGGTCCTGCTTGGCTTTTTCAAAACTGGCGGCGGCCTCCCGCAGCTTGGAACTGACGTAGCCGCCCTGGAACAGGGGAATATTGAGTTGCAGGCCGACGGAATCGGTGGTGGTCTGGCCGATGGCCGAGGTGCCAAAAGTGGCGTTGCTGTTCTTGCTGCGGCTCGCCACCAGGTCCAGGGTGGGCAGGTGGCCGGCCCGGTTCACTTCCACCTGCTGCCTGGCCACCTCGTAATTGGCGCGCTGGGCCAGGAGCTGGGGGTTCTGGGCGTCGGCGCTCTCCACCCACTTGTCCATGTCGTTGGGCTGGGGCAGGTCGAGGGGCAGCTTGCCGGCGAGGGGCTTGAGCATGTCGGGATAGCGTCCGATCAGCACCTCCAGGGCGCGGCGCTTCACCTCCAGGTCGTTGAGGGCGGCGATTTCCTGGGAATTCACCAGGTCGTAGCGGGCCTGGGCGTCGTGGGTGTCGGTGATGGTGGCGGTGCCCACCTCGAAGCTGATCTTGGCCTGCTCCAGCTGCTCGGCGATGGCCGCCTTCTGGGCTTGCTGCAACTCCACGTTATCCTGGGCCAGCAGCACGTCGAAATAGGCCTGGGCCACGCGGACGATGAGGTCCTGCTGGGCGGACACGAACAGGGCCTCCGCCTGCTGGGCCTTGGCCTCTCCCTGCTTGTACTGGGCCCAGTTCTGCCAGCGGAACAGGGGCTGGGACAGGGACAGGGTCCAGGTGCGGTTGGTGTTGCTGAAGTCGCTGCCGCCCCGTTCGATGTCGGTGCGGGTTTTCGCCCCGGCCAGGCCGACGGTGGGCAGCAGCAGGGAACGCCCCTGGGGCAGGGCCTCGATGCCCGCGTCGCGGGCATAGCGGGCGGAAGCGAAGGTGGCGTCCATCTCCTGGGCCTGGCGGTAAACCTCCATCAGGTCCGACGCCAGAACGGGGGTGCTCAACCCCAGCAGGCACAGCATCAGGGGCAAGGGTTTCAGGGTTCGCATCGTTACGTTCCTTTCCATTAGCAACTCATTATAGGCCGGTATGGCGCCGACCGTCGTCAATCCAGGGTCTTGCGGTAGCGTTTCAGACCGATCGCCACCACCGCCAGCAAAAACAGCAGCAAGGGCAGCAGGTGCGGAAGGGTATCCGCCACCCCGTTGCCCTTCAGCAATATCCCCCGCACCATGCGCAGGAAATGGGTCAGGGGCAGTACCTCGCCGATAGTCTGGGCCCACTCGGGCATGCCGCGGAAGGGGAACATGAAGCCCGACAGCAGCATGGACGGCAGGAAGAAGAAAAAGGTCATCTGCATCGCCTGCATCTGGTTGCGGGCCACGGTGGAGAAAGTGATGCCCACCGCCAGGTTGGCGGCGATGAACACCAGCACCACGGCGAACAGCAGCGCCACGCTGCCCACCATGGGCACGCCGAAAATGACCCAGGCGGCGAGAAGAATCAGGACCACCTGGATATAGCCCACCAGGATGTAGGGCACGATTTTCCCCGCCATCACCTCGAAGGGCCGCACCGGCGTGGCGAGGAGGTTCTCCATGGTGCCCCGCTCCCGTTCCCGGGTCATGGCCAGGCCGGTCATCATGATCATGGTCATGGTGAGGATCACCCCCATCAGGCCCGGAACGATATTGTACTGGGTGATGCCCTCGGGGTTGTAGCGGCGGTGAATGGTCACCTCGAAGGGGCCGGGCTTCCCTTGAAGAGGCTGCAGCACCCCCTGCAGATCCCGGTTGAGGGCCGTCTGGCCGAGCTGGTTGATGGCGGCGATGGCGTTGCCGGTGGCGGAAGGATCGGTGGCGTCCGCCGCCAGCAAAATTTCCGGCCGTTCGCCCCGCATCAGCTTGCGAGCGAAATTCTGCGGAATTTCCACCACGAACTGCACGTCCCCTTCCGCCAGCATCTCCTCGGCCTCGGCCTCGCTGGACAGGGTTCGCACCACGTGGAAGTAGTCGCTGTTCTCCAGGGCGCGCACGAAGGTGCGGGAAAAGAGGCTGTTGTCCGCCACCAGGATCGCCGTCGGCAGGTGCTTGGGATCGGAGTTGATGGCGAAGCCGAACAGCACCAGCTGGAGGAGGGGAATCCCCACCATCATGGCGAAGGTCAGCCGGTCCCGGCGCATCTGGATGAACTCCTTCATCACCATCGCCCAGAAGCGGTGCCATGCGAAGCGTTGAAAGCTCATGCGAAGTTGTCTTTCGCCCGTTCCATCAGTTGTATGAATACATCTTCCAATCCCGGTTTGGCCGGGGACCAGCGGTAGGCCGGGTCGTCGCGAAAGGGCGCCAGGCTCCGCTCCAGCATGGCCGCATCGGTACCGGATACGTGCAACACATTGCCGAAGGGCACCACCTGATCGACCCCCCCCTGGCCCCGCAGCCGCGACGAAAGGGCAAACAGGTCGTCCCCCTCCACCGCCCAGGTGACGATGCCGGAGCCCTCCACCACTTCCTTCACGGTGCCGTTGACCAAGAGGTTGCCGTAGGCGATATAAGCCAGACGGTGGCAACGCTCGGCCTCGTCCATGTAGTGGGTGCTGACCAGAACCGTGATCCCCTCCGCCGCCAGACGGTGGATTTCGTCCCAGAAATCCCGCCGCGCCTTGGGATCCACCCCGGCCGTGGGCTCGTCCAGCAACAGCAGCCTGGGCCGGTGCAGCATGCAGGTCGCCAGGGCGAGGCGCTGCTTCCAGCCGCCGGACAGCTGACCGGCGAGCTGCCTTTGCCGCTCCGCCAAGCCCAGCCGCTCCAGGGCGGCGGACACCTTGCGCTGCCGGTCGGCCACGCCGTACATGCGGGCGACGAAATCCAGGTTCTCCCGGATCGACAGATCCTCGTAGAGGCTGAAGCGCTGCGTCATGTAGCCCACCTGGCGCTTGATCTCGGCGGTCTGGCGCACCACGTCGAAGCCCAGGCAGGTGCCGCTGCCCTCGTCGGGAGTCAGCAGGCCGCAGAGCATGCGAATCGACGTGGTCTTGCCGCTGCCGTTGGGGCCGAGGAAGCCGTAAATCTCCCCTTGCCGCACCTGGAGGTCGAGACCGTTGACCGCCTTCTTGCCGTCGAAGCTCTTGGAGATGCCGCGCACGTCGATGACCAGCGCCCCGTTGTTCATGGCTTACAGCTGCACGTCCAGGGGCTGGCCGGGATGCAGCCTGACCGCGTCCTCCGGCCTGGGCCGAGCCTCCACCAGATAAACCAGCTTGGCGCGGTTTTCCTTGGAATAGATTACCGGCGGCGTGTACTCGGCCTGGGAGGCGATGAAACTGATAGTGGCGGCAATCGGCGCCGCGCAGCCGTCGCAGCGCAGCTCCACCGTCTGCCCCGGCTTCAGGCCACCGAGGCGGCTTTCGGGGACGAAGAAGCGCGCCTTGATGTTCTGGGGCGGGAGGAGGGACACCACGGGGCTGCCCGCCGGCACCCACTCCCCCTTCACGTACAGCGTGTCGTCCACCACCCCGGCCACGGGAGCCGCCACGGTTTTCTGGTCGAGCTTCCACTTCGCCTGGGCCAGCACCGCCTTGGCGGCTTCGGCCTCGGCGGCCGCGGCGGTGGCCTGGGCGTCCAGGCTGGCCAGCCCGGCCCGGGCCTGGTCGAGGGAGGAGCGGGCATCGTCCAGGGCCTGGGGCGAAACGAAACGCTTGCCCGCCAGTTCCTGGGTCCGCCGGTAGGTCTGCTCGGCGTGCTTGAGCTGCGCCGCCGCCTGGACCCGCTGGGCACGGACGGCTTCCAGGCTGTCGCCGGCCTTTTTCAGGCGCTCCTCCGCCTCGAGCCGCGCCGCCCGCTCGTTCTCCTGCTCCAGGGCATAGAGGGGGGCGCCGGCCTTCACCTGGTCGCCTCGCTTCACCGCCAGCGCCGTCAGGCTGCCGGCGAAGGGCGCGGCCACCCGCACGTATTCGCCCTCGGCATAGCCTTGATAGACGCTCTTCCCGCCGGAGGAATAGGCCCCCAGGGACAGCAACCCAGCCAGCAGAATCCAGCGAACCATGGCTTCTCCTTATTCCTCCACCGGCTTGGGATGGCGCCCGCGCCAGCGTTCGACGAAACGCTCCACCAAAGAATAGACCGCCGGCACCACCACCAGGGTCAGCAGGGTAGAGGAAATCATGCCGCCGATCACCGCCACCGCCAGGGGGCCGTTGGTCTCGGCCCCCGCTCCCAGCCCCAGAGCGGCGGGGAACAGGGCCAGGATGACGGTGGCGGAGGTCATCAGCACCGGCCGCATGCGGATCGGGCAGGCGTCCTTGAGGGCCTCGTCCACCCCCTTGCCTTCCTCCCTCCGCTGGTTGGTGAGGTCCACCAGCAGGATGGAGTTCTTCGCCACCAGGCCGATCAGCAACACCAGGCCGATCATGGAGTAGATGTTGAGGGTCTGCCCGGTGAGCCACAGGGCCATCACCCCGCCGATAATCGCCAGGGGCTGGGCCAGCATGATGATGAAGGGCTGGAGGAAGGAGTTGAACTGACTCGCCAGCACCATGTACAGCAGCACCATCGCCAGGGTGAAGGCGAAGAGCATGTAGTTCACGGTCTTGCCGAACTCTTCCGCCTGGCCGATCATTTTCACGCTGTAGCCCATGGGCAGGATTTCCGCCGCCGCCTGCTTGACCTTGGCCACCGCTTCTCCCAGGGGCATGGTGGGGGTGGCGTAAAAGGTGGCGGCGTACTGCAGGTCGAAGCGCCCGATGATGGCGGGCCCCAGGGTCTCCTTGACCTTGGCCACGGTATCCAGGCGCACCAGCTTGCCGTCCCGGCTGCGCAGGTAAATCTTCGTCAGGTCCGAGGGCTGGGTGAACTCGCCGTCCTTGGCCTTGGCGCGGACATAGTAGCGCTGGCCGTCGCCGGGCTCGTCGTTGTAGCGGGCGATGTCCACGCCGCCGGAGAGCATGTTGAGGGCCAGGGCCACATCCGAGGAGGACAGACCGGCCGCCGCCACCCGCACCCGGTCGGGGTTCAGGGTCAGCTGGGGCAGGTCCAGCTGCAGGTCGGTGTCCAGGCGCCCCATGCCGGGATCGCCCACCAGCTTCTGCTGCAGCTCCTTGGTCAGGCGCCCGACTTCCTCCAGGTTGGGGCCGCTGAGCACGAACTGCAGGGGCTCGCCCCGCTGGCCGCCGACCATCGGATAGGGAGCGGGGAAGACCCGCGCGCCGGGAACCTGGGACAGCTCCTTGCGCAGGGTCACCAGGATTTCCTGCTGCGTCACGCGTCGTTCATTCCGGGGCGCCATGCGCGCCACCACCAGACCCTGGTTCACCTGCCCCGCCTGGCCCAGGCCGATGAGGGCGAACTCGGTGACGATCTCCTTGTGCTTGAAGAGGATGCTCTCCACCATCCGCAGGCGGCTGTCGGTGTAGTCGATGCTCGATCCCAGGGGGGTGCGGACGTTCACCAGGAAGCGGCCCTCGTCCTGGTCCGGGGTGAAGGTCTTGCCCACGTTGGCGAAGAAGAAGGTACTGCACAGCACGACGAGCACGGTGAGGGCCACCACCTTCCAGCGGTGGGCCAGCGCCAGGTCGAGCAGGCGGCGGTAGCCGTCTTCCATGCGGTGGAAGAAGCGGTCCAGGGCGTAGTAAACCTTGCCGTGCTGCTTCTGCACCTTGAGGTAGCGGGAGCAGAGCATGGGGGTCAGGGTGAGGGAGACGAACAGGGACACCAGGACGCCGAAGGTCACCACCACCGAGAAGGATTTGAAGAACTGGCCGATGATGCCGCCCATGAAAATCACCGGGGCGAAGATCGACACCAGGGACAGGGTCGCCGCCAGCACCGCGAACACCACTTCCTTGCTGCCGTTGACGGCGGCGGAGACGGGGTCCGGGTCCAGGGTTTCCCGGTGGCGGAAGATGTTCTCCAGCACCACGATGGCGTCGTCCACCACCACCCCGATCAAGAGCAGCAGCGCGAGCAGGGTGAGGGAGTTGAGGGTATAGCCGAAGAAATAGATCACCGCCACCGCCCCCATCAGGGAGACGGGAATCGCCGTGGCGATGATCAGGGTCGAGCGCACCGAGCGCAGGAACAGCCAGACGATCAGCGCCGCCAACAGGGTGCCCTCCACCAGGTGTTCCTTGAGGGAGTTGACGATTTCCAGAATGAACAGGGCGTCGTTGGAGACGATGGACAGAGTCATGCCCGGCGGCAGCTGGGGGATGATCTCCGTTTCCAGGCGCTTCTTGATGTTGTCCACGATGGCGACGGTGTTGGTGTTGGCCACCTTGACGATGCCCAGGCCGACGGTCATCTTGCCGTTGAAGCGGGCCAGCTGGCGGTAATCGGCCAGGCCGTCCTCGATTTCGGCCACGTCCTTGAGCCTGACCGGCGCGCCGTCGCGGTAGGCGATCACCATCTGGGCCATGTCGTCCAGGTTGTGGAACTCCAGGTCGAGCTTGATCAGGTATTCCGTCGCCTGGCCGGTGAGAAAGCCCCCCGCCATCTGGACGTGCTCGGTGTTGAAGGCATTGCTGATGTCCTGGGCGGTGATCTTGAACGCCGCCATCTTCGCCGGCAGCAGGTTGACCCGGATGGTGCGGTCCCGCTTGCCGCCGAGGCGCACCTCGCCCACGCCGTCGATGGTCTCCAGGCGCTTCTTGATGACGTTGGTGGCGTACTGGTTGAGTTGCTGCTGGGTGCGGTCCCCCTGCAGAGCCAGCCACATGATGGGCATGGCGTTGGTTTCCACCTTGGCCACCACCGGCGGATCGGCGTCCTTGGGCAGCTGGCGCAGCACCTGGTTGACCTTGGCCTGGACCTCGTTGAAGGCCACGTCGATCTTCTTGTCCAGGTTGAAGGTGATGTTCACCGTCGACACCCCCGGCGACGAGGAGGACTGGATATGCTCGATGCCCGGGGTGCTGTTGACCGCGGTCTCGATGATGTTGGTGATGCTGGCGTCGACGATGTCCGGGTTGGCCCCCTTGAGGGTGGTGCTCACCGAGACGATGGGAAATTCGATGTAGGGGAAGCGGTCCATGCCGATGCGCTGGTAGCTGATGATGCCGAACAGCACCAGCACCGCCGACATCATCCACGCCAGCACGTGGCGCTTGATGGAAAGTTCGGGCAGGGTCATTTCTTGTCGCCCTTCACGGCCACCGTCGCCTTATCGGTGAGGAAGCCGGCGCCGTCCACGGCCACCGTTTCTCCGCTCTTCAGCCCTTCGACGATCTCCACCAGCCCGCCCTGCTTGACGCCGGCTTTCACCTTGCGCTGCAGGGCCTTGCCGTCCTGCACCACGTACACCACGGTTCCGGCGGGACGCAGCACCACGCTCTGCTCCGGCACCATCACCGCGGCGGGATGGATTTCGGTCACCACCTCGCCGTCCACCGAGCCGCCCGGCCGCCAGTCGCCGGGATTCTTCACCTCCACGATGGCGTCGAAGGAACGGCTGGAGGAACCCACCATGGGCTTCAGCTGCTCCACCTGGCCACTAACCACCTTGCCAGGGGAGGCGGGCGTGCTCAGGGAAACCGCCTGCCCCACCTTGATGCGAGACGCCACCGTCTCCGGGAAGGGCAGACGGATGCGCAGGTGGTCGCTGGCGGCCAGCTGAAACACCGGCTTGCCCAGGTCGATCCAGTCGCCGACGGACACCATGCGGTCGTCCACCCGGCCGTCCACCGGCGACAGGATGCGGGTGCGGGACAGATTCTTGGCGGCGCGGGTGTATTGCTCCCGGGTCGCGACGTTCTGGGCCTCGTAGCCCTCCAGGGCGGCGGGGGAGATGAATCCCTTCTTGGCCAGCTCCCGGTAGCGCTCGGTAAGCTTCCGCTGGCTCACCGCCAGGGCCTCGGTGCGCTTGGCATCGGCGCTGAAATCCGTGGGCTCGATTTCCGCCAGCAGCTGGCCCTTTTTCACCGGATCGCCGATTTCCACCAGTATCTTGGTAATGCGCCCCGCCACCTCCGCCGCCACCTTGGGCGCCGTGGAACTGTCCGCCTCGCCGACAGCGCGCTCCACCACCGGCACGTCCCGGGTCACCGCCCGGCTGACGGTAATCACCGCCGGCGGCGGCCCTTTCTTCTCCTCGGCCTTCTTGCCGCAGCCCCCCAGGGCCAGGCCGGCGGTCAGCACCATCAGCAACAGGGATACGCTTTTTGTTCTCATGATTCCGTTCGTTCCATTCTCAGTTGTCGCGCGGCAGAATGCCGTTGAGCAGAATATCCACCGCCATCTTGCTGTAGCGGGCAGGGTCGTCCATGAAATCCACCTCCGGGTAGTGGCGGAACACCTCGCCGGCCTGGAAGAAGGTGATGTTGATGCCGATCACCATCACCGCCACCATGGCCGGATCGATGTCCTGCCGCAATTCGCCCTTCCCCTGGCCGCCGCGGATAATCTCCACCAGACGGGCGAAATTCTGGCCGAACACCCGCTCCGCCAGCTCCTTGCCCCGCTGGGGGCCGTTCTCCAGCAGGTCCCGCTGGATCAGGCGGGAAATCTCCGCCTTGTCCAGCACATGCTGCAGATGCTCCAGGGCGAAGAGCTTGAGGCGCTGGGGGAAGGCCCCCCGGTCGCTGCCGAAGTTGTCGATGAAGGCGCAGGCCTGCTGGCAGGCCTGCTTGATCACCGCCAGATACAAGTCGTTCTTCGACTTGAAATGGTGGAACACATTGGCCTTGCTCACGCCGGCCTTGTCCGCAATGGCGTTCATCGACACCGCATCGAACCCTTCCTTGGCGAACAGCTCCTCCGCCGCCGCCAAAATGCGCTCCGCCCCCTCGCAGGTGGGGCGCGCCATATCCTCTTTCACTAACACTTCCTCACTGACTGACCGGTTGGTCAGCGATTATAGGCCGCCACCTTCTTCCCTCGCAAGACGAAACCAAGAAATACTTGACCGCCACGCTCGGCATCACTAAGATAGCAACTGATTACTTACTTGGCAAGACACAATATTCTGAAATGCAAGAAGAAACGAAAAAACAAACCCGCCTGAATAGCGAAGCCCGCCGGGAACGCATCGTCCAGTCCGCCCTGGAGCTGGCCGCCCGCCGGGGCATCGACCGGGTCACCACCCAGGACATGGCCGGAGCCATGGGGCTGACCCAAGGCGCGATCTTTCGCCACTTCGCCAGCAAGGACGATATCTGGCTGGCGGTGGTGGACTGGATACGCAGCCAGGTGGCACAGAATATCGCCCGCATCGCCGCCGACGACCCGCTACAGACGCTGGAGAAGCTGTTTCTCGCTCAGACCGGCTTCATCGCCAAATACCCCGCCGTTCCCCGGCTGATGTTCACCGACCTGATCCACAGCGACAACGCCGCCATCAAGGGAGCGATCCAGGGCATCGTCACGGCCTTCGAGGAAAAAGTCGCCGGGCTGCTGCGCCAGGCCAAGGAAACGGGAACCGTCGCCCCCGACCTGGACGAATACGCCGCCGCCACCCTGTTCCTCGGCATGATCCAGGGCCTGGCGGTGCAGGCGGCGATGTTCGGCGGCAAGCGCGCCATCGCCGCCCAGGCGAAAAAAGTTTTCCCTCTTTACCTGAGCGGCGTCCTGCGCCGCGCCTCTTAAAACGAACCGGAGAATTGAATGGACGCCTCCCGCCCCGTGAGAGCTGAACACGAGTCATCCACCGCGCCGGCCCCCTTCGGTAGAGAGGGACCTGCGGTGCCCGGCGCCGTGGATAACTCTGCGGTGGAGGTGGGTTG
>JBFXHL010000052.1:0-17908 GCA_050177075.1 Sulfuricellaceae bacterium | reverse complement strand
GGCCACGCCTTCCTTCGCCTCCACCGCCTGATGCAGGCCCTCGGACCAGCGGCGGCCGGACATCAGACGGCCGGTGAATTCGTCGACGATGATGATTTCCCCGTCCTGCACCACATAGTGCTGGTCCCGATGGAACAGGGCGTGGGCCCGCAGAGCGGCGTACAAATGGTGCATCAGGGTGATGTTGCTGGCGTCGTAAAGACTGGTGCCGGGCGCCAGCAAGCCGGCCTTGGTCAGAAGCTCCTCGGCGCGCTCGTGGCCCGCCTCGGTCAGCAACACCTGGTGCGCTTTCTCGTCCACGGAATAGTCGCCGGGACCGTCTTCCGTTTCCTGCTTGGTCAGCATCGGCGCCAGCTGGTTGATGCGGACGTACATCTCGACGTTGTCGTCGGCCTGGCCGGAAATGATCAGCGGCGTGCGGGCCTCGTCGATCAGGATGGAATCCACCTCGTCGACGATGGCGAAGTTCAGCTTGCGCTGCACCCGTTCCGAGGGGTGGTAGACCATGTTGTCCCGCAGGTAGTCGAAGCCGAACTCGTTGTTGGTGCCATAGGTGATGTCGGCGGCGTAGGCCTTCTGCTTCTCCTCGTGCTCCATCTGGGACAGGTTGACGCCCACGGTGAGTCCGAGGAAGCCGTGAATCCGCCCCATCCACTCGGCGTCGCGACGGGCGAGGTAGTCGTTCACCGTCACCACGTGCACCCCCTTGCCCGACAGGGCATTGAGATAGGCCGGCAGGGTCGCCACCAGGGTCTTGCCCTCGCCGGTGCGCATTTCCGCGATCTTGCCGTAGTGAAGCACCATGCCACCGATCAGCTGGACGTCGAAATGGCGCATTTCCAGGACCCGCTTGCCCGCCTCGCGCACCACGGCGAAGGCCTCCGGCAGCAAGTCGTCCAGGGTTTCTCCGTTCTGGTAGCGCCGCTTGAACTCATCGGTCTTGGCGCGCAACTCGGCATCGCTGAGGGCGGCGATTTGGGGTTCCAGACCATTGATGCGGCGAACGGTCTGCATGTATTGCTTGATCAGTCGGTCGTTGCGGCTGCCAAAAATTTTCTTGAGGACGCTGGTAAGCATGAAATAAGTCGGTCGGGTTGTTTAAGACGAAAAGCCTGGGCGCGCGCCGAGGGCGCGATCAGCCCTGGGCTTGCAGGAAGCGGGCGGGGTTTTGCGGCGCGCCGCCGATGCGGATTTCGAAGTGCAGATGAGGGCCGGTAGAGCGGCCGGTGTTGCCGACGAGGCCGATTTTCTGGCCGCGGAGGACGATGTCGCCTTCCTTGACGAAAGCCCGGGAAAGATGGGCATAACGGGAAACCATGCCGTTGCCGTGGTCGATCTCGATCAGGTTGCCGTAACCGGAGGTATTGAACTGAGAATAAATCACCACGCCGCCCGCGGCCGCATGCACTTCCGTCCCCACTTCGGCCATAAAATCCACCCCCTCATGGAAGGCGTTCTTACCGGTGAAAGGGTCCAGGCGCCAGCCGAAGTTGGAGGAATACCAGCCCGCTTTAACGGGAGGAGCGGAAGGAATGGTCACCTTGCTCAGGTGCTTTTCCATGAACATGGACTCCAACACCATCAGACGGTCGGAGCGGTCATCCAGCTTTGCCGCCAGGGCGTCGATTTGCTGCTGCAGTTCCTTTTGCGTCAGGGAACGCTGCGGCACGCTGCCTTCCGGTCCGCCTTGGGCGGGAGGCTGATCGAAACGGAATTCCTGCTTGTTGATCCCCGAAAGCTTCACCAGGCGTTCACCCAACGCATCCAGGCGGGTCGTCTGGGCCTGCATCTGCCCCACCCTAACCGCCATGGCGTTCAGGCTGGCCTGCAGGGAGGCCTGATGCTTCTCCAGCTGCTCGCGCTGGGCTTCGATGATGAGCGAGCGCAGGTAGGGGTTGTCGATCTCTACGGAACGGGTCAGGGTGTAGTAAAAAAGACCACCCGCCACCAGCACGGGAACCGCCAGCCAAGTGGACAACAACAGAGCCAGCTTGCGGGAATCCAGCACCAGCGTTTTGGATTTGCTCAGCTTATCGGATACGATAATGATGTTCAAAAGGAATGGTCCCTAGTTTTTCTGATGCCCGCTTATAAACCCGGCCACTTTTTCCGCAGTTCGCCCACGCTCCAGCATTGGCAGGAGACCAGCGACCTACTGAGGAAATATCAGCGCGCCCTCGACGGCATCATCCACCCCGAGCTGGCCCGCCACTGCCGCGTGGGCGCCCTGAGCGGGGAGTCGGTTTGCCTGTATGCCCCCAACGGCGCCATTGCCGCCAAGCTTCGGCAACTTGCGCCTACCCTGTTGACCGGGTTCAATAAATGCGGGCTTGAGGTTACTGCAATTCGTGTCCTAGTGCAAGCCGAGCCGTTCCGAGCGGAACCGCGCCGCCCGGAAAAACGGCCCATCGGCGACGAAGCGCTGGACAACGTGGCCCAATTCACCGCCAAACTGAAGGAAAGCCCCCTCAAGACGGCCCTGGAGGCGCTGCTGACCCACCAACATCATGCCGTTTCAAACAACAAGAACTAGCCGCTCCAGAACCAGCAGCGTCAGGAACACCGCCGCAATTCCCCCCATCAGCTTGACCAGGCCCCAGCAAAAGCGCAGATAGCGACGGTCCCGGGTCAGCAAATAGGCGAGACCAGACGTGCCGCCTAGCACCAGCGCCAGAAAAACCAGAATCCTCAGGAGAAGCAAGAGACCCCCACGGTCAATAACCGCGGCGAGCAAGCACAGCCCTAGGCCGCCTGCGCCTGGAGCCTGACGAAACCGGCCGGCGCATCCTCGGCACGATCAAAGGTGACGAACTCCCACGCTTCCGCATCGCGCAGCATGGCCCGCAGCAGCTGGTTGTTCAGGGCGTGGCCCGATTTGTAGGCGGTATAGGCGCCGATCAGGGGATGACCGAGGAGATAAAGGTCGCCCACCGCGTCCAGCACCTTGTGACGGACGAATTCGTCTTCATAGCGCAAGCCGTCGCTGTTGAGAATACGGAACTCGTCCATGACGATGGCGTTTTCCATGCTGCCCCCCAGGGCCAGGCCCTTGGCGCGCATGGCCTCCACGTCCTCCATGAAACCGAAGGTCCGTGCCCGGCTCACTTCCTTGATGTAGGAAGTATCGGCGAAATCCACCACCACCTTTTGACGCGAGGCCTCGAAGACCGGGTGATTGAAGGAAATGGTGAAATCCAGCCGGAACCCGTTGTAGGGATCGAAGCGCACCCACTTGTCGCCGGCTTCGACCACTACCGGCTTCTTGACCCGGATGTACCGCTTCAGGGCGGCCTGCTCCTCGATCCCCGCCGACTGCAGGAGAAAAACGAAGGGCGAGGCGGAGCCGTCCATAATCGGGACTTCCGGCGCGGACAGGTCGACATAGGCATTATCCACGCCCAGACCGGCGAAAGCCGACATCAGGTGCTCGACCGTCCCGACGCGCACATCACCGACCTCCAGGGTGGAGGACAGGCGGGTATCGCCCACATGGTCCGGCGCCGCGCTGATTTCCACCGGCGCAGGCAGGTCCACCCGTCGAAACACGATGCCGGTGTTCGGCGCGGCGGGACGCAGGGCCATCTGGACCTTTTTGCCCGAATGCAAGCCGACGCCGGTGGCGTGGATGACGTTTTTCAAGGTGCGCTGCCTGATCATGCGCGGTTTCCGATCAATAGGTTACAAATTCCCAATTCATACAAGTCTAACACAGCCCGTCTTTGGCAGCCAAGGCGGAGCGCCGCCCTGCCGCCCTTCCGGCGACATCGCCCGCTTAGCTTTTGGCTTCCCTGGCCCTTAGTCAGCTTGTTTGCGCAGGAAGGCGGGAATGTCGTACATCTCCATGCCGGACTGCTTCAGCGCTTCCACCTGGGCGTCGCGGCGGCGGCGCATGACGGCGGGCTGGTCCAGCTCGGCGTAATTGACTTCCATCGGCGTGTCGTCGGTGCCGGTCTTCACGATGCTTAACGGTTTGTTCTGCTGGCGGTTGACCGCTGCGCCCAAACCCGTGGCCACGATGGTGACGCGCAGGTCGTCGCCCATGTTCTCGTCGATCACCGTGCCGACGATCACCGTGGCGTCTTCGGCGGCGAAGCCCTTGATGGTGTTCATGGCGTCGTGAACTTCCTTCATCTTGATGCTGGCGCTGGCGGTGATGTTCACCAACACGCCGCGGGCGCCGGAAAGATTCACGTCTTCCAGCAGCGGGCTGGATACCGCGCGTTCCGCCGCGATGGTGGCGCGGTCGAGGCCGACCGCATGGGCGGAACCCATCATCGCCATGCCCATTTCGGACATCACGGTGCGCACGTCGGCGAAGTCCACGTTCACCAGGCCGGGGCACTTGATCACTTCGGCGATACCCGCCACGGCGCCGTGCAGCACGTCGTTGGCCGCCTTGAAGGCGTCCAGCATGGAGACATCGTCACCCAGCACATGCATCAGCTTCTCGTTGGGAATCACGATCAGGGAATCGACGAACTGGGACAAAGCCTCGATGCCGGCCTGGGCCACCTTCATGCGCTTGCCTTCGAACTCGAAGGGCTTGGTCACCACCGCCACGGTGAGGATGCCCAGTTCCTTCGCCACCTCGGCCACCACGGGCGCGGCGCCGGTGCCGGTGCCGCCCCCCATGCCGGCGGTGATGAACAGCATGTCGGCGCCGCGGATGGCGTCGGCGATGCCTTCCCGATCTTCCACCGCCGCCTCGCGGCCGATGTTGGGGTTAGCGCCGGCGCCGAGCCCCTTGGTGATGGCGCTGCCGATCTGCAGCGTGGTGGTGGCCTGGCTCTTGCTCAGGGCCTGGGCGTCGGTGTTGGCGCAAATGAATTCCACGCCGTTCACGCCCTGGGCGATCATGTGCTCCACCGCGTTGCCGCCGCAGCCCCCTACGCCGATCACCTTGATTACCGCTTCTTGGCTGTCTTTGTCCATGATTTCAAAAAACATATTGCCTCCTTGAAATTACCGAAAATTTTTCTTCAAACCCATTTTGTTTCCGTACCGCCGTTTACTGTCTGCCTGCTCTGCCCATGCCGCTCTCCCTTCGCCTTTCACCCCAAGCCATGCGTTAGAAATTCCCTTGGAACCAGCTCTTCATCTTCTGAAAGATGTCCATGACCGAGCCGCCCTGGACCCGGTTGCCGGCGTGACGCTGGTACTGTTCGTAACCCGCCAGGAGCAGGCCGACGCCGGTGGCGAAGCGGGGATTGCGCACCACCTCCGCCAACCCGCCCACGTATTGGGGGTAGCCCAGGCGCACCGGCATGTGGAACACCTCCTCGCCCAGCTCAACCATCCCCGGCAGCACGCTGCTGCCGCCTGTGAGGACGATGCCCGAGGACATCAGGTCCTCGAAGCCGCTGCGACGCAGTTCCGCCTGGACCAAGGAATAGAGCTCTTCCACCCGGGGCTCGATCACCTCCGCCAGGGTCTGGCGCGACAGCTTGCGGGTTTCCCGTTCGCCCACGCCGGGCACTTCCACCATCTCTTCCGGGCTCGCCAGCTGGCGCAGGGCGCAGCCGTAGGTGCGCTTGATGTCCTCCGCGTCCTTGGTCGGCGTGCGCAGGGCCATGGCGATGTCGTTGGTGATCTGATCGCCGGCGATGGGAATCACCGCCGTGTGGCGGATGGCGCCGCTGGTGAAGACCGCCATGTCCGTGGTGCCGCCGCCGATATCCACCAGACATACGCCCAGGTCCTTTTCGTCCTCGGACAGCACCGCCATGCTGGACGCCAGGGGTTGCAGGATCAGGTCCCGCACCTCGAGGCCGCAACGGCGCACGCACTTGATGATGTTCTGGGCCGCCGATACCGCGCCGGTGACGATGTGCACCTTCACTTCCAGGCGCACCCCGCTCATCCCCAAGGGTTCCCGCACGTCTTCCTGGCCGTCGATGATGAACTCCTGGGTCAGGATGTGGAGAATCTGCTGGTCCATGGGGATGTTCACCGCCCGGGCGGTTTCGATCACCCGGTCCACGTCGGCCTGGGTGACCTCCTTGTCCTTGATGGCCACCATGCCGTGGGAATTGATGGAGCGGATGTGGTTGCCGGCGATGCCGGTGTACACCTCGCGGATTTTGCAGTCCGCCATCAGCTCCGCCTCTTCCAGGGCGCGCTGGATGGCGTTGACGGTGGACTCGATGTTCACCACCACGCCCTTCTTCAGCCCCCGGGACGGATGCTGTCCCATGCCGATGATTTCCAGCCGTCCCTCCGGCAAGACTTCCGCCACGATGGCGACGATCTTGGAGGTACCGATATCCAATCCTACGATCAGCTCTTTTTGGTCTTTCAACTTGCTCATTTTTCGCTCCCGTCGAGTTCCGGCGCCTAGGCCGCCTTTTTCAGCGCGGCCTTATCCGCCCCGGCCCCCGACCCTTTCTCCCTAAAACCCTGCATCCGTACCGCAAAACCGTTGGAATAACGCAAATCCACATAGCTCACCGTCCCGCCCAGGCGCTCCAGGGTCCGCCCATAGACGCCGGCGAACCGTTGCAGCCGTTCGCTCACCTTCTCCCGCCCCAGCTCGGCGACCAGCCCGTTGTTGAAACGCAGCTCCCAGGCCCGCCGCGGCGTCAGCACTAGCTGGTTGATCGCCAGGCCGGTGGGTTTCAGCATTTGCTGGAACTGGGCGTAGTACTGGGCCATCTCCACCGTGTTCTCCGCCGGCCCGACGAACACCGGCAACTCCTGATCGGTGGCGCCGTCGAACAGTTCGCCGTGGGTATTCACCAGCGCCATGGTCCCCCAGCGCGCCAGGGCCACGTGCTCCTCCAGGGACACCTCCAGCTTGTCCGGCCACTTGCGGCGGATATTCACGTTGCGCACCCAGGGCAGCTTCTCGAAGGCCTGGCGCGTGCGGTTCAAGTCCACGGTGAAGAAATTGCCCGCCAGCTCCCGGTTGACGATGTACTGCACCTGCTGCCGGGTAACGTGCTTGAGTTCGCCCATCACCTTGATTTCCTTTACCGGAAAGACCGGCAGGTGCACCACCACGAACAGCACCGCGTACAGCAGCAGGATCGCCGCCAGCGCATCGAGCAGGTCGGCAAGCCAGAGCATGATTTCGGGCTTATCCCACATGGGCCAGTTCCAATATCCTCAACACCCGTTCGTCGAACGACACGCCCGCCACCCTGGCCGCCATGGGCACCAGGCTGTGGTCGGTCATGCCGGGGGAAGTATTCGCCTCCAGGAAATAATGTCTGCCCGCCTCGTCCATGAGGAAGTCCACCCGGCCCCAGCCGGAGCCGCCGATGGCCTCGAACGCCTTCAGCGCCTGGGCGCGGATTTCCGCTTCCTTTTCTTCCGCCAGGCCGCAGGGGCACAGATAGCGGGTGTCGTCGCGGAAATACTTCGCTTCGTAGTCGTAGAAGTCCGTTGCCGGCTCGATCTTGATCGCGGGAAAAACCCGGTCGCCGAGAATCGCCACGGTATATTCCCCGCCGCCGATGAAGGCCTCGGCGATCACCAGGCTGTCGTGCTTCGCCGCTTCCTCGTAGGCCGCCTTCAGGCCGCCGCGGGTCTTGACCTTGGTGACGCCGATGCTCGACCCCTCCCGGGCCGGCTTGACGAAAATGGGCAAGCCCAGCCTGGCTTCCACGGCGGCGAAGTCGCTGCTCCCGTCCAGCAGGGCGTAATCCGGGACGGGCAGGCCGGCCGCCTGCCAGATCAGCTTGGTACGCCACTTGTCCATGCCCAGGGCGCTGGCCATGACGCCGCTGCCGGTATAGGGGATCCCCATCAACTCCAGGGCGCCCTGCACCGTGCCGTCTTCGCCGAAACGCCCGTGGAGGGCGATGAACACCCGGGCGAACCCTTCCCGTTCCAAATCCAGCAGATCCCTCTCCGCCGGGTCGAAGGGATGGGCATCCACGCCTTGGCGACGGAGCGCCGCCAGGACGGCGCCGCCGCTTTTCAGCGACACTTCCCGCTCGGCGGATTTGCCTCCTAGCAGAACCGCCACTTTGCCGAATTCCCTGGCCATCATGCCTTGACCCCGATAATCTTCACTTCGCTCACCAACTCCACGCCGCATTCCTTCGCTACCGTTTGCCGCGCCAACTCGATCAGCCCTTCGATATCCGCCGCCGTGGCGCCACCGACATTGACGATGAAGTTGGCGTGTTTTTCTGAAATCTGCGCCCCGCCGAGGCGCTTTCCCTTCAGACCGCAGGCCTCGATCAGCCGGCCGGCGAAATCCCCCGCCGGGTTGCGGAACACCGAGCCGGCATTGGGCAAATGCAGCGGCTGGCTGGCGGAGCGCTTTTCCAGCAGGGCTTTCATCTGCCGGCGCGCGCCTTCGCCATCCCCTGGCCGCAGCTTGAACCAGGCGGCGGCAAACCATTCCTCCCGGCAAGGATGGCTCTCTACCCCTCCCTCCTCGCCGTCAACCTTCAGTTGCACGTGGCGATAGCCGATGTCGTAGTCGCTGCCGCACCGCCGGCGCAGCTCGCCGTCCCGGCCCAGGGTCAGCACCTCGTCCACCACCTGCCAGGTTTCGGCGCCGTAGCAGCCGGCGTTCATCGCCAAAGCGCCGCCCACGGTACCCGGAATGCCGGCGAGAAACTCCGCGCCCACCAAGCCGTGGCGCGAGGCAAAGCGCGCCACCTTGGCATCGGGCACCCCGGCTTCGGCGTACAGCCGGCCGTCGCTCTCCAGGCGCAACGCCGTCAGGGCCCCATGCAACACCACCACCGTCCCCCGAATACCGCCGTCCCGCACCAGCAAATTGCTGCCGAGGCCGACTATCGTCACCGCCTCGTCAGCCGGCAGGCTTTTCAGGAGCAGTCCCAGGTCCGCCAAGTCCGCCGGCACGTAAAGCCGCTCCGCCGCTCCGCCCGCTTTCCAGGTGGTGTAGCGGGCCATGGGCTCGTTGAGCCTGAGCTCGCCGCGGAGCACGGGCAGACTCTCCATCTTCATTCCTTCCCCCCGGCCGCCAGCTTGCCCGGCACCTGGCCGATGGAACCGGCTCCCATGGTCAGCACCACGTCGCCGTCCCGCACGGTCTCCCGGATGACGGCGGGCATATCGGCGATATCGGCGACGAATATCGGTTCGACCTTGCCCAGGACGCGTATCGCCCGGGCCAGGGACCGGCCGTCCGCCGCGACGACGGGCGCCTCGCCCGCGGCATAGACCTCGCTCAACAGCAAGACATCGACGCTAGACAGCACGTTGGCGAAGTCTTCGAACAGGTCGCGGGTCCGGGTATAGCGGTGGGGCTGAAAGGCCAGCACCAAGCGACGGTCCGGGAAAGCGCCCCGCGCCGCCGCGATGGTGGCGGCCATCTCCACCGGGTGATGGCCGTAGTCGTCCACCAGGGTGAAGGCGCCGCCGCTCGGGATGGCGATCTCGCCGTAGCGCTGGAAGCGCCGCCCAACGCCTTTGAATTCAGCCAAGGCCTTGACGATGGCCTTGTCCGGAACCCCCACTTCCGACGCCACGGCGATGGCCGCCAGGGCGTTGCGCACGTAGTGGATGCCGGGCAGGTTGAGGGTGACCTTGAAGCGCGTTTCCTTGCCGTTCACTCTCACCACGGTGAATTTCATCTGGCCGTTCTTCGCCTGCACGTCCACGGCCCGCACCCTGGCATCCTCGGAGAGGCCGTAGGTCCAGACCGGCTTGGTGATGCGCGGCAGGATTTCCCGCACCACCGGGTCGTCCACGCACACCACGGCCATGCCATAGAAGGGCAGGCGCTGAGTGAAGTCCACGAAGGCCTGCTTGAGGCGGTTGAAATCGTGGCCGTAGGTTTCCATGTGGTCCTGGTCGATGTTGGTGATCACCGACACCACCGGGTTCAGCAGCAGGAAGGAGGCGTCGGATTCGTCCGCCTCGGCGACGATAAATTCCCCCTGGCCCAGGCGGGCGTTGGCGCCGGCGGCCTCCAGGCGGCCGCCGATGACGAAGGTGGGGTCCATGCCCGCTTCGGCCAGGATGCTCGCAATGAGACTGGTGGTGGTGGTCTTGCCGTGGGTTCCCGCCACGGCGATGCCGGGGCGGAAACGCATCAGCTCGGCGAGCATCATGGCCCGGGGAACCACCGGAATGTTGCGCTCACGGGCGGCCTGCACCTCGGGATTGTCCTCTTTCACCGCGCTCGAAATCACGACCACGTCCGACTGTTCCACATTCTCGGCGGCATGGCCGACGCACACCTTGGCGCCGAGGCTCTTCAGGCGCTTGGTCACCGCGCCGTCGGCCAGGTCCGAGCCGCTGACCTTGTAACCCAGGTTCAGCAGCACCTCGGCGATGCCGCTCATGCCGGCGCCGCCGATACCCACGAAATGAATCCGTTTGACCTTGTGCTTCATCCTGCCAACTCCTCGCAAGCCTTGGCGACCAACATGGTGGAATCCGGCTTGCCCAATTTCCGTGCCGCCTGGGCCATGGCCAGAAGGCGATCGCGGTTCAGTCCGCCGATAGTCTTAGCCAGGGATTCGGCGCTCAAATCCTTCTGCGGGGCGAGAATCGCGGCCCCCTGCTCGCTCAGGAAGCGGGCGTTCCCCGTTTGATGGTCGTCCACCGCATGGGGGAAAGGCACCAGGATGCTCGCCACCCCCGCCGCCGCCAATTCCGCCACCGTCAGAGCTCCCGCGCGGCAGACGACCAGGTCGCAGGCCGCGTATTCGGCGGCCATATCCTCGATGAAGGGAACCACCTCGGCTTCCACGCCCGCCTCGCGATACATGGCCTGGAGCTTTTCGTAATGGGCCTTCCCCGCCTGATGCTTGACCAGGGGCCGCCGCTCGGCGGGAATCATCGCCAGGGCCTGGGGCAGGGTCTCGTTCAATGCCTGGGCGCCCAGGCTGCCCCCCACGACCAGCAGCTTGAGTTTTCCTTCCCGTCCGCCGAAGCGCTCTTCAGGCGCCGGGAGGTTGCCGATTTCCGCCCGCACCGGGTTACCCACCCATTCCGTCCCTTTGGCTTTCGGCAAATGGGCCTTCCACCCCATGGAGCGGTTGGCGTCGTTGAACGCATCGGGGAAGGCCACCAGGACGCGGTCGGCCAAGCCCGCCAATACCCGGTTGGTCAACCCGGCGATGGAATTCTGCTCGTGGATCGCCAGGGGCTTCGCCAGCAGGGATGCCATCAGCCCGCCGGGGAGGGCGGTATAGCCGCCGAACCCCACGACCACGTCGGGACGATGGCGGAAGATGGCTCGCGCGCTCTGGACCATGGCCACCAGCAGCAGCGCCGGCGTCGCCAGCAGCCGCAGCAGGCCCTTGCCCCGCAGCCCTTTGATGTTGACCCAGGCCATTTCGTAGCCGCCATGGGCAGGCACCAGTTGCGCCTCCATGCCGTTGCGGGTGCCGAGCCACACCGCTTTCCAGCCCTTCTCGCGCAACGCGTCGCCCACCGCCAATGCCGGGTAGATGTGGCCGCCGGTGCCGCCCGCCATGATCATGACCGTGCGGCTCATACCGAATACCCTTTCATCAGCTGCCGCACTTCCCAGTCGATGCGCAGGAGCACGCCGAGGGCGATGCAATTGGCGACGATGCCGCTGCCGCCGAAACTCATCAGCGGCAAGGTCAGCCCCTTGGTGGGAAGCAGGCCCATGTTCACGCCCATGTTGATGATGGACTGCACCGACAACCAAACGCCGATGCCGTAGGCCGCCAGGGCGCTGAAATTCCGCTCCTGCTCCACGGCCCTCTTGGCGATGGAAAAGGCCCGCACCGTCAGCCAGGAGAAGGCCGCGATGACCGCCAGCACGCCAGCGAACCCCAGTTCCTCGGCAATCACCGCCAGGAGAAAGTCGGTATGAGCTTCGGGCAAATAGAGCAGTTTCTCGACGCTGCCCCCCAAGCCGACGCCGAACCACTCGCCTCGACCGAAGGCGATGAGGGCGTGGGACAATTGATAGCCCTTGCCGAAGGGGTCGGCCCAGGGGTCCATGAAACCGATGATGCGCTGCAGCCGGTAAGGGGAACTCCAGATCAGCAGCACGAAGCCGATCAGCAGCAGGACGATGAGTCCGCCGAACTGCTTGCCGTTCAAGCCGCCGAGAAAGAGGATGGACATGGCGATGGCGGTGATCACCGCGAAAGCGCCGAAGTCCGGCTCCATCAGCAGCAGGCCGCCGACGATCAGCATCACCATCAGCATCGGCAGGAAGCCCTTGGTGAAGCTGTCGAGAAAGGCCGCCTTGCGTACCGTGTAGTCGGCGGCATACATCACCGCGAACAGCTTCATCAGTTCCGACGGCTGCAGGTTGATAACGAAGAGGGACAACCAGCGGCGGGAGCCGTTGACTTCCCGGCCGAGTCCCGGGATCAGCACCACCACCAGCAGGGCGAGTCCGACCATGAACAGGTACGGCGACAGACGCTGCCAGGTCGCCGTGGGCACGGTGAAGGCCAGCGTTCCGGCGGTCAGGCCGACACCGAGGAATATCGCGTGGCGCACCAGGAAATAGGTGTAGCGGTAGTGGGTGTGGGGGTCGGCCTCCGCCAGGGCAATGGAAGCGGAGTAGACCATCACCAGGCCGAAACCGAGGATGAACAGGGTCACCCACAGCAGCGGGTAATCGTAGTCGGGCAGCACGGTGTTGGCCTTCAGGGTGGCGCTAAGCATGAGCCGCCCTCCTTTCCAGCCCCTTCGCCGCCGCGATGAACACTTCGGCCCGGTGGGCATAGTTGCGGAACATGTCCCAGCTGGCGCAGGCCGGCGAGAGCAGCACCGCGTCGCCCGGCCGGGCGGCCCGGTACGCCTTCTCCACCGCCTCTTCCATGGTCTTCGCCCGCGCCACGGGCACCCCGCTGCCCTCGATGGCGGCGGCGATCAGCTCCCCGTCGCGACCGATCAGCACCACCGTGCGCGCCTTGCCGCTTACCGCCCGCTTGAGGGGCGAAAAATCCTGGCCCTTGCCGTCCCCGCCCGCGATCAGCACCACCGGGCAGGTCATGCCCTTCAAGGCCGCCTCGGTCGCGCCGACGTTGGTGCCCTTGGAATCGTCGTAGAAAGTCACGCCGCCGATTTCCGCCACCTTTTCCACCCGGTGGGGCAATCCGCGGAATTCGCGCAACCCGGCCAGGAGCGGCTCGAACGCCAGCCCCAAGGGCCGGCACAGGGCCAGCGCCGCCAGGGCGTTGGCCGCGTTGTGCAGGCCGGCGACGGGCAGCTCCGCCGCCGCCATCAGCAGGTCGTCGCCATAGGCAAGCCACGGTTCGCCGTCTTTCCGGCGCAGACCATAGTGCCCCGGTGCCGGCTCGTCGAGGCCGAACGTCACGACCTGCCGCCCCGGCACGGCCATGGCTAGGGTGCGGGGATCGTCCCGGTTCAGCACCTGCACTCCGTCACCGGCGAAGATGCGCGCCTTGGCCGCCGCGTAGCCGTCCAGATCGGCGTAGCGGTCCATGTGGTCTTCGCTGACGTTGAGCACCGTCGCCGCCAGGGGTTCGAGGCTGGCCGTGGTTTCGAGCTGGAAACTGGAAAGTTCGAGCACGTACACGTCCGGCAGGCCTTTGTCGCGGCCCTCCGCCAAGGCGTCCAGCACGGGCAGGCCGATATTTCCCGCCGCCACGGACTTCAGGCCCGCCCGGCGGCACAGGGCATCCACCATGCTGGTGACGGTGCTCTTGCCGTTGGAGCCGGTAATCGCCAGCACTTTGGCCTCTTTGCCCAACTCCTGGGCGAACAATTCCACGTCGCCCACTACCGGCACTCCCCGCGCCAGGGCGGCCTGGACCATGGGCTCCGCCAAGGGAACGCCGGGGCTGGCGACGATCAGATCGACGCTTTCGAAGTCCTTGGCCGCGAAGGGACCGGTGGACACCGCCAGGTCGGGGTAGGCTGCTTGCAACTGCTGCAGGTTGGGCGGGTTGCCGCGGCTGTCGGCGACGCGCACCACCGCCCCCTGGCTTTTCAGCCAGCGCACGGCGGAAAGGCCGGTTTCACCCAGGCCCAGCACCAACACCCGCTTGTCCCGCAATCGCTTCATGTTTATCTCAGTTTCAGGGTCGACAGACCGAACAGCACCAGCATCATGGTGATGATCCAGAACCGCACCACCACCTGCGTTTCCTTCCAGCCCTTGAGCTCGAAGTGGTGGTGCAGCGGCGCCATGCGGAAGATGCGCTTGCCTGTGAGCTTGAAGGAGCCCACCTGGAGCATCACCGACAGGGTTTCCACGACGAATACGCCGCCCATGATGAAGAGCACGATTTCCTGGCGTACGATCACCGCCACTACGCCCAGGGCGGCGCCCAGGGCCAGGGCGCCCACGTCGCCCATGAACACCTCCGCCGGGTAGGCGTTGAACCACAGGAAGCCGAGGCCGGCGCCGACGATGGCGGCGCAGAACACGGTCAGCTCGCCAGCGCCGGGGATGAAGGGAATGCCCAGGTAATGGGAGAAGTAGAAGTGGCCGGTGGCGTAGGCGAAGATGGACAGGGCCCCGGCCACCATCACCGTGGGCATGATCGCCAGGCCGTCGAGGCCGTCGGTGAGGTTCACCGCGTTGCTGGTGCCGACGATGACGAAATAGCTCAGGATCATGAAGCCGACGGCGCCGAGGGGATACTTCACGCTCTTGAAGAAGGGCACGATCAGTTCCGTCTGGGCCGGTAGGTTGGCGGAAAGGCCGAGGTAGAGCGCCACCCCGCCGCCGATCAGGGACAGCCAGAAGTACTTCTCCTTGGCGGAAAGCCCCTTGGGGTTCTTGTGGACCACCTTGCGGTAGTCGTCCACCCAGCCCACCACGCCGAAGCCCAGGGTCGTGGCCAGCACCACCCAGACGTAGGGGTTGCGCAGCTCGGACCAGAGCAGGGTGGTCACGGCGATGGACACCAGGATCAGGGCCCCGCCCATGGTGGGGGTCCCCGCCTTGGCGAGATGGGTCTGGGGACCGTCGTCCCGTACCGCCTGGCCGATTTTCATCGCCGTCAGCCGGCGAATCATGGCCGGCCCGACGACGAAGGTGATCACCAGGGACGTCATGGTGGCCAGCACCGCCCGCAGGGTGATGTAGTTGAAGACGTTGAACGCCCGAATGTCCTGCCCCAGCCATTGGAATAAAGCCAGCAACATGCTTATGCCTCCAACCCCTTGATGACCCGCTCCATCTGCATGAAACGGGAACCCTTCACCAGCAGCGTCACCCCCGGCGCCAATTCGTTTTCCGCTTCGGCCAGCAGGTCCTCGATGTATTCGAAATGCTGTCCGCCGGCGCCGAACGCCCGGGCCGCGTGGACACTGTTTTCGCCCAGGGCCAGCAAGCGGTCGACACCCGCCTCCCTGGCCGCCGCGCCGATCCCGGCGTGAAGCTCGGCAGCCTCGTCGCCCAACTCGCCCATGTCGCCTAGCACCAGCACCTTCCTGCCCGCCGTCGCCGCCAGCACCTTGATTGCCGCCGTCACCGAGCCCGGATTGGCGTTGTAGGTATCGTCGATCAGCGTGGCGCCGTGCAGTCCGGCCTTGTTCTGCAGCCGTCCTTTCACCCCGGCGAAAGCCGTGAGCCCCTTGCCGATCACTTCCGGCTTCACGCCCAGCGCCAGGGCGGCGGCGGTGGCGGCGAGCGCGTTGCGCACGTTGTGGACGCCCGGCACGCACAAGGTGGCGCTGGCATTTCCCTCCGGGGTATGAATTTCGAGGGCGCTGGCAAGGACATCCAGCCGGTATTCCGCGCCCACGTCGGCAGGACGGTCGATACCGAAGGAAATCGTCCGCCGCCGCCCGGCCAGTTCGCGCCACAAGTCGGCATAGGGGTCGTCCGCATTAATGACGGCAATCCCGTCCTGAGCCAGCCCCTGGAAGATTTCCCCCTTCGCCCGCGCCACCGCCTCGACGCTGCCCAGCCCGGCCAGATGCGCGGCCTGGGCATTGTTCACCACCGCCGCGTCGGGCTTGGCGAGGGACGTCAGATAAGCAATCTCGCCGGGGTGGTTCATCCCCATTTCGATCACGCCATAGCGGTGTTCCCTGCGCAGGGATAGCAGCGTGAGCGGGACGCCGATGTCGTTGTTCAGGTTGCCCTGGGTTGCCAGCACCGCCTCCATGCCCGCCTGCTGGCGGAGGATGGCGGCGATCATTTCCTTGACCGTGGTTTTGCCATTGCTGCCGGTGACCGCCACCAGGGGAATGCCCATTTCCTTGCGCCACCAGGCCGCCAAACGGCCCAAGCCGAGACGGGTATCGTCCACTTCCAGCAGGGGTTTTCCCGCCCACTCCGGATGTTTCGCCAGTTCTCCCTCGGCCACCATCGCGGCGACCGCACCCCGGTCAAAGGCCTGGGCGACGTAGGCGTGGCCGTCGAAGTTGCCGCCCCGCAGGGCGACGAACAGGTCCCCTGCGGCGAGGGAACGGCTGTCCGTCGACACGCGCAGCACGTCGGCCTTCCCGCCGTGGCGCCGGGCCCCGATTCCTGCGGCCGCCAGTTCCAATTCGAACATGCTCATTCCCGGTCCTTGATCTGCATTTTTTCGGCGAGGGCCCAGCGCACGGTTTCGATATCGCTGAAAGGCCGTTTCGTTCCGTTGATTTCCTGGTAATCCTCGTGCCCCTTGCCCGCCACCAGCACGATGTCCCCTGCTTTGGCGCCGAACACGGCCCGGGCGATGGCCTCGGCCCGATCCGCCACCAACTGGTGCTTGTTCAGCGTCATGCCCGCGACGATGGCATCGATGATTGCGGCAGGATCTTCGTGACGCGGATTGTCGCTGGTGACCACCACTTCGTCGGCCAAGCGCTCCGCCACGGCGCCCATCAACGGGCGCTTGCCCTGGTCCCGGTTGCCGCCGCAGCCGAACACGCAGCTGAGGCGCTTTCCGGCAGGCAGAATCTCCCGCAGAGCGCTCAAGGCCTTTTCCAGGGCGTCGGGAGTATGGGCGTAATCCACCACCACCAACGGCTGGTCCCCGCCCCCCATGCGATGCAGCCTGCCGGTGGCCGGCTTGACCGCCGACAGGGCGGCGGCCGCCCGCGCCAAGGGCACGCCACTCACCAGCAGCGCGGCCAGGACACCAAGCAGATTCGCCCCGTTGAAGCGGCCCAGCATGGCGCTGCGGATTTCCTGCCGCCCCCAGGACGTGACGGCCTCGAAGCGTATTCCTTCGGCGCTCACCTCCAGGCCACGTCCCTCCACCCGGACAGGGGTCGACACCGGGGAGTTTTCCAGGGTGTAGCCCACTACCTGAACGCCGCTGCAACCGAGCCTGCCGGCCAACTCGACGCCGAAAGGGTCGTCCAGGTTGACCACCGCGTATTTGAGGCCCGGCCAGGTGAACAGCCTGGATTTGGCGGCGGCGTAGCTCGCCATGTCGCCGTGGTAATCGAGATGGTCCCGGGACAGGTTGGTAAACAGCGCCACGGCGAAACGCGTGCCGTTGACCCGGCCCTGGGCCAAACCATGGGAGGACACCTCCATGGCCACGCATTCGGCCCCCTCCGCCAGGTAGTCGGCCAAGGAAGCCTGCAGGACGATGGGATCGGGCGTCGTGTTGAGGGCCGGGCTCAACGCTCCCGGGAAGCCGTTGCCCAGGGTCCCCACCAGGGCCGTCTTCTTACCGCAGGCGGCTAGCGCCTGGGCCAGCCAATGGGCGCAGGAGGTCTTGCCGTTGGTGCCGGTAATGCCGATCACCCACAGTTTTTCGCTCGGCCTGCCGTATACCTGGTCGGCGATAACGCCGATTTTTTCCCGCAACCCTTCTATCCCCAGGTTCGGCACCTTCCATTCGGCATTCCAGTCGAAGCCGTTCTTTTCCCACAGGACGGCGTTGGCGCCTGCCGCTACCGCCTGACCGATGAAACGACGGCCATCGGCATGCTCGCCGGGGAAAGCCGCGAAGGTGACTCCGGCCCGGATTTTTCGGCTGTCCGCCGACAACTCGCGCACGGTCGCCCCCATCCGCTCCAGCGCCGTGAAATCGAAGGCGGTCATACCACCTCCTTCACCAGGGGC
>JBFXHL010000051.1:0-18158 GCA_050177075.1 Sulfuricellaceae bacterium | reverse complement strand
AAGGCCTTCCTGGTCAACCGGGTGGGGGACTTCGGCTTCCTCCTCGGCATCGGCCTGGTCTTGGCCTACTTCGGTACCCTGGACTACGCCGCGGTGTTCGCCCAGGCCCCCATGCTGGCCGGTCACACCATCGAACTGATCGGCGGCAGCCCCTGGTCCCTGATGACGGTGATCTGCATCCTGCTGTTCGTGGGCGCCATGGGCAAGTCGGCCCAGTTCCCGCTCCACGTCTGGCTGCCCGATTCCATGGAAGGCCCGACCCCGATCTCCGCCCTGATCCATGCCGCCACCATGGTGACCGCCGGCATTTTCATGGTGGCGCGGATGTCGCCCCTCTATGAGCTGTCCGACACGGCCCTGTCCTTCGTCATGGTCATCGGCGCCATCACGGCCCTGTTCATGGGCTTCCTCGGCATGATCCAGAACGACATCAAGCGGGTGGTGGCCTACTCCACCCTTTCCCAGCTCGGCTACATGACCGTGGCCCTGGGGGCCTCCGCCTACTCGGTGGCGATTTTCCACCTGATGACCCACGCCTTCTTCAAGGCGCTGCTGTTCCTCGCCGCCGGCTCCGTTATCATCGGCATGCACCACGACCAGGACATCCGCAACATGGGCGGCCTGCGCAAGTACATGCCCATCACCTGGATCACCTCCCTGGTCGGCTCCCTGGCCCTGATCGGCACGCCTTTCCTGTCCGGCTTCTACTCCAAGGACAGCATCATCGAGGCGGTGGGCCTGTCCCACCTGGCGGGCTCGGGCTTCGCCTACTTCGCCGTGGTGGCGGGGGTATTCGTCACCGCCTTCTATTCCTTCCGCATGTATTTCCTGGTGTTCCATGGCGAGGAGCGCTTCGGTCATCCCGTGGACAGCCACGATCATGAAGGCGGCAAGGAGGACGACGAGCACGGTCACGGTCATCATGGCAAACCCCACGAATCCCCCTGGGTGGTGACCCTGCCCCTGGTGATGCTGGCGATTCCTTCGCTGGTCATCGGCTACCTGGCCATCGGGCCGATGCTGTTCGGCGACTACTTCGGCGGCGCCATCTACGTCGCCGAGCGCCACGGCGCGATGGAGGAACTGGCCCACGAATTCCACGGCGCGGCCGCCATGGCCCTCCATGCCCTGACCACCCTGCCGTTCTGGCTGGCCCTGGGCGGCGTGGCGGTGGCTTGGTTCTTCTACATGAAGCGGCCGGATATTCCCGCCATGCTCAAGGAGCGGTTCGCCTTGTTTTACACCGTGCTGGAACGCAAATACGGCTTCGACGATTTCAACGACTGGTTCTTCGCCGGCGGCGCCCGACTCCTCGGCCGCGGCCTGTGGAAGGGCGGCGACATGGCGGTGATCGACGGCGCCCTGGTCAACGGCACGGCGCGACTGGTGGGCCGCATCGCCCAGGTCGTGCGCCACTTCCAGTCTGGCTATCTTTACCACTACGCCTTCGCCATGCTGGTGGGCGTGATCGTGCTGATGACGTGGTTCGTCTAGGCGGACCCCATAACACCAAAACAGGAACGATATGGAAGGAACACCCTTGCTTAGCCTGGTAATCTGGCTGCCGATCGTGGCGGGCGTCTTGGTCCTGGCCACCGGCGGCGACCGCAACGCGCCCTATGCGCGCATCGTGGCGCTGATCGGCGCGGTAGCCGGCTTGGTGGTGGCGCTCCCCCTCTACACCGCCTTCGACCCGATGAACGCCGGGATGCAGTTCGTGGAACGCAGGCCGTGGATCGACATGTTCAACGTCCACTATTACGTCGGGGTGGACGGCATTTCCATGCTCTTCCTCCTGCTCAACAGCTTTACCACCGTGCTGGTGGTGATCGCCGGCTGGAAGGTGATCGAGAAGAAGGTGGCCCAGTACATGGCTGCCTTCCTGTTCATGTCGGGCCTGATGAACGGCGTCTTCGCCGCCCTGGACGGCGTGCTGTTCTACGTCTTCTGGGAGGCGATGCTGATCCCGATGTTCCTCATCATCGGCGTCTGGGGCGGCCCCAACCGGGTCTACGCCTCGATCAAGTTCTTCCTCTACACCCTGCTCGGCTCCCTGCTGATGCTGGTGGCCTTCATCTACCTCTACAACAAGTCCGGCGGCAGCTTCGCCATCCAGGACTACCATGGCCTGCCCCTGACCATGACCGAGCAGGTGCTGATCTTCCTCGCCTTTTTCACCGCCTTCGCGGTCAAGGTGCCCATGTGGCCGGTGCACACCTGGTTGCCCGACGCCCACGTGGAAGCGCCCACCGGCGGCTCCGTGGTGCTGGCGGCGATCATGCTGAAGATCGGCGCCTACGGCTTTCTGCGCTTCTCCCTGCCCATCACCCCCGACGCCAGCCACCACCTGGCGGGCTTCATGATCACCCTGTCCCTCATCGCCGTGGTCTATATCGGCCTGGTGGCCCTGGTCCAGGCGGACATGAAGAAGCTGATCGCCTACTCGTCCATTTCCCACATGGGCTTCGTCACCCTGGGCATCTTCCTCTTCAACGCCTTCGGCATGGAAGGCGCCCTGGTGCAGATGATTTCCCACGGCTTCATCTCCGGCGCCCTGTTCCTCTGCGTCGGCGTCCTGTACGACCGCATGCACTCGCGCCAGATCGCCGACTACGGCGGCGTGGTGAACCGCATGCCCAAGTTCGCCGCCTTCTTCATGCTCTTCGCCATGGCCAACTCCGGCCTGCCCGCCACCAGCGGCTTCGTCGGCGAGTTCATGGTGATCATGGGCACCATCAAGGTGAACTTCTGGTACGCCTTCCTCGCGGCCAGCACCCTGATTTTCGGTGCCGCCTACACCCTGTGGATGTTCAAGCGGGTGGTGTTCGGCGCCGTGGCCAACGAGGAGGTGGAAAAGCTGGAGGATATCTCCGCCCGGGAATTCCTGGTGCTGGGCGTGCTGGCCGTGGCCGTGCTGGCCATGGGCCTCTACCCGCTGCCCTTCACCGAAGTGATGCATGCCTCCGTGAACAACCTGCTGCACCACGTGGCGCAGAGCAAACTCTACTAAGGTCCGGAAAATGATCGTTCCAATGCCCAACCTGATGGTCGCCCTGCCGGAGATTTTCGTCCTGGTCATGGCCTGCATGATTTTGCTGGTGGACCTGTGGGTGAAGGAGAACCGCTTCATCGCCTACGCCCTGACCCAGATGACCCTGCTCTTCGCCGCCTGGCTGACCCTGGGCAGTTTCCACCGCCTGGTGGAATTTTCCTTCAGCCACATGTTCGTGGCGGACGCGATTTCCGACACCCTGAAACTGATGACCTACGTCGCGGTATCGGTGACCCTGGTTTACGCCCGGGCCTACATCGGCCTGCGCGGCCTGTATCGGGGCGAGTTCTTCGTCCTGACCCTGTTCGCCATGCTGGGCATGATGGTGATGATTTCCGCCAACCACTTCCTGGTGCTGTATCTGGGCCTGGAACTGCTGTCCCTGTCCCTTTACGCCATGGTGGCGATGAAGCGGGATTCCGCCCCGGCCACCGAGGCGGCGATGAAGTACTTCATCCTCGGCGCCCTGGCTTCGGGGCTGCTGCTCTACGGCATGTCCCTGATCTACGGCGCCACCGGCAGCCTGTACAACAACGAAGTGGCCCTGGCCATCATGCAGGGGGTGGAAAGCAAAGCCCTGCTGGCCATGGGCGTGGTGTTCGTCGTCGCCGGTCTGGCGTTCAAGCTCGGCGCGGCGCCGTTCCACATGTGGGTGCCGGACGTGTACCACGGCTCCCCCACGGCGGTGACCCTGTTCCTCGGCACCGCCCCCAAGCTGGCCGCCTTCGCCTTCACCATGCGCCTGCTGATCGAAGGCCTGCAGGGGTCGGTGGCCGACTGGCAGGGGATGCTGGTGGTGCTGTCGGTGGTGTCCATGCTGGTGGGAAACCTGGCGGCCATCGCCCAGACCAACATCAAGCGCATGCTGGCCTACTCCACCATCTCCCACATGGGTTTCATGCTCCTGGGCATCCTCAGCGGCGCCTTGAACGGCTACGGCGCTGCCATGTTCTACGTGGTCACCTACGTGCTGATGAGCCTGGGGGCCTTCGGCATGATCCTGCTGTTGTCCCGCCGCGGTTTCGAAGCGGAACATTTGAACGACTTCAAGGGTCTCAACCAGCGCAGCCCCTGGCATGCTTTCCTGATGCTGCTGGTGATGTTCTCCCTGGCCGGCGTGCCGCCCACCGTGGGCTTCTACGCCAAGCTGGCGGTCCTCCAGTCGGCGCTCCAGGCAGGGTTCTTCGGCCTGGTGGTGGTGGCGGTGCTGTTGTCGGTGGTGGGGGCGTTCTACTATTTGCGCGTGGTCAAGCTGATGTACTTCGACGAGCCCCTCGATAACAGCCCCATCGAGCCCCAAGCCGACATGCAGCTGCTGCTGTCCGCCAACGGGCTGGGCGTGCTGGTTCTCGGCATCCTGCCCCAGCCCCTGATGGCCCTTTGCACCTACGCCATACAACACTCGCTATGAACATGGACGTCCTGATTCTTCTGCTGATTGCCCTGGCGGCGGCCAACCTGCCCTTCATGAGCGGACGCATCCTGTTTTTCATCCGTCCCCGGAGCGGTCACAAGAGCCCGGGCTGGTGCCTGCTGGAACTGGTCCTGCTGTATTTCGCCGCCGGCGTTCTGGCCTGGCTGGTGGAGAAGCGTACCGACATTCCCCATTCCCAGGGCTGGGAGTTCTACGCCGTCACCGCTTGCCTGTTCCTGGTCTTCGCCTTCCCCGGTTTCGTCCTGCGCTATCTATTGCGGCATCGGGTCGCGCCCCACGCCGCAGATTGATGGGTTTTCCCCTTCCAGGAATTGGCGCTGCCTTTTTTTCTTCAAACCGTTTCATTTCTTGATGGCCTCCTTGCGCCACTTTAGTGGCGTAACCGGAGGGCGGCTACAAAAAGGCCCGCCGGGGGGCGGGCCAAGCTGCTGCAGGAGAGAAAGGGGGGAATGTCAGGCGGCGTGCTTGTAGCGTTCCTTGGCCTCCTTGGCGGCTTTGGCTTCCTCGGCATTGTAAGCGGCGCCTGACCAGAGCATTTCGTAGGCGATTTCCTCGTTGCCGTTTTCGCACAGTTCCAGCACGTCCTTGAACAGGGGCTGGAAGGTGTCGCTGCGGTGGGACTGCTCGTGCTCGGCGAAGGAGCGCCAGAAGGTGATGATCAGCGCTTCCTTGCCTTTGAGCGGACTTTCCACGGCTTGGCCGACGGTGGAGCCCTCGTTGGAAATCATGCCGCTGTTGAGGGCGACGAAGCCGCCGACGAAACCGGTTTCGGAGTGGTAGGTCTTGACGTTCTCGCACAGCATGGCCACGCGTTCCTGGAGGTCGTCCACGCTATACTGGGGCTTGAGGAGTACCCGGTTGATGGTGACGACACCGTCGCTGGGGAAGTTTTTGATCAGTCCGGTCATGATGGCCTCCGTTAATATATCGATAACTACTGATGGATGGGGCGGACGGGTCCGCCATAAAAACAACTGCTACGGTTATTAACTTAGTGAATTAGTCGGGTATTGTCAACTGTTTTGGTCAACTATTCGGGGTGGGTATGAAAGAAAGCGATTTGAGCGAAAAGCCGCTGTCCAGCAAGACCGTGTACCGGGGCCGCCTGCTGCACGTGAAGGAAGACCGGGTGCTGTTGCCCAACGGCGGCGAGAGCGGCCGCGAGTACATCGTCCACCCCGGCGCGGTGGCCGTCGTTCCCTTGCTGGAGAATGGCGATGTGCTGCTGGAGCGGCAGCACCGCTATCCCTTGCGCCAGGACGTGATCGAAATCCCGGCCGGCAAGCTGGACAAGGGGGAGGAACCCCTGGACTGCGGCAAGCGCGAACTGATCGAAGAGACCGGCTACGATGCGGCGGAATGGATCTACCTGACGGCCATGCACCCGTGCATCGCCTACTCCGACGAGGCCATCGCCATTTATCTCGCCAAGGATCTGACCCACGTGGGCCACAAGCGGGACGAGGACGAGTTTCTGGAGGTGATGCATGTGCCATTGGGCGAAGCCCTGGAGTGGGTGCGCATTGGGCGCATCACCGACAGCAAGTCCATCATCGGCCTGCTCTGGGCCGACCGTCTGCTGCAAGGCGAATGGAAGTGAAGGGGTTGATTCCCTCGCCCCTTGAAACTTCCGCCGTCGCCCCAATTCTATTTTCCTGCGCTATCCCGCCCGGCGGGAACACTCTCGTTTCACTCGCTATTTTTGGAGCACAGGACCATGACGGTAGAAGCACACAAGGAAACCCTCGGCTTCCAGGCCGAAGTCTCGCAACTGTTGAAGCTGATGATCCACTCCTTGTACAGCAACAAGGAGATTTTCCTGCGGGAGCTGATTTCCAATGCCTCCGATGCCTGCGACAAGCTGCGCTTCGAGGGGTTGTCCGACGACGCCCTGTACGAGAATGATCCGGAGCTGAAAATTCGCGTCGCCTTCGACAAGGACGCCCGCACCATCACCATTAGCGACAACGGCATCGGCATGTCGCGCCAGGAGGTGATCGACAACATCGGCACCATCGCCCGTTCCGGCACCAAGGAATTTCTCCAGCGCCTTACCGGCGACCAGGCCAAGGACGCCCATCTCATCGGCCAGTTCGGCGTCGGCTTTTATTCCGCTTTCATCGTCGCCGACAAGGTGACTCTAACCACCCGCCGCGCGGGGCTGGGCGCGGAGCACGGCGTGCGTTGGGAATCCAAGGGCGAAGGGGACTTCTCCCTGGAGACGGTGGAAAAGGCGTCCCGTGGCACCGAGATCGTCCTGCACCTGAAGGAAGGGGAGGAGGAGTTCCTCTCCGACTGGCGCCTGCGCTCCATCATCCGCAAGTATTCCGACCACATCACCCTCCCCATCGTGATGAAGAAAAGCGAATGGAAGGACGGCAAGGGGACGGCCACCGACGAGGACGAAACCGTCAACCAGGCCAACGCCCTGTGGGCCCGCCCCAAGAGCGAGATCAGCCAGGAGCAGTACGACGAGTTCTACAAGCACGTGGCCCACGATTTCGAAAAGCCCCTGGCCCATGTCCATGCCCGGGTGGAAGGACGCCAGGAGTACACTCAGTTGCTCTACATCCCCGCTCGCGCGCCCTTCGACCTGTGGGACCGGGAACGTCGCCATGGGGTGAAGCTCTACGTGCGGCGGGTGTTCATCATGGACGACGCCGAGCAGCTGATGCCGGCCTACCTGCGTTTCGTGCGGGGGGTGATCGATTCCAACGACCTACCCCTCAACGTGTCGCGGGAAATTCTCCAGCACTCCAAGGACATCGAGGCTATCCGCGCCGGCTCGGTGAAGAAGGTGCTGGACCTGCTCGAGAACCTGGAGCCCGAGAAATACGCCACTTTCTGGAAGGAATTCGGGCTGGTGCTGAAGGAAGGGGTGGGCGAGGACTTCGCCAACAAGGAGCGCATCGCCAAGCTGCTGCGCTTTGCCTCTACCCACAGCGACACCGCCGATCAGACCGTGTCCCTGACGGACTACCTGGGCCGCATGAAGGAAGGCCAGGACAAGATTTACTACATCACCGCCGAAACCTTTGCCGCCGCCAAGAGCAGCCCCCACCTGGAGGTGTTCCGGAAGAAGGGCATCGAGGTGCTGCTGCTGTCCGACCGGGTGGACGAGTGGGTGGTGTCCAGCCTCCCCGAGTTCGAGGGCAAGCCGTTGCAATCCGTGGCCAAGGGCGGCCTGGACCTGGGCGGGCTGGAGGATGAGCAGGAGAAGGAGGCCCAGAAGAAGGAAGCCGACGAGTTCAAAGACTTGCTGGAGAAGATGCGGGAAAGCCTGGGCGACAAGGTGAAGGAAGTGCGGGTCACCCACCGCCTCACCGATTCCGCCTCCTGCCTGGTGGTGGACAGCGGCGACCTTTCCGCCAACCTGGAGCGGATGCTCAAGGCCGCCGGCCAAAAAGTGCCCAGCGCCAAGCCCATCCTGGAAATCAACCCGGGCCACCCGATGGTGAAGAAGCTCAAGGCGGAAATCGGCCTGGAGCGTTTCAACGACTGGAGCCACATCCTCTTCGACCAGGCCCTGCTCGCGGAGGGCGGGCAACTGGAAGACCCGGCGGCCTTCGTCCATCGCCTCAACGGGCTGATACTGGCAATCGGGGGCTAACCCCCCTTACCGGCCTTCCCCCGCCGAAAGCCATAAGGATATTAAGCGCTTTGGGTGGGGGATATCCCTTCCTTGGCAATTTCTCAGCGGCTGTAGAAGGCGCAGCGGGGGATGTCCTCCTCGCAGCGCATGTCGAAAATCCTGTTGAAGTGGGCCATGCGAAGGACCGTGAGCGGCGTTCCCTGGCAGTTGGTCAGGGCGAGCTGCTTGCCGGTTTCCGCGGCGCGCTCCTTGAGCAGCAAAAGCATGCCCATCGCCGTGCTGTCCATGAACTCCACCCCGCCGAGGTCGACCTCCAGCAGCCGTACCCTTTCGTCGTGGAGGAGGGGAGCATAATTGGCACGGAGCTGCTGCTGGGAAGTGAAGTCGAACCGCCCACCCAACACGATGCGGCCTGTCTGGCCGGATACGGAAGTGTTGATTTGCATCGCCATAACAATTTTCTCCAGTATGCCTAGGTTCTTCCAAGCCGGAATATCCGGCTTGAGCTGTTCGAAACGCATTCCACTTTTTTAAGCATAGCTTAAGCCGGGGTTCGCAATCCACGTCATTTTTGGGCCCCGAAATTGCGAATTCATGCGCCGAATATGCTCTCCGCCGACGGGGTGACGAAAATGGCCGTTTCATCAATGGGTTGTCATGGATACGCGGCGCTCGCCCCGATGGGTGAAAAGGCTATTTTATTACAATGGCTTATGCTGTTGTCTTTAATTGGAGACGAGGTCTTGTCATGACACCGTAACCTCGTTAGTATCACCAACAACGGTACGTAGGGTTCCTGATGGGGGAAGTACGTAACCGAATAAAATAGAACGATAATTCCTGAAAAAGGCCACCCTGACCGAAAGGCAGGGGCGCAAAGTCCCGGTCTAAAGGGGTTTCCCATGACCGAGGGATTGCTAGGGGATAAGGACGTGCGGTGGTGCGCCCGGAACTGGCAAAAGCGAGTGCCTGTTTCCCTTGCTTCACCATCCCGCGCTTTCTTCCGACATGTTTGGAGGCATGGCTTGCTTTTTCGCTATCTTAGAAAGGGAGCGCCGTACCATGAAAATCAACCTGCCGGTGACGCAGATTGAAAAGCCCTACCCGCGGGGAAAGTATCTCGTATCCAAGACCGATCTTAAAGGGGCGGTCACCTATGCCAACGACGCCTTTGTCGAGCTTTCCGGCTTTACCCGGGAAGAGCTGATCGGCAAGAATCACAACATCGTCCGTCATCCGGACATGCCGCCCCAGGCCTTCGAGGACTTGTGGCGGACGGTTCAGGAAGGGCGTCCCTGGCGCGGCACGGTCAAGAACCGTGCCAAGAATGGCGACCATTACTGGGTGGACGCCTTCGTAGTCCCGGTACGCAAGAACGACCAGACCATCGGCTACATGTCGGTGCGCTCCGAGCCAAGCCGCGCGCAGATTCAGGCGGCGGAAGAGCTGTACAAGCGCCTCAACGACAGCAAGGCCAAGCTGGATACCCGTGGCAGCGCCTGGGCGCGGATGAAGGTGCCGGCGCGAATGGCCACCATTCTGGGCGGGCTGGTTCTGCTCATGGGTGGCGCCTTGGTGGGAAGCAAGCCGGTGTTGGGCCTGACCTGGGAAGCGCTGGGGCAGATCGGCGCCTTTGCGCTGGTTTGGCTGTTGGCGACCTACGCGGCCTTCTATGTCCTGGCCCGCTCCGTAATGGGCAAGGTCCACGATGCCATTGTCCATTTCGACCACATCGCTCAGGGCATCCTGACGGACGAGGTGGACATTTCGGGACGGAATGAGACGGGAGAATTGCTCAACGGCCTGGCTGCCATGCAGGTGCACCTCAAGGTGATGATGGACGAGATTTCGGCGGCGTCCAAGGAAATCGAGGCCCGGTGCAGCCACCTCAACGCGGAAATGATGAGCGTGGTGCGGCAATCCGAAGAGCAGCGCGATCGGGTGCAGAGCGTGGCCGCCGCCGCCGAGGAGTTCAGCCAGTCGGTGGTGGAAGTGGCCGACAGCGCCGAGCACGCGGCCGAGTCGGCGGTCAATTCCCAGACGCTGGTGGCGGAGAGCAACACCAGCATGTCCCGCAGTATGGAGGCCACCGGTCGCGTGGTGGAGGCGGTACAGGCTTCCAGCGCCACGATCACCGAGCTCAACCAGTCGATCCAGAAAATCGGCGACATCACCAACGCCATCAAGGAAATCGCCGACCAGACCAACCTCCTGGCCCTCAACGCCGCCATCGAGGCGGCAAGGGCGGGGGAATTGGGGCGCGGTTTCGCAGTGGTGGCCGATGAGGTGCGCAAGCTGGCGGAACGAACCACCACCAGCACGGCGGACATTTCCGCCATGGTGGGGGAAATCCAGCAGGTGACGCGCAGCGCCGTGGACACCATGGGCCAGGCGGTGGCGGAAGTGGAACAGGGGATCGACATGATGCGCGAGAGCGTCACCGGCCTGAACCGCATTACCGCCAGCAGCGAGGAAGTGGCCGGCATGGCCCGACACATCGCCAATGCAGCCAAGGAGCAGGCGGCGGCCAGCGAGGAAGTGGCCGGCAACATGGAGAAAATTTCCGGCCTCATCGAGAGCAACACCTCCTCCGCCCAGCAGGCCTGGCGGGCGACGGAGGAGCTGGAGAAAACCTCCCATTCCCTCAAGGAGCTCGTCGGCCATTTTGAATTGATTCGACGCAACTAAACCTAGAACTTACAAAGAAGGACTGGAGAAAAATGTTCTGTTCGACTTATAAGCAGAAAGCCATGGTCTGGGAAGGGCGGGCCAAGGAAGTGGAAGGGCGCCTGGCAGCGCTGGAGGCGGAACTGGAGGCGGAACGGCGGGCCAAATTGGCTGCCGAGGCCCAGGTGGCGGAAATGCAGGGCGAGATCGAGAAATGCAACCGCATCTACAAAACCATGGGGGCCTTCTCTGAATCTTTCCTGGAAATCCAGCGTTCCCAGTTGAATATCGCCAACGCCATGAAGGCCGAGAAAAAGAGCGCCGTCCAGGCGGCGACCATGTCCGGGGCCAATCAGGAGGCGATGGAAAAGATATCCGGCAATCTCCAGGCCATGTCCCAGGATACATCCGAGATGGCGGCCAAGGTGGAGGGGCTTTCCGACCGCGCGAGCCAGATCGGCGGCATTGTCCAGCTGATCAAGGAGATCGCCGACCAGACCAACCTCCTGGCTCTCAACGCCGCCATCGAGGCGGCCCGCGCCGGGGAACAGGGACGGGGTTTCGCCGTGGTGGCCGACGAAGTGCGCAAGCTGGCGGAACGCACCGCCAACGCCACCAATGAGATTTCCTCCTTGGTGTCGGCGATCCAGGGCGAGGCCGTGGCGGCCCGGTCGGAGATGGAGGTTTGGGCGCAAAAAACCGAGGGGTTCAGCCGGGAGGGCCGGGAGGCCACCGAGAACATGAAGCAATTGTTCGATCTGTCCCACAACATGGAAGGCATCATCGCTTCGTCGGCTCTGCGCAGTTTTGTCGAAGTGGCGAAGATCGACCACCTGGTCTATAAGTTTGAAGTGTATAAGGTGTTCATGTGCCTGTCCGACAAGGGGATGGGCGATTTCTCCGACCACCACCAGTGCCGTTTGGGCAAGTGGTATTACGAAGGCGAGGGGCGGGACTGCTTCTCCCAACTGCCGGGATACCGCGAAATGGAAGCGCCCCATCAGCGCTTCCATGAGAGCGGGACTGCGTCGATCCGTTATTTCCTCGATGGGGAATACGACAAGGGATTCGAGGCCATCGCCGCTATGGAGGCCGCCAGCATGGAAGTGCTGGCCAGTCTCGAGCGCATTGCCCAGAGCGGGGAGGAGGACAGAGGGCTGCTGTGCGAAGGCGGCTGATCGTTTCCTTTGCAGGAAGGAGGGCGGGATGGCTTCCCCTGACAAACCGGCGCCATTCGATTTCGACGAGTGGAGCCGCTTGGCTCAACAAGACCCGGAGGCCTTCGATCGCTTGAGATTGACGGCCATCGAGGATGTGTTGAGTCATGGTTACGACCGCCGCCGCATGGTGGCCCTGCAAAGCCGGATCGACATGGAGCGGCGGCGGGCACGCACCCCCCTCAAGGCTTGCCTGAAGCTTTCGGCGATGATGTGGGACGAGGTCCACGAGCTGCAGGAGCTGCTCGAGCGGCCCGCCACGGGCGATCGGGCGGTGGCCAAGGTGTTGCCGTTCAAGAAACCGGAGCCCTGATTTCCGCCGCCGAGGGCGGTTGACGCCGGCCGGGGGATGGCACAAGATTCGACAGATCGAGCTTGGAGCCCCGGTATGAATGCCCCGTTCTCCCCCAATCATGGCCGCAGCGCCGAACATCGCCTGACCCTGGCCGAGGTGCTGGACGGCTTGGCGGCGGATGGCATGGTGCCCCGAGCGGAAGCGGAGCAGCTGCGCGCCGCCCACGCCCGCCATCACAGCGAGCTGCACCCCCTGGTGATCGTCGCCGAGCGGAAGTGGCGCTCCGGCCTGCCTCCCCACAAGCTGCTCCACCTGGAGGCGCTCACTGCCTGGCTGGCGGAGAAGGCAAGACTTCCTTACCACCACATCGATCCCCTGAAGATCGACCTTTCCGCGGTCACGGGGGTCATCTCCAACGCCTACGCGGCCCGTTACAAAATCCTGCCGGTGGAAGTGAATGCCCAGGAGGCGGTGATCGCCACCGCCGAGCCTTACATCACCGAGTGGGAAAAGGAGCTGGAGCGGGTCCTCAAGCTCAAGATCAGGCGGGTGGTGGCCAACCCTCTGGACATCAACCGCTATTTGGCCGAGTTCTACAATCTCGCCAAGTCGGTGAAGCGGGCGGCCCAGTCCCAGGACAGTTCGGCGGTGGGAAGCACCATCGCCAATTTCGAACAATTGGTGCAATTGGGCCGCAGCGGCAAGCTGGACGCCAACGATCAGCACGTGGTGCATATCGTCGACTGGCTGCTGCAATACGCCTTCGAGCAGCGGGCCAGCGATATTCACCTGGAGCCGCGGCGGGAATTCGGCGTCGTCCGTTTTCGCATCGACGGCGTGCTGCACCAGGTCTACCAGATTCCCATGTCCGTCATCGGCGCCATCACCAGTCGCATCAAGGTCCTGGGGCGCATGGACGTGGTGGAAAAGCGCCGCCCCCAGGACGGCCGGATCAAGACCATGACCGCCGACGGGGACGAGGTCGAACTCCGCCTTTCCACCATGCCCACCGCTTTCGGCGAGAAGCTGGTGATGCGGATTTTCAACCCGGACGTGCTGGTGAAGGATTTCAAGGAGCTGGGTTTCGGCGACGCTGAGGTGACGCGATGGAACCAGATGGTCGCCCAGCCCCACGGCATCATCCTGGTGACGGGGCCCACCGGTTCCGGCAAGACCACCACCCTTTATTCCACCCTCAAGCACCTGGCCCGGCCGGAAGTGAACGTCTGCACCATCGAGGACCCCATCGAGATGGTGGAGCCCCAGTTCAACCAGATGCAGGTCCAGCACGGCATCGGCCTGGATTTCGCCTCCGGAGTGCGTACCCTGCTGCGTCAGGACCCGGACATCATCATGGTGGGGGAAATCCGTGACCGGGAAACAGCGGAAATGGCCATCCAGGCGGCGCTCACCGGCCACTTGGTGCTGTCCACCCTGCATACCAACGACGCTCCGTCGGCGGTTACCCGATTGCTGGAATTGGGGGTCCCGCCCTATCTGCTCAATTCCACCTTGTTGGGGGTGCTGGCCCAGCGCCTGGTGCGAACCCTATGTCCCCATTGCAAGGAAAAGGCCGGGCTCAGGGAGGAGGATTGGAAAGCCCTGGCCGGGCCTTGGAAGCTGGCCGTTCCCGCCGAGGCTTACCGGCCCGTCGGTTGCCTGGAATGCCGCATGACCGGTTACCTGGGACGAGTGGGCATCTACGAGATGCTGGTGATGAGCCCGTCCCTGCGCAAGTTGGTGGCTCCCGACTGCGACACGGCCGTCATCCGTCAACAGGCTTACCGGGAGGGAATGCGCCCCTTGCGCATCAGCGGGGCGCTGAAAGTGGCCCAGGGGCTGACCACCGTGGAAGAGGTCGTCAGTGTCGCGCCGCCGCCCCAGGGAGAGTGAGGGGGGGAATCAGCAGAGGGAGGGCAGGGAACGAAGCAGGGTGACGGCATGGCTGTCTCCCGCGGTGGGGACGATGTCGCCCATGTGGAAGTGAAAGCCCTTGCCCTGTTGGCGTTCCTGCACGAACTGGCTGAGGGAGTGGTGCACCGCCTGGAAGGCGATCTGCTCCCAGGGAATCTCCTCCGGCCTGAACAGGCGCGTTTCCAGGCTTTCGTCCCCGGGCGAGTAGCCGGCGTCGGCTAACTGGGCGAGAAAAATCAGGTAGACCTGGTTGTAATGGGGCAGGTTGTAGAGGGCATAGAGGGCGCCGACGTTCACCCGTGCGTTGGCTTCCTCGAGGGTTTCCCTGGCGGCGGCCTGAAGGGTGGTTTCGCCGTTTTCCATGAAACCGGCGGGGATGGTCCACAGGCCATGGCGCGGCTCGATGGCGCGGCGGCAGAGGAGGATTTTCCCTTCCCATTCGGGAATGCAGCCGACAACGATCTTGGGGTTCTGGTAGTGGATGGCGCCGCAGCTGTCGCAGACGTAGCGGGGCAGCGTGTCGCCGGCGGGGATGCGCAGGGAGAGGGGGGCGCCGCAGTGGCTGCAGAAATTCACGCCACCCCGCCGTGCACCGCTTTAGATCTTGAAGCGGCTGACCGCGCTCTGCAGGCTGTTGGCCAGGCTTTCGAGATGTTGCGCTTCCTGGGCCGCCAACCCCACCGCTTCGCTGTTCTCTTCGCTCATGGCGGCAATGGACTCGACGATCTCCGCCACCACCGTGCTGGATTGCCGCTGCACCTCGGCCTCCTCGGTGATGTGGGTAAGGCCGTCGTTGACTTGAGCCACTACCCCGTTGGCCTCGGACAGGACGATGGCCACGTTTTCCAGGGAGTCCTGGCTCGACCGCAGGTGGTTGAGGCCGCGCTCGATGGATTCGCCTACTTCCTTGGATTGGTGGGTGATGGACTGGGTGACGGTGTCGATCTCGCTCGCCGACTGGGCGGATTTTTCCGCCAGCTTGCGCACCTCGTCGGCCACCACGGCGAAGCCCCGGCCCTGTTCGCCGGCCCGGGCGGCCTCGATGGCGGCATTGAGGGCCAGCAGGTTGGTCTGCTCGGCGATGTCCTTCACCTGGCGGGTCATGGCGGTGATGGCCTCGGTGCTGCGGACGAATTCGTTGACCGAGGTGGCGATGTCGTTCACCGCGGATTCCACGCTGTCGATTTCGCCCACCAGCTCCGACAGGCTTTCGTTGCCTTCCGCCGAGCGCTCCATGCTGGAGGTGGAGAGTCGTTTGACCTCTTCCACCCGGTCGGTGACGGAATTGACACTGCTTGCCATGCTGTCCACGGAAGCCGCGACGGTGGCGGCTTTTTCGCTCTGTTCGCGGGAGCTGCTGGCCACTTGCTGGGCATGGGAAGTCAGCTGACGGGCGGCGCCCGACACCTGCTCGGCCGACTCGCTGACCTGTCGGATGAGGTCTTGGAACTTGCCCATCACCTGGTTGAAGACCGCCGAGGCCGTGCCGATCTCGTCCCGGCCGTGGACGGTCAGGCGGCGGGTGAGGTCTCCCTCCCCCTGGGCGATGTCGACCAGGCCGTGGGTCATTTCCTTGAGGGGGCGGGTAACGAAGCGGCTGATGAACAGGTAGATGAACAGCAGCAGGGGAATGCTGAGGCCGATGGCTACCAGCAGAATCTTCACGGTGAAGGAGTGGACCGCGTTGCTTACCTTCTCCAGGGAAAGGCGCATGCTCACAACGCCGACGGTGGTGCCTTCATCGACCATGTGGCACATCAGGCAGTTCTTGCCGAGATAGTTCTTTTGGGCCACGGCAGGCATCACGGCGCGCAGTACGCCGGTTTTTTCATCCACCTGGAAGTAGGGTTTGCCGGTATCCAATACCTGCTTTTCGACGGGGTCCGGTCCTTGTTCGTCGGCGGCGCCGGGGCCGAACTGCTTGATGACGGGCTGGCCGCGGATCACGCGCAGCTCCTTGATGTCCTGGGTGCTTTTCACCTGGTCGAGATAAACAGCTCGCTGGGCCACGGTGCCGGTGATCATCATCCCCGTGAGGCTGGCGAGAGTCATGGTGTGGACGCTTTTGGCGAAGTCCTTCGCCTGCTCGATGGCGGTGTGTTCCTGTTCTACGTAGGCCCAGTAGATCATGCCGGTCCAGGCAATGACCAGCATGAGCCAAATGGCGGCAACCAAGCGTACCCAGATCTTGAGGTCGTTGATGCGTTTCAGGGCTATTGTCGTCTTTCCGTCTGTTTCGCGCTTGTTGTCTGTCGGCGGCGAATTCGCGCCGTCCTAGAAAGTGAACAATCCGATAGCGATTTCGCTTGAATATAACAAAAATGCGGTGTGAAAGGTAGGTTCATGACGGTGAAATGTTGTGCTGGTTGCGGGGAAGATGTCGGGGTATTGTCGCAAACATGACAGCAACGCTCGCTTGTCGGCTGGTTTGTCATGCAACGCATTGTTTTGTCGGATTAACTTTCTTGGCATGGAGGTTGCTCTGGGTGAGGCAAGGGTTTCTGAGGAGGAGTCCACCATGCCCAGCGGAAGCGTCACTATCAACGATACCACCCTGCGGGACGGCGAACAGACCGCCGGCGTCGCTTTCACCCTCGAGGAAAAGATGCAGATTGCGGAATCCCTGGCCGCGGCCGGGGTCGGTGAGCTGGAAGTGGGCATCCCTTCCATGGGCGAAGAGGAGCGGGAAGCGATTCGCGCCCTGGCGGCCCGTCGCCTGCCTGCGCGCCTGATGGCCTGGGGGCGGATGTGCGAGGCGGATTTGAGCGCCGCCACGGCGTGCGGGGTGGATTTCGTCAATTTGTCCGTGCCGGTCTCGGACATTCAAATCGGCGGCAAGTTGAAGCGGGACCGCTCCTGGGTGCTGGCGACGGTAACGAGGATGGTGGGGCGCGCCTTGGAGGCGGGCCTGGAAGTGAGCGTGGGGGGCGAGGATGCTTCCCGCGCGGACCTGGAATTTCTGATGCGGGTGGTGGAGGCGGCGGAATATGCGGGTGCCCGGCGCTTCCGCTTCGCCGATACCCTCGGTGTGCTGGACCCCTTTGCCACCTACGAACGCATCCGGGCGCTGCGGGACGTGAGCGACCTGGAAATCGAGATGCACGCCCACGACGACCTGGGGTTGGCGACGGCCAATACCCTGGCGGCGGTGAAAGGTGGCGCCAGCCACATCAACACCACCGTCAACGGTCTCGGGGAAAGGGCGGGCAACGCCCCCCTGGAGGAGGCGGTCATGGCCCTGCGCCACCTGCACCACGTCGACACGGGCGTGGACAGCCACCGCCTGCCGGCCATTTCCGAACTGGTGGCGCGGGCTTCGGGGAGGCCGGTTCCGCCCAACAAGAGCATCGTCGGCGAGGCGGTGTTCACCCACGAAGCGGGCATCCACGTGGACGGGTTGCTCAAGCAGCGTGCCAACTACGAAGGGTTCGACCCCGAGGAGCTGGGGCGCAGCCACCGGCTGGTGCTGGGCAAGCATTCCGGCAGCCATGGCGTGGTCCGCGCCTACGCCGAGATGGGCATCCTGGTGGACGAGCTCCAGGCGCACGCGATCCTGGCGCGTATTCGCCGTTTTGCGATGGCGAGCAAGCGTCCGCCCAGCGACGACGAATTGAAGCTTTTTTATTGGGAAACGGCTTCCCGTGGCCGGGCGTCGGTCGAGATGTGAAAGGAGCAAAATCATGAACGGTTTGATCGAGTCAATGCGGAAACTGGAGAGCGCGGAAGATTTTTTTCAATTTTTCGGCGTGGCCTACGACCCGGCGGTGGTCAATGTCAGCCGCCTGCACATCCTGCGGCGGTTCCACCAGTACCTGCGGCAGGAAGCGGATTTCGCCAGCCATGACGAAGCGGGCCAGCGACAAATCTGCACCGGCCTGCTGGAACGGGCCTACGGCGATTTCGTCCGCTCCACGCCTCTGCGCGAAAAAGTGTTCAAGGTGTTCCGGGACGCCGAGGGCGTAAAGACCGTGTCCGTGGACAGCCTC
>JBFXHL010000050.1:0-18285 GCA_050177075.1 Sulfuricellaceae bacterium | reverse complement strand
AATGAAACTGGCCAATCTTTCCATCAAGGGCAAGCTGTTCTTCCTCGGCGCCGTCACCGCCGGGGTGATCGTGGTGCTGCTGGGGGTGTTCCTGGCGCTGATGGAGTGGCACGAGCGCCGCGCCCACGCCGCCACGGAGCTGACGCTGGACGCCGCCATCGTCGCCGACAACGCGGCCCACGCCGTGCTTTTCAGCGACGATCGGACCGCCAGCGAAGTGCTGAAGCAGTTCAACGCCAAGGCCAACATCGTCTATGCCGCCATTCTGGACAAGTCGGGCCTGCGCCTGGCGGAATATGAGCGTGCCAACCGGATGGCTTGGCCGGATATCAATCCCAAACCGGGAAAGGTGTTTTTTTACGGCGTCCATGCCCTGCTGGAGTATCCCCTGATGTTCGATGGGGAGAAAATCGGCACCCTGTACCTGCAACGGGACATGTCCGGGGACTACCGGGAACTCGCTTCAAAGATGGCGCTGATCGCCCTCGCCACGGTGCTTTCCCTGACGGTGGCCGCGCTGATCTTTTTCCGCATTCAGCGGGGCATTACCGAGCCCATCCATGCCCTGGCCAGCAAGATGGAGCGCGTGACCTTCAACAGCGATTATTCCGTGCGGGTCCCGATCGTCAGCCGCGACGAGTTCGGCACCCTGGGACAGGGCTTCAACATGATGCTGGAAGCCATCGAGGAGCGGGACAAATCCCTGGAACTGGTCAACGAGCATCTGGAAAAGACCGTCCGTGAACGGACCGCCGAGCTGGAGCGGGCCAACGCCGACCTCCACCGGCAGATTGCCGAGCGGGAGCGGGCCGAGCAGCAGCTGAAGGTGATGAACGAGAACCTGGAGCAGCTGGTGCAGTACGAGGTGGCCCAGAACCGGGAGAAGGACCACTTGCTGATCCAGCAGTCGCGCCTCGCCGCCATGGGGGAGATGGTGCACAACATCGCCCACCAGTGGCGCCAGCCCCTCAACGCCCTCGGCCTTCTCGTCCAGAACCTGGATTTCGACTTCCGGGACGGCGTGCTGGACCGGGAAACCATGGACCGGCAGGTGGCGCTGGCGATGGAGCTGATCGTCGGCATGTCTCGTACCATCGACGACTTCCGCCAGTTCTTCAGCCCCGACAAACAGCCCACCGATTTCGATGTCGGCCAGGCGGTGATGTCGGCGCTCACCATCATCGAGCCGGCGCTGACCCATCACCGCATCGCCCTGGACAAGCAGTTCGAACCCAATGTGGTGGCCAACGGCTATCCCAGCCAGTTTTCCCAGGTGGTGCTGAACATCGTCAGCAACGCGAAGGACGCCATTACGAGCAGTGGAACGCGCCAGGGCCGCATCACCGTCCGCCTCGGCGCGGCAGACGGCAAGGCGCGGCTGGTCATCGAGGACAACGGCGGCGGCATCCCGCCGGAAATCCTGCCCAAAATCTTCGACCCCTACTTCACCAGCAAGGACAAGGGCAGCGGCATCGGCCTCTACATGAGCAAGACCATCATCGAGCGCAACATGAACGGCGCCATTAGCGCCGAAAACCAGGATGGCGGGGCGCGCTTCGTCATCGAGCTGCCCCTCGTGGGGCGCTAAGGGCGACAAAAAAGGCGGTTCTGGACGAACCGCCTTGTGGTGCCAGAAGCCGAAGCCCTTAGAGCCTATTTCAGTAGGTTTCGTGCCCCGCGTTGTGGCCAGAAAGCGCGTCTGCTTTGTCGCGCTCTTAGTTGAAGATGCCTTCCCAGAACTTCCACCACGGGGTTTCGCGGGGAGAGAGCTGGGTGTAGTACTGGCTGTTGGGGAAGTTCTTGCGCAGCACCCGCATGGAGTCGTCCCGCAGGTCGTTCATGCCCAGTTCGTCGTAGCCTTTCACCATCAGGGCCAGGGCCTGTTCCGTCACGGGGGCCTGGGGGTAGGTCTGAACGGCGTACTGGGCGCGGTTGACGGCGGCCAGGTAAGCGCCGCGCTTGATGTAGTACTTGGCGACGAACACCTCGTGGGAGGCCAGGGCGTTCACCAGGTACTTCATCCGCGCTTCGGCGTCGGGGGCGTACTTGCTCTTGGGGAACTTGCTCACCAGTTCCTTGAAGGCGTCGAACGATTCCTGGGAGGCCTTGGGGTCGCGGTCGGTGAGGTCCTTGTCGCCGAGACCGATGCGGGAGAGGAGGCCCAGGTCCTCGTTGAAGTTGGCCAGCCCCTTCAGGTAGTAGGCGTAATCCACGTTGGGATGGTTGGGGTGGAGCTTGATGAAGCGGTCGCAGGCGGCGACGGCGGAGGCGGGCTCGTTATCCTTGTAGTAGGCGTAGGCGATTTCCAGTTGGGCCTGCTGGGCGTAGCGGCCGTAGGGATAACGGGCTTCGAGCTTCTCGAAGAATTTGACGGCGTCGGTGTAGTTGCCGTCGTTCATTTTTTCCTTGGCGGTGGTGTACAGTTTCTGCGCCGACCAGCCGGCGGTTTCATCGATCTGTTCGGGCAACAGGCTGCAACCGGCTAACAAGAGAACCAGAATTACCGCTAAACTATGCTTCATGGCCGCATCCGAAAACAATTTAGCGGATTATAACCGAAACCCGGACCAACTCCAGCCGCTTAGGGTGACGATACCCGACGACTGCGCCGGGCTGCGCCTGGACCAGGCCCTGTCGAAGCTGCTGCCGCAGTATTCCCGCAGCCGCCTCCAGGAGTGGATCAAGAGCCAGCGAATTTTGCTGGCGGGGCAGGCCGCGACGCCGAAACAGAACGTGTGGGGCGGCGAGGCCGTGGAAGTGCGGCCCGTGGCCGATCCCGCCGAAACCTCTTTTCGCGCCGAGGACATCGACCTCGACATCGTCTACGAGGACGACGCCCTGCTGGTGGTGAACAAGGCCCCGGGCATGGTGGTCCATCCCGCCAGCGGCAACTGGGAGGGGACCCTCCTCAACGCCTTGCTGCACCACGCGCCGCAATTGGCGGGCCTGCCCCGCGCGGGCATCGTGCATCGCCTGGACAAGGACACCAGCGGCCTCCTGGTGGTGGCCAAGACCCTGGAATCCCAGACCGACCTGGTGCGCCAGCTCCAGGCCAGGACGGTGAAACGGGTCTATTTCGCCCTGGTCCAGGGTTTCGTGGAACGCGGCGGCACGGTGGAGGCCCCGGTGGGGCGGCACCCCCAGCAGCGGGTGAAAATGGCGGTGACCCGCGGCGGCAAGCCGGCGGTGACCCATTACGAGGTGGTGGAGTGGCTGCCCGCCTACACCTTGGTGCGTTGCAGCCTGGAAACGGGTCGCACCCACCAGATTCGGGTCCACATGCAGTCCCTGGGCCATCCCCTGGCGGGGGACACGGTGTACGGCGGCAAGAAGGCCGTGGAGATCGCCGGGCGGCGGCTGCATTTCCCTCGCCAGGCGTTGCACGCGGCCAGGCTGGGGCTGGTTCACCCCGTCAGCGGCAAGGCCATGGAATGGCGTGCCCCCCTGCCGGAGGATTTCGAGGCCATGCTGGATGATCTGCGGCAGCTGGGCGAAACGCTGGCCGAGGAAGAGTGAGCTACTGGAGATTAGTCAGATGCAGGACATATTGTTCGGAATCACGGCCCTGTTGGTGTTGCTGGCCTTTGTCTGGGTGGCGTTCAAGATGTACCGCTTCACCCAGGTCCAGCACGAGCTGCCCGAGATGGTGGCCCAGATGATGGAGGAGAAGCACCGGGCGATGCTCAAGGACCTCCACGACAGCCTCTCCCAGCAGGGGGACCGGCTCAATGCCGCCCTGGCGGATACCACCGACCGGCTGCGCAACGTCATCACCCTGGAGCTGAAATTGACCCGGGAGTCCATCCAGGCTTCCCAGCTGGCCCAGTCGGAGAACCTGGCCCAGAATCGGGAGGCCACCGCCAAGCATCTGTCGGAACTGTCCCTAGCGCTGCAGTCCAAGCTCGACACCCTCCACACCGAAATCGTCGCCAAGACCCTGGCCACCCTGGCGGAGCAGGGGCGGGCGGAGCAGGAGCTGTTCCAGAACATCATGCGGTCCACCACCCAGCAGCTCACTTCCACCATCGAGAACCTCACCCTTACCGTGGACGGCCGCCTGGAACAGATTTCCGGCCGGGTGACGGAGCGCCTGGACGAGGGTTTCAAGAAGACCAACGAAACCTTCGCCAACGTCATGGCGCGCTTGGCCACCATCGACGAGGCCCAGAAGAAGATCGACGGCCTCACCACCAACGTGGTGAGCCTGCAGGAGCTGCTGGGGGACAAGCGCTCCCGGGGCGCCTTCGGCGAAGTGCAGCTGGAATCCCTGGTGCGCAACACTCTGCCCCAGCAGGCCTACGAATTGCAGCACACTTTCAGCAACGGCAGCCGGGTGGACTGCGCCCTGTTCCTGCCCGAGCCCACCGGCACCGTGGCGGTGGACGCCAAGTTCCCCCTGGAGAACTACCACCGCATGTTCGGCGCCGATGTCGGCGAGGCCGAGCGCATCCAGGCCCAGCGCCAGTTCAAGGTGGACGTGAAGAAGCACGTGGACGCCATTGCCGAAAAGTACATCATCGCCAACGAGACCAGCGACGGCGCCATGATGTTCGTTCCCGCCGAGGCGGTGTTCGCCGAAATCCACGCCTATCACCCGGAGGTGGTGGAGTACGCCATGCAGCGCCGGGTGTGGATCGTCTCTCCCACCACCATGATGGCGGTGCTCAACACCGCCCGGGCGGTGATCAAGGACGTGGAGACCCGCAAGCAGGTGCACATCATCAAGGACGCCCTGTCCAAGCTGGGCAAGGAATTCTCCCGCTTCGACCAGCGCATGAAGAAGCTCGCCGACCACATCCGCCAGGCCCACCAGGACGCCGAGGACGTGCATATCACCAGCCAGAAGATCAGCCGCCACTTCGCCCAGATCGAGAACGTCGAACTGGCCCCCGCTGCCCGGGAAACCCTGGATATCCTGCCGCTGGAGGAGGAGCACCCGGCCGGGTGAGCGAATATTTCCCATGATGACCCGTACCACCCGTCTGCTATCCCTCGGTTTCGGCCTCGTTTTGCTGCTGGCCGTGGCGGGTATGGTGGGCGGCGTCGGTTACGTGACGGCCATTCACGAGCGCACCGAGCGGGCGGTGGCGAACAGCCTCGCCAAAAGCGAGCTGATCGGCCAGATGCGCGCCATCCTGCTGGAACGCATCGTCCTCATGCACCGCCTGCTGGAGCTCGACGATCCCTTCGCCCGGGACGAGACCACCTTGCGTTTTCGAGCCACGGCGGGGGAGTTCATCGGCGCCCGCGACGCCTTCCTGGCCCTGTCTCTGTCGCCGGCGGAACGGGAGGAGTTCACCCGGGCGTTGGGCTACGTGCGGCTCAACGAGGCCTTTCACGAGCGGCTGCTGGCCTTGGTGGAGGCGGGGCGGACGGCCGAGGCGAAGCGCGTTTTGCTGGCAAAGGATATTCCCGCCCAGATCAACCTGCTCAAGGCCTATGCCCGCATGGCGCAAATGCAGTCCGACGGGAAGCGGTTGGCCCTGGAAGAGGAGGAGCGCTCCCTAGCCGTGGCCCTTCGCACCCTGGGGGGCTTCGGCCTCCTGGCCATGCTGCTGGGCGGCGGCATCGCCGCCCTGGTCACGCGGCGGACGGTCCAGGCCGAAGGCGCGTTGCGGCAGGAAAAGGAACGGGCCAAGGTCACCCTCCATTCCATCGCCGACGCGGTGATCACGGCGGATGCCTGCGCCAATGTGGAATACCTCAACCCGGTGGCGGAATACCTCACCGGCTGGAGTTTGGACGATGCCAGGGGACGACCGCTGCAGGAGGTGTTCCGGGTGGTCAACGAAATGACCCGCGCCCCCTTCCGGCATCCCGCCTACGACCTTCAGCACGAGGAACGATCGGTTGGCCTGGACAGCCACACCCTGCTGGTGAGCCGCGACGGCCGGGAGTTCGCCATCGAGGACTCGGTGGCGCCGATTCGCGACGACAACGGCGAAACGGTGGGGGCGGTGCTGGTGTTCCACGACGTCACCGAGGCGCGTTCCATGGCCCGCCAGCTCTCTTGGCAGGCGGGGCACGACCCCTTGACGGGCCTGCTCAACCGGCGCGAGTTCGAAGCTCGCCTGAAGGTGCTGCTGGCGTCCGCCAAGAGCGAGCAAAGGCGCCATGCCCTGCTCTACATCGACCTCGACCAGTTCAAGGTGGTCAACGACACCTGCGGCCACATGGCCGGCGACGAACTGCTGCGCCAGCTGACGGTGGTACTGCAGGAGGCCATGCACGAACTGATGCTCCTGGCACGCCTGGGGGGGGACGAGTTCGGCGTCCTGCTGGAGGACTGCTCCCTCGACAGCGCCCTGGCCGTGGCCGAGCGGCTGCTGGAGGCGGTGCAGGGCTTCCGCTTCGTCTGGGAGGACAAGGTCTTCACCGTCGGCGCCAGCATCGGCCTGGTGGCGGTGGACGCGGAGTGCCGCGACCTCGCCACCCTGCTGTCGGCGGCGGATGCCGCCTGCTACACCGCCAAGAACAAGGGCCGCAACCGCATCCAGGTGTTCCAGCACAACGACGTGGAGCTGGTCCAGTTCCACGGCGAGATGGAATGGGTGGCGCGCATCACCAAGGGTTTCGAGGAAGGGCGGCTGCGGGTGTTCTTCCAGTACATCAAGCCGGTGGGCAAGCACGTGGAGGAGGGGGAGCACTACGAAATCCTCCTGCGGATGGAGGGGGAGAACGGCGAACTGATCCCCCCCGGCGCCTTCATCCCCGCCGCCGAACGCTACAACCTGATGCCCAGCCTGGACCGCTGGGTGATCCGCCGCACCTTCGAGTCCTACCGAGCCTTCGCCGCCGGCCGGCCGGAGAGCTGCCTCGACACCATATCCATCAACATTTCCGGCACCTCCCTGGTGGACGAGTATTTCCTCGAATTCGTCCAAGACCACCTGCGCCTCTACGAAGTGCCGCCCTGCGTGGTGTGCTTCGAAATCACCGAGACCGCCGCCATCGCCAACCTGCAGAACGCCACCCGCTTCATCCGGGAACTGCGGGCCCTGGGCTGCCGCTTCGCCCTGGACGACTTCGGCAGCGGCATGTCCTCCTTCGCCTACCTGAAGAGCCTGGACGTGGACTACCTGAAGATCGACGGCGCCTTCGTCCGCGACATGGTCAACGACAGCGTGGACTTCGCCATGGTCGAGGCCATCAACCGCGTTGGCCATGTCATGGGCCTGCAAACCATCGCCGAGTTCGTGGAGAACGACGCCATCCTGGACAAGCTGGCGGAGCTGGGGGTGGATTTCGCCCAGGGCTACGCGGTGCACAAGCCCGAGCCCTTCGTCCGCGCGACCCCGGCCTGAGGAGGAAGCATGAACGATTCTTCGCCCTGCGTGCTGGCCGGCGACGTCGGCGGCACCAAGACCCTGCTCCTGCTGGCCGAATCCTCAGCCGACGGGATGCGTACCCTGGCCGAACGGCGCTTCGAGAACCGCGATTACCCCGATTTCTCCAGCTTGCTCCGGCAGTTCCTCGACCAGGCCCCCTGGCCCCCCGATGCCGCCTGTTTCGCCATCGCCGGGCCCGTGGCCGGCAACCGGGCGGACATGACCAATCTGCCCTGGCTGATCGACGGCGTGGCGCTCACCGCGGAGCTGGGGTTCTCTGTGCGGCTGGTGAACGACTTCGAGGCCGTCGGCTACGGCATCGACGTCCTCGGCCCGGACGATCTGGAGACCCTCCAAGAAGGTGAACCGCAGCGCCAAGGCGTCCGCGCCGTGCTGGGAGCGGGGACAGGCCTGGGCGAGGGCTTCATGGTGTGGCAGGGAGAGGGTTACAAAGTCTTCCCTTCCGAAGGCAGCCACGCCGACTTCGCCCCTGCCGATGAGAAACAAGACCGCCTGCTCCATTGTCTGCGCAAGAAATATGGCCACGTCTCCTGGGAGCGGGTGGTGTCGGGCCCCGGCTTGGCGGACATCTACGGCTGCCTGGGCGGCGACGCTGCCGAGCCGGCCCACATCGCCGACGCCGCCCAGAATGGGAGCGATGCCCGTGCGGCGGAAGCCCTGGAACTCTTCGTCGCCGCCTACGGCGCCGAGGCCGGCAACCTGGCTCTCAAGCTGCTGCCCCGGGGCGGCGTCTACGTCGCCGGCGGCATCGCGCCGCAAATCCTCCCCACGCTGAAGGAGGGCGGCTTCCTGGACGCCTTCCGCGCCAAGGGGCGCTTCGCCGGCTTGCTGGCGAGCATTCCGGTCCACGTGGTGAAGAATCCCAAGGTGGGGTTGTTGGGAGCGGCTTTAGTAGCGTCGACCTTACTATGAGTTGGCTTGCTTAGGGCGCGATACGCTGCGCTATTGTGCCCTACGCTTCCGCTTCAAACCCTGAACCGCGCCACCGCCTCCTGCTGCACCCGCGACAAATCCCGCAGGTGGGCGACCGCTTCCGCCAGGCCGTTGATGGCCGAGCGGTTTTCTTCCGCCAGGGCGACGATTTTTTCCACGTTGCGGGCGATATCCCGGCTGGCCGCGTTCTGTTCCCGGGTGGCGTCGGCGATCTCGCCCACGCTGAGGTTGGTCTTGCGGGCGCCTTCGTGGATGGCGGAGAGGGAGGCGGAGGTGTGGCTGACCAGTTCCACGCCCTTTTCCACCTGCCGGCGGCCGCCTTCCATGGCGGCCACGGCCCGGTGCATATCGCTCTGAATGGCGGCGATCATGGTTTCGATTTCCGAGGTGGCCTGTTCGGTGCGCTCGGCCAGTTTGCGCACCTCGTCGGCCACCACGGCGAAGCCGCGGCCCTGCTCCCCGGCACGGGCCGCCTCGATGGCGGCGTTCAGAGCGAGGAGATTGGTGTTGCCGGCCACTTCCTTGATGAGCTGGATGATCTGGTTGATGTCCTGGGCCCGGTGGTCGAGGGCGGTAATCAGGGTGGCGGTTTCCGACACCGAGGCGGCGATGCTCTGCATTTCCTGGACGGCGTTGTCGGCGATGTCCTGCCCCTCGTTGCTCATGGCGGCGGCATTTTCCGAAATGGTTTGGGAGTCCCGGGCATTGCCGGCCACCTGCTCGATGCTGGTGAGCATTTCCTCCACCGCCGCCGCCGTGGCCTCGGCCGCTTCGGACTGGGTATGGGAGCGGGTTTCCACGTGGCCGGCGATGGCCGCCAGGCTGTCCGCCTCGGCGGCCAGGGCGGTGGCGTTGCGGCTGATGCCGAGGATGATGTCCCGCAGGCTGGCGAGGGTGGTTTCCAGGTGGCGGGCGGTTTCCCCCAGCTCGTTCTCGTCGTGGTAGTCCACCCGGACGTTGAAATCCCCGGCGGCGGCCCGGCCCAGGGCTTCCTTGAGCTGATGGATGCCGTGGGTCATGCTGCGGGCGAGGAGGGTGGAGATGATGGTTGCCAGGGTGCCGATGAGGGCGCCGATGACGAGGGTGCCCAGCACCAGGTAGCGCATCCGGTCGCCGTCCGCGACGGTGCGGGTGTAGGTATCCTGGACGTGTTGTTGCTGCAGCTCCACTAATTTGGACATGGGCTTCAGCACGCCTTCCTCCACCTTGGGCCAGTCGTCGTCCAGCACCGAGCGGGTCATGATCTTGTCCTGGCTGCCGTAGGCGGTGTCGAGGAACTTATAGACCGGCTCCAGGGTGGCCAGATGCTGGTCGATGGTGGCGACCAGGGCTGATTCCTCCGCGGTGAACCGCCCCCGTTTCGCCTCCTTGAAGTCTTGCCAGGCCTGAGGCAGTCTTTCCTTTACTTCCGCCAATTGCCGCGCCGCATCGGTGAAGCCGACCTTGTCGAAGGTGACGGCGGCCATGTTGAAGCGGGAGGTTTCCAGCTGCTTGTCGATGGCGAGGAGGGCGGAGGCGGGCACCACGGAACGGAGGTACACCGATTCGAGGGAAGCGGCGTTCTGGTGCAGGGTGTAGAGGTTCTCGCCGGCCAGCAGGCTGAGAACCGCGCCCGAGAACAGGCTGGCGGTCCACAGGCTGCCGCGGATGCCGAGTTTGGGGATTTTCATGGTCAGGGAAGTGCTCTGGATACGTAAGGCTACGTATTCCACCATCACCCCGTTACCGATTTATGACGGCGGGGAAGTGTGGCTGGAAGGGAGAGGGAAAGGCTCAGCCGCCCGTCTTGGCCATGATGCGCACCACTTTTTCCGGGCTGTCGCGGAATTCGTGGCGCTCGGGCTTGCGCTCGATGGCGGCGCGGATGGCGCCTTCGATGTCGTCGTCGGTGGCGCCGCCGCGCAGGAGGGGACGCAGCTCCAGGTTGTCGTCCTGGCCGAGGCACAGGAAGAGGGTGCCGTCCACGGACAGGCGCACCCGGTTGCAGGTTTCGCAGAAGTGCTGGGAGAGGGGGGTGATGAAGCCGATGCTGAAGCCGCCGTCGGGGCTCTTCATGTAGCGGGCCGGGCCGCCGCCGGGCAGCACGCCGTCCACCAGGCCGAAACGTTCCCGCAGGCGGGCCTTGACCGGCTGGAGGTCGAGGAAGCCGCTGCCGCGACCGCTGTCGCCCATGGGCATGGTTTCGATCAGGCGCAGGATGAAGCCGTGGCGGAGACAGAAATCCACCATGTCGTCGATTTCGTCGTCGTTGACGCCGGCCATGGCCACCATGTTGAGCTTGATGGGGGCGAAGCCCTCGTCCTTGGCCGCCATCAGGCCGGCCAGCACGTCGTCCAGGCAGTCTCGGCCGGTGATGGCAGCCATGCGCTCGGGGCGCAGGGAATCCAGGCTGACGTTGAGGCGAGATACGCCTGCCCGCTTCAGATCGGCGGCGTGGTGGGCGAGGCGGGTGGCGTTGGTGGAGAGGGACAGGTCCTCCACGCCAGGCAGGGCGGCGAGGCGCGCCGCCAGTTCGGGCAGGCCCTTGCGGGTGAGGGGCTCGCCCCCGGTGAGGCGGAAGCGGGAGACGCCGAGGCGGGCGAATACGCCCACCACCCGCTCCAGTTCGTCGGCGCGGAGCCAGTGGCCGGGTTCCTCGAAGTCCTTGAAGTGTTCGGGAATGCAGTAGGTGCAGCGCAGGTCGCAGCGGTCCGTGACGGAGACGCGCAGGTACTGGATCGTCCTGCCGAATCGGTCCTGCAAGGTTGGAGAGTGCGCCATGTTGCTGCGGTTCCTGAAGAAGTTGGACGAATTTTAGTCCGCCGCAAGGGGCCGGACAATTATCCGTTCGGGGTAGGACCTCTGCGGCCCCAAGTAGTTCTAAGGAGCTAGTGGCGCAGGATGGCGCCGGCAACCCAGGCTCCGTCAGCAGTGTCCTTCCTCGGCTATTCTCCCTCTTCAGCGGCTCAGAGGACGGAAACGGCCTTGATCTGGACGAACAACCGCTTTCCCGGCGCGAGGCCGAGGAGGGCGGCGGATTTGTCCGAGACCTGGGCCAGGAGGGGCGTGCCGCCGAGGGACAGGCGCGCCAGGGTGCGGCCCGTGCTTTCCGCGGCGGTTTCCACCACCTCCGCCGGCAGGATGTTGAGGATGCTGGTCTGTTCCGGCCTGACCAGGGCGAGGCTCACGTCCTTGGCCAGGATGCGGGCCCGGACCGGCGTGCCCAGGGCTTCGCGGTGGTTGGGCACCCACAGGGCGCCGCCGGGAAAGTCCAGGCGGGTGAGATGGTAGGCGTCGTCGTGCTCGCCCACCGTGGTGTCGACCACCACGCCGGCATCGCCGCCGTGGGCGGTGGAAAGATCGAGACGCGCCATCACTTCCGCCACCGGGCCCGCCGCCGTGGCTCGGCCGTTCTCCATCAGCACCAGGGTGTCCGCCAGCCGCGCCACCTCGTCCGGGGAGTGGCTGACGTAGAGCACCGGGATGGACAGCTCCCGGTGGAGGCGCTCCAGGTAGGGGAGGATTTCCGCCTTGCGTGGCGCGTCCAGGGCCGCCAGGGGCTCGTCCATCAGCAGCAGGCGCGGGCTGGTGAACAGGGCGCGGGCGATGCCAACCCGCTGGCGCTCGCCGCCGGACAGAGTGTCGGGGCGGCGTGGCAGGAGATGGCCGATGCCCAGCAGTTCGATTACGTGGTCGGTTTGCACCTGGCGCTCTTCGCGCGGTACGCGGCGCAGGCCGAAATCCAGGTTTTGCCGGACGTTGAGGTGGGGAAATAGGCTCGCCTCCTGGAAGACGTAGCCCAGGGGGCGGCGGTAAGTGGGAAGGAAAAAGCCTTGGTCGTTCTGCCAGACGTCGCCGTTCAGGGCCAGGTAGCCGTTTTTTGCCCGCTCGAGGCCGGCGATGCAGCGCAGCAGGGTGGTCTTGCCGGAGCCGGAGTGGCCGAAGAGGGCGGTGACGCCCTGGCCGGGCAGCTCCAGGTCCACGTCCAGGGAAAAGCCGCCGTAGTTCACCCGGAAGCGGGCGTGGATGAGGTTCCTGTCGGCGTTCATGATTTTTTCTGCGAGGGGTTGAGGGTGTAGACCGTCATCAATACCAGGAAGGCGAAGACCAGCATGCCGATGGCCAGGCGGTGGGCGTCGCCGTATTCCATGGCCTCCACGTGGTCGTACACGGCTACCGACAGGACCCGGGTCTTGTCCGGGATATTGCCGCCGATCATCAGCACCACGCCGAATTCCCCCACCGTGTGGGCGAATCCGAGGATGGCGCCGGTCAGCAGGCCGGGGCGGGCGAGGGGCAGGACGACGTGGAAGAAGCTGTCCCAGGGGCCGGCCCGCAGGGTGGCGGCCGCCTCCAGGGGCCGTTCGCCGATGGCCTCGAAGGCGTTCTGCACCGGCTGCACCACGAAGGGCAGGGAATAGATCACCGAGGCCACCACCAGGCCGGGAAAAGTGAAGGGCAGGCGGCCCAGACCCAGTGCCTCGGTCAGGTGGCCGATGGGGCCGTTGGGGCCCATGGCCACCAGCAGGTAGAAGCCCAGCACGGTGGGCGGCAATACCAGGGGCAGGGAAACCAGGGCCGCGAGGGGCCCCTTGAAGATCGAGCGGGTCCGCGCCAGCCACCAGGCGATGGGGGTCCCCACCAGAAGCAGCAGCGCCGTGGTGAGGCTGGCCAGCTTCAGGGTGAGGAGGACGGCGGACAGGTCTTGGTCGGTCAAAAACATGGCTTCCCCATGGGGTTTGGGTTAGATATCGTAGCCGTAGGATTTGATCACGGCCCTGGCCTTCTCGCCCTTGAGGTATTTCACCAGCGCCACGGCGGCGGCCTTGCCCTTGCCGCTGGACAGGATCACCGCGTCCTGGCGGATTGGGGCGTAGAGGCTGGCGGGAACGATCCAGGCGGAGCCGGCGCTAATCTTGCCGTCTTTATACACCTGGGACAAGGCGACGAAACCCAGTTCGGCGTTGCCGGATTTGGCGAATTGGTAGGTCTGGCCGATGTTTTCCCCAAGGACGAATTTGCTTTGCAGGGCATCGGCAACGCCCAGCCTGGTCATGGCTTCCATGGCGGCGGCGCCGTAGGGGGCCAGCTTGGGGTTGGCCAGGGCGAGGTGGGCGAAGGCGCCTTTTTTCAGCACCGCGCCCTTGTCATCGATCAGACCCTCCTGGGCGCTCCACAGGACCAGTTTGCCGATGGCGTAGGTGAAGCGGGTATTCGGCGCGGTGAGGCCTTCCTTTTCCATCTTGGCCGGGGTCTCGTCGTCCGCCGCCAGCAGCACGTCGAAGGGAGCGCCGTTCTTCACCTGGCTGTAGAACTTGCCGGTGGAGCCGAATGACAGAACGGCCTTGTGGCCGGTGTCCTGTTCGAAGTCGGCGGCGATTTTCTGCATCGGCGCGGTGAAGTTGGCGGCCACGGCCACCTGCACCTCGTCGGCCATGAGCGTAAGGGGCGCGAGCAGGAGCGGCAGCAGGATATATCGCTTCATGAAAAAAACTCCTTGTCTGTATTTAATCGTATATAACGGTGTGCGTGGTACTACCCTGAGGAAGCTCTGCAACTGCCGTGCCAGGGGCCGCTTCGGTAGTGTTATGTCCAGTATTTCAATGGACTGGGATACGCACTCGATATATCCGAACGCATATAACGCTGCACCACTGTAGTGCCGATGCACTATGGCGGTCAACCATGGGGCTAATGGGGATTTTCGGGAGGGGTGGGGGCGAGGTGGCTGTTAAGGAAGGCGAAGTCGTCCGCCGCCTCGGTGCATTTCTTCAGGATGGCGCGATAGCGGGCCAGCACTTCCCTGCCCAAATCGGTGATCTGCGCGCCGCCGCCACCTTTGCCGCCGGCCGCTGTTTCCACCAGCGGGGCGTCGAAGCACTGGTTCATGGTGTCCACCAGGAGCCAGGCACGGCGGTAGCTCATATTCATGCGCCGGGCGGCGGATGAAATGGAGCCGGTCTCGGCGATGAGCTCGAGCAATTCGGCTTTGCCGGGCCCGATGGCGATGGCGCGGCCGAACTGGAGGCGAAGGCGAGGTTTGACGGCGTTCATGATGCCGGACATTGTAGCCATGATGAAGGTTGTTTGCTAAGGTTTGGACCTGCACATCCAATAACGAGGAGAGAGACAGATGCGTAGTGTGGCAAAGTGGCTGCTGATGGTTTTTGGCATGGTCCTGGCAGGCGCCGCCCAGGCGGGCGACCGGGTCACCATCGAGGTCAGGTCTGAGTTCAAGCCTGCACGGGAAGCCGTGGAAATGGCCATCACCAACCGGGGCATGATCGTCAACAACGTGTCCCACGTGGGCAACATGCTGGAGCGCACGGGCAAGGAAGCGGGGCTCGGCGGCGCAGTGTACGGCACGGCGGAAGTGTTGGAATTCTGCAGCGCGGTGGTATCGCGCAAGATGATGGAGGCGGATCCCCACAACATCGTCTATTGTCCCTATACCATCGCCGTCTATACCCTGCCCGGCGATCCCAACACCACTTACCTTTCCTATCGTCAGCCCCCTTTCCAGGCCAGCAAGGGCAAGACCAAGGAGGCCCTGAAGGCCGTGGATAAGCTGCTGCGCGATATCGTGACCGAGGCGTCCCAGTCGGTCATGTGATTGATATTGTATGCGTGTTGGCGTATATATGACCCATGCTTGAAGCCCAGAACTTTTACGACGTCCTTTCCGACGAAACCCGCCGTCGGCTCCTGGCCTTGCTGCTGAAGGAAGGGGAGCTGTGCGTATGCGAGTTGGGAGCGGCCCTTGACTTGGCTCAGCCCAAGGTGTCCCGTCATCTGGCGGTTATGCGGGAGGCGGAGGTGCTGGCGCAGCGGCGGGAAGGCTTATGGGTCTATTACCGACTCCATCCCCAACTACCCCTGTGGGCGGCCAGGACCCTGGAGCTGATGGTCCAGGGCCTGCCCGAAGCTTCAAAGCGTCAGGACGCGGAGCGCCTTGGGTCCATGACCGCCCGTCCGGCCCGCTGCGGCGTCTAAAATTTTGCTTGATATATGCGTTTGTTCATATATATGAAATAATGAATACGTATTCTGGGAAGTTCGGAAAATCTGACTAGGGAGTCTCAATGGAAAACAAGACCTTCAATGTGCTCTTCCTGTGCACCGGCAACTCGGCGCGAAGCATCATGGCCGAGGTCCTGCTGCGCCGCTTCGGCGCCGGACGCTTTCACGCCTACAGCGCCGGCAGCCATCCCGCCGGAGCGGTGAATCCTTTCACCTTGGACGTTCTGGAGCGCAACGGCTTCGCCCTCGACGGCCTGCGCAGCAAATCCTGGGACGAGTTCGCCCAGGAGGGCGCGCCGGAGCTGGATTTCGTCTTCACCGTGTGCGACAAGGCCGCCGGCGAGGTCTGTCCGGTGTGGCCCGGCCAACCCATCACCGCCCACTGGGGCTTCGAGGACCCGGTGGGGTTCGAGGGCAGCGAGGAGGCCAAGCGGCGCCTGTTCGACAAGGTATTCAAGGAGATTTCCACCCGCATCCAGTTGTTCGTCAACCTGCCCTTCGACAAGTTGGACCGGCTGAAGCTGGAGAAGGCGGTGCGGGACCTGGCGGGGGGCAGGCCGTGAGCGCCCAGTGCGAGGCGACCGCCAAGGCTGCCTCCGGCGCCGAGCTGGGCTTTTTCGAGCGCTGGCTGACCCTGTGGGTGTTCCTCGCCATCGCCGCGGGCATCGGCCTGGGGCAGGCGTTCCCCGTGCCGTTCCGCTTTCTCGGTGGGTTGGAGGTGGCCAGGGTGAATATTCCGGTCGGCCTGCTGATCTGGGTGATGATCGTCCCCATGCTGCTCAAGATCGACTTCAGCGCCCTCCACGAGGTGAAGCGCCATTGGCGCGGCATCGGCGTGACCCTGTTCATCAACTGGGGGGTGAAGCCCTTTTCCATGGCCTTGCTGGGCTGGCTGTTCATCCGCCACCTGTTCGCGCCATACCTGCCCACGGAGCAGGTCGACAGCTACATCGCCGGCCTGATCCTACTGGCGGCGGCGCCCTGCACTGCCATGGTGTTCGTGTGGAGCCATTTGACCCGCGGCGAGCCGAACTTCACCCTGAGCCAAGTGGCCCTCAACGACGTCATCATGATCTTCGCCTTCGCGCCCCTGGTGGGGCTGCTGCTGGGCCTCTCCGCCATCACCGTGCCCTGGGACACCCTGTTCATCTCGGTGCTGATGTACATCGTCCTGCCGGTGCTCGCCGCTCAGGCATGGCGGCGCTGGCTGCGGGCGAAGGGGGAGAAGGCGTTCCAGGCCACCCTCAAGCGCCTGCATCCCCTGGGGCTGTCGGCCCTGCTGCTGACCCTGGTGCTGCTGTTCGCCTTCCAGGGCGAGGCCATCCTGAAACAGCCGTTGGTGATCGCCCTGCTGGCGGTGCCGATCCTGATCCAGGTGTACTTTAACTCCATGCTGGCCTACTGGCTCAACCGGCAGTTCAAGGTGGCCCACAGCGTGGCCGGACCCTCCGCCCTCATCGGCGCCAGCAACTTCTTCGAACTGGCGGTGGCCGCGGCCATTAGCCTGTTCGGCTTCGAATCCGGCGCCGCCCTGGCCACCGTGGTGGGGGTGCTGATCGAAGTGCCCGTGATGCTGTCGGTGGTGAAGATCGTCAACGGCACCCGCGCCTGGTACGAGGCCGGCGGCAAATCTATTTACGATTGATTAGAGAGAGAACACGAAAATGACCGAAACCAAGCTTCTCACCGTGCTGGTCCTTTGTACCGGCAACTCCTGCCGCTCCCAGATGGCCGAGGCCCTGCTCAACCACGACTTGGCCGGCCGGGTCCGCGCCGTTTCCGCCGGCACCCGGCCCCAGCCCAAGGTGGCCGACGGCGCCATCGAGGCTCTGAAGCTCGCCGGCCTGCCCACCGAGGGGCTCTACCCCAAGGACGTGGACGTCCTGATGAACGACGACATCGATCTGGTGGTTACCGTGTGCGACAACGCCAAGGAGACCTGCCCGGTATTCCCTCGCCCGGTGCGGACCATCCACTTGCCGTTCCACGACCCCCACGGCGAGCCCCTGGAATCCTTCCTGGCGGTGCGGGACGACATCCGCGCCCGGCTGGTGCCGGCGGTGCGGGAAGCGCTGGGGTTATAGTCCGTGGGCATCGTCCTGAAATCGGTCATCACCTGCCCCCACTGCGGTTTCGCGGTGGAGGAGACCATGCCCGCCGATGCCTGCCAGTGGTTCTATGAATGCAAGGGCTGCGGCGCGCTGCTCAAGCCCAAGGCCGGCGACTGCTGTGTGTTCTGCTCCTACGGGACGGTGCCCTGCCCGCCGATACAGGCGGGGCAGGGCGACTGTTGCGTGGACAAAGATGCGGATGCATCAACCGAGGTAAGGAACCCATCATGAACGCCTCCTCCGAAACCGTTATCCGCCGCGCGCCCTGGGGCTGGCTTGCCGTGGCCGCCGTCCTGTGGGTGGCCGCCTATGCCAACCTCGAGCGCTTTGCCGACGGCTTGCTTGCGCTCATCGGCCTTAAACCGGAAACCCATCTGGGGGAAGCGCTGCACTTTTTTTTCTACGATACGCCCAAGGTGCTGTTGCTGCTGGCGGGCATCGTGTTCGCGATGGGCGTCGTGCATACCTTCGTTTCCCCCGAGCGCACCCGCGCCTTGCTCGCCGGACGCCGTCTCGGCGTGGGCAACGTGATGGCGGCGATCCTGGGCATCGTCACCCCCTTCTGCTCCTGCTCGGCAGTGCCGCTGTTCATCGGCTTCCTGTCCGCCGGGGTGCCCCTGGGGGTGACCTTTTCCTTCCTGATTTCCGCTCCCATGGTCAACGAAGTGGCATTGGCCTTGCTGTTCGGCCTGTTCGGCTGGAAGGTGGCGGCGCTGTACCTGGGCCTGGGGCTTGCGGTGGCCATTGTCGCCGGCCTGGTCATCGGCCGGCTCAGGATGGAGCACCACCTGGAGGACTGGGTGCGCACCATCCACATGGGCCAGGCCGATGTGGTGCAGGAGCGTCCTTTATGGGCGGAACGCATCGACGCCGGGGTTGCCCACGTCAAGGAG
>JBFXHL010000049.1:0-18408 GCA_050177075.1 Sulfuricellaceae bacterium | reverse complement strand
TCCAACTGACATACGGGTTCAACACACCAAGTACGAACCGACCTCTTTGCCGGACGCCGCAACGCTATTTAACCCCTGTTTCATGCGTCGTGGGTCGCGCGACGCGCGGTGGAGCAACTGACATGGCCCGCTTCGACGTTTACCGAAACAGCGGAACCCACGCCGAGGACACCCCTTACCTTCTGGACGTGCAAAGCGACCTGCTGCACGGGCTGGAAACGCGGGTCGTGGTGCCGCTGCGGCGCCGGGACCGCTTCCCCGTGGCCAAGCTTCCCGACAAACTCACCCCTACTTTCGAGGTGGAAGGTATCGAGTGCTTCATGGAAACGCCCAAGCTCGCCGCCGTGCCCCTTCGGCTGTTGAAAACGCCCGTCGCGTCGCTTGCAGACAGCCAGTTCCAGATCACTGCGGCGCTGGATTTTCTGTTTCAGGGATTTTGAAAGGGGCCCGAGCATGGGTGAAGTGATCCGCTTCAAGCGCCCCAAGCCGGGGGAGAAGCACAAGGGGCGAGGCCTGTGCGCCAACGGCTTTCACAAGTGGGCCGCCGACGGCCAGACGGTGTTCGACGTGAAGCAGGGAAGGCTGGTGACTCGGCTGGTGTGCGAGCGGTGCGGGGCGGTCAAAGTGGAAGGCCGCTGACTCGCAGCGGCCTCCTCCGGATCGGATTCCTTCGCAGTCGCAAACCGATTTTACTCCCCTCCCCCGATCTGCGATAAGATGGACACCTAGATAGCCATCTTTGGAATTCCCCATGAGCAAACAATACTCTATCGCCGAAGCGCGCAACCACCTGGCCGGCATCGTCCACGACGTGGAAGGTGGCGAGCCCGCCCTGCTCACCCGCCGGGGCAAGGCGGTAGCGGTGCTGCTGTCCGAAGCCGAATACCGGCGCCTGTGCGACCGGCAAGCGACCGATCTTTGGCAAACCATCGAAACTTTCCGCCGGGAACATAGCCTGGACGAAGCCGCCATCACCGACGCCGACCTCGCCGGCCTGCGCGACACCCGCCCTGGCCGGGATTTCGAATGGGAAAGCTGACCTATCTGCTGGACAGCAACATCCTGTCCGAACCCCTCAAGCCCGCCCCCAACCCCGGCGTCATGGCCAGCCTGCATCGCCATGCCTGCGCCACCGCCGCCGTCGTCTGGCATGAACTCAACTACGGCTGCGAGCGCTTACCTGCCGGCGCGAAGAAACAAACCATCGCCGACTACCTCCGGCAACTCGCCGCCGCCCAACTCACCATCCTGCCCTACGACGAAAACGCCGCCGTCTGGCATGCCGGGGAACGGGCAAAACTGGCCGCCCAGGGGAAAACGCCCTCCTTCGCCGACGGCCAAATCGCCGCTATTGCAAAAACCCATGGGCTGGTAGTAGTTACCCGGAACACCGGGGATTTCGAGTTCGAGGGGCTGAAGGTGGAAAACTGGTTTCGGTGAGGTGCCTTCCGGCAAACCGCAGAAACAGAGCTGATTTATTCGAAGCGGACCCTTTTAGTGCTGAGAAAATAAACAAAATGACCGAACTCGTTACTACACAGGCTCTACATCACTATCTGACTCACTAATCTCCAATTGGCAACTCATTCCTTGCGGGCCTTGCCATAAGCCTCCAGCAACCGCCGGTGCGTCTCGCACCCTTCCAACCCCATCCCCGGCGCATCCAGCCCAAAAAAGCGCTCCTCCCCTTCCAGCAGCGCCTTGGCCCGGGCTAAGGTATCCGCGCCGTAGAGGTGGCCCAGGGCCTCGTCGTAGCCCTCGTCCTCCTCCAGATTCAGCAGGCTTTCGATGCAGCGGTACACCTTGCGTCGCTGATCGTTCAACTGGCCGAAGTGGCGCACCCAGTCACAGCCTTCCCGGATCGCCTCCACATCGCCCAGGGCCAGGGCCAACAGGGTTTTGAGTTCCCCCAGGCGCAGCTCTTCCCACAGACTGCCGGCGTCGGGGGCGAGGCCGATAAAACCGGCCACGGGGCGCTGGTCGTCCAGCCCCAAGTCGTTCAAGGCATCCAGCAGGTCGACGCATTCGTCCTCGTCCAGGTTGGGCAGGTTGAGAATGGCGGGACGGAGGGCGTTGGCGACGCTGGTGTTCTCGAATTCCAGGTCGTCCACGGGGTAGATTTCGCTCATGCCCGGGACCAGGATGCGGCAGGCGTAGACGCCCAGGTGGGCGAACTCGGCGATATAAATATCGCGGCCTTCCCGGTGGACGGTGTCCACCAGCCAGGCGTCGTCTTCCTCGGTGGTGGCGCTGAAGTTCCAGTCGCAGAATTCGAAATCCGGGGTGTCGCGGAGGAAGTTCCAGTGGATGACGCCGCTGGAATCGACGAAGTGGATTTCCAGGTTGGGGGCGCTGGCCACTTCGTCCAGGTCGAAGCCAGGCTCGGGGAAGCCCCCCAGGGCGTCCAGGCCGCGGCCTTGCAGCAGTTCGGTCAGGGCCCGCTCGAGGGCGATCTCGAAGCGGGGGTGGGCGCCGAAGCTGGCGTAGCAGCCCTGGTCCTGGGGGTTGAGGAGGGTGACGTTCATCACCGGGTAGCGCCCACCCAGGGAGGCGTCCTTCACCCGAATGCCGAAGCCCGCCTCCCGCAGGGCGCGGATGTCTGCCTGGATGCGGGGGTAGCGGGCGATGACGTCGTCGGGCACCTCCGGCAGGCACAGGCCCTCGGCGATGATGCGGAACTTGACGTGGCGCTCGAAGATTTCCGACAGGGCCTGGGCGCGGGCCTCGTGGGGGGTGTTGCCGGCGGACATGCCGTTGCTGACGTAGAGGTTGCCGATGATGTTGACCGGGAACCACACCGTGGCGCCGTCCCGCTGGCGCACGTAGGGCAGCGCGCAGATGCCCCGCTCGATATTGCCCGAGTTGTGGTCCACCAGCATGTCGGCGGGGATGCTTCCCTCGGGGTTGTAGAAGGCCTGCAGCTCCGGCGTCAGCAGGTCAGCAGGCCAAGTCTCGTCCTCGATGGGAAACCAGCGCTCCCGGGGGTCGTGGACCCAGGGCCGGTTGGCGATTTCCTCACCCAGGTAGTAGTGGGTCCAGAAATAATTGGTGCCCATGCGCTCGAAGAACTCCCCCAGGGCGCTGGCCAGGGCCGCCTCCCGGGAGGCGCCCTTGCCGTTGGTGAACATCTGGGGGCAATCCCGCTCGCTGACGTGGACCGACCAGATGTCGGCCACCGGGTTGAGCCAGGAGCGCTCCTCCACGTGGAAGCCCAGGGCCGCCAGCTGGCGTTGCATGGTGGCGATGGAGGACTCCAGGGAAGCGTCTTTGCCGGGGATGAAGTGTTCTGTCTGCATAAGCTGCCTATTTTGAAGAGTGTGTTCTCAGCGGCCCGAGTCCCGCTCCATTTCGCGCCGGGCCTGCCATACCTCCGCCGGCCAGGTGCTCTCGATGTAGGACAGCACCGCCCAGATCTGCTGGTCGCTCAGCTTGCCGCCGAAGGCCGGCATGTCGCTCTGGTAGCCTTCCGGCGCGATGGGCGGCACCACCCCGTTCTTGACGATGGCGAAGAGCAGCGAGTCCGGATGGTGCCAGGTGTGGCCGCTCTCGTCGTGGGGCGGCGCCGGCAGGCGGCCGTCGGGCTTGCGCCGGCGCCAGTCGGCCTGGCCTTCCAGCTTGGCGCCGTGGCAGGAGGCGCAGTGCTCGGCGTAAAGGGTCTGGCCCTGGCGCACCCATTTCGCGTTGTGGGGCTGGGCGCCGACAGAGGCGGCATCCTTGCTGCTGCAACCCGCCAGCACGGCCAGAATGGCCGCACCGGCGATAATGCGCTTATCCATGTTTCGTCCCTCCATTCCCCGCGCCGCTGGCGCGGCATCGATATTAACGGTAAATTCCAGCCCATCCGGAAACGAGCCATTGTAGCCCCATGTCCTACTCCCTGCCCAACGACGACACCGTCACCGTCAGCGAACTGAACCGCACGGTGCGGCAGTTGATCGAGCACGCCATCCCCCTGCTGTGGGTGACGGGCGAAATCTCCAACCTCACCCGCGCCGCCTCCGGCCACTGGTACTTCACCCTCAAGGACGCCAACGCCCAGGTACGTTGCGCCATGTTCCGCCACAAGAACCAGTACCTGGACTGGCGGCCGGAAAACGGCATGCAGGTGGAGGTGCGGGCCCTGGTCACCCTCTACGAACCGCGGGGCGACTACCAGCTCAACGTGGAGACCATGCGCCGGGCGGGCTTCGGTGCCCTGTTCGAGGCCTTCGAGAAGCTCAAGGCCAAGCTGGGGGCGGAGGGCCTCTTCGACGAACGGCGCAAGCGCCCCCTGCCCGCCTTTCCGCGGCGGGTGGGCATCGTCACCTCCGCCGACGCGGCGGCCCTGCGGGACGTGCTCACCACCCTGCGGCGCCGCATGCCTTCCCTGCCCGTCGTGCTCTACCCCACGCCGGTGCAGGGTGCCGGGGCGGCGCAGAAGATCGCCCAGGCCATCCGCACCGCCGGCGAGCGGGGCGAATGCGACGTGCTGATCCTGTGTCGGGGCGGCGGCAGCATCGAGGACCTGTGGCAGTTCAACGAGGAAATCGTCGCCCGGGCCGTGGCGGACTGCCCCCTGCCGGTGGTGAGCGGCGTGGGCCACGAAACCGACTTCACCATCGCCGACTTCGTCGCCGACCGGCGGGCGCCCACGCCTACGGCGGCGGCGGAAATGGTCAGCCCCAACCGGGAGGAACTGACCCACCGCCTGGAAATCCTCCACGGCCGGCTGGCCCGCTGCCTGAGCAGCCAGCTGGAGCAGCGCATGCAGCAGGTGGACTACCTGGGGCGGCGCCTGGTGCATCCCGGCGAGCGCCTGCAAAACCAGGGCGTGCACCTGGACCACCTGCGCCAGCGCCTCGCCTCGGGCCTGGGGCGCAGCCTGGACGCCGCCCGCTGGCGCTGCACCCAGGCCGGCCAGCGGCTGGCGGCCGCCCTGCCGGACATTCCCCGCCTCCAGACGGAATGCCGCCACCTCGGCCAGCGCCTGGAGGGGACCATGGCGGACCGCTTGCGTCGCCACGAAGCGGGGTTGCAGAAACTGGAAGCCAACCTCGCCCACCTCAACCCCATGGCGGTGCTGGAGCGGGGCTACAGCCTGGTGGAAACGGCGGAAGGGAAAATCGTCACCGACAGCGCCGCCCTGCGGGCCGGCGACGCCCTCAAGCTCACCTTCGCCAAGGGCTGGGCCGGAGCGCGGGTGGAGGAAAAAGGCTAGAGGGCGGCGCGCAAATGGCCCAGAACCTGCCGCGCCAAGCCGGACGCCAGACAGTCGAAGGCCTGGATATCCGTCATCGCCCGCAGCCAGGTCAGCTGGCGCTTGGCCAGCTGGCGGGTGGCGGCGATGCCCTTTTCCCGCAGGGTGGCCAGGTCGAACTCGCCGTCCAGGTACTGCCACGCCTGGCGGTAGCCGACGCAGCGCATGGAGGGCAGGTCGAGGTTCAACCGGTACTTTTGCCGTAGGGCTTGCACCTCCTCGATGAAGCCCTGTTCCAGCATGGCGTCGAAGCGCTCGGCGATGCGCCGGTGAAGCACGGCGCGGTCGCCGGGCAACAGGGCCAGGGGCAGGACGCGGTAGGGCAGCTCCGCCGGGACTTCCCGTTTCAGGATTTCCGCCATGGGCTCGCCGGTCAGGCGGAACACCTCCAGGGCCCGCTGGATGCGCTGGGCGTCGTTGGGCTGGAGGCGGGCGGCGGTTGCCGGGTCCACCCTCGCCAGCTCGGCGTGGAGGGCCGGCCAGCCCCGTTCGGCGGCGTCGGCATCCAGTTCGGCCCGCAGCGCCGGGTCCGCCTCGGGCAGGTCGTTCAGGCCCTGGCGCAGGGCCTTAAAGTACAGCATCGTCCCCCCCGCCAGCAGGGGAATCCTGCCCCGGGCGGTGATCTCCGCCATCAATGCCAGGGCGTCGGCGCGGAAGCGGGCCGCCGAATAACTCTCGGTGGGGTCGATGACATCGATCAGATGATGGGGCGCCGAAGCCAGGGTGGCGGCATCGGGCTTGGCGGTGCCGATGTCCATATCCCGGTAGACCAGGGCCGAATCGACGCTGATGATCTCGCACGGCAGATGCTGCACCAGTTCCACCGCCACCCCGGTCTTGCCGCTGGCGGTGGGCCCCATGAGAAAGATGGCCGGTGGCGGGGAGGCGGGCACGACGCTCAGATGTAGGATTTGAGGGAGCGGCGGGAGCCGGGCTTCTTCTTCTGGATGACGACGCCCTTGACGGCCGACAGGCCGGGAATCTCCACCGTCGGATAGGCGCCGTTGAGGGGCTGCAAGTACCACTTGCCGCCGTCGATGCGCACCTGGCGGAAAATGTATTCCTCGTTGTGCCAGGCGATGACGTAGGAACCGTCCTTCACCAGCCCGTCCGGCTCGATGACGATGATCTCGCCCTCGGCGAACTCGGGCTCCATGCTGTCACCCAGCACCATCAGGGCGTAGGGCTCGCTGCCGGCGCAGTTGGACGCCGCGTCGTCGACGATGGGGATGATTTTCTTCTCGCTCATGATTCTTTACCTCGCTGCATTCAACTATCAGGTTTTGGCCTTGCGGGCCGATATGTCAAAAAGCGCGCCGATGGACACCACCGGCGATGTTTGCTCTAATGGACCGAAACCTTCAACGGAACTCGACATGAATATCGAACAAACCCTCCAGCAGGCCATCGACGATTTCAACGGGGGCAAGCTTTCCGACGCTCTCCAGCGCTGCCTGGCCGTTCTCGACGAAACCGGCGACAACGTGGACGCCCTGCACCTCGGCGGCATCATCGCCTTCCAGCAGGGCAAGGCCGACATGGCCTCGAACCTGATCTGGAAAGCCGTGCAACTCGACCCCGCCTTTCTCGACGCCTACCTCAACCTGGGCCAGATTTACCAGCACCTGGGCCGCAACGAAGACGCCGCCGCCTGCTTCCAGAAAGCCCTGGAACTCGACCCCGCCAACGGCGAGGCCCGCGCTCTCCTGGATGCGCTGACGCCCCACACGCCCCTGCCCTCGGGTTCCCACACCATGAGCGTCCAGGAAGCCCTGGAATACGCTTCCCGGGAACATCGGGAAGGCAACCTGGAACAAGCCGAGGGCATCTATCAGGCCGTTCTCCAGGCCGAACCCGGCAACGCCGACGCCCTGCACCTCCTGGGCATCATCCGCGCCCAACAGTCCCGCTTCGACGAGAGCATCGATCTCATCCGCCGGGCCATCGCCTCCAATCCCCTGCCCGGCTACTACAACAACCTCGCCATGGTCTACGACAACAGCGGCAACGCCGCCGAGGCGGAAGCCTGCCGTGCCAAGGCCGTGGCCCTGAGCGACTAAGTTCGGCGCGGCCTCACTGGCCGCGCATGAACATCCGGTCCAATTCCTCCAGGGACACCGCGAACCAGCTCGGCCGGCCATGGTTGCACTGGCCGGCCCGTTCGGTGGCCTCCATCTCCCGCAGCAGGGCGTTCATCTCCGGCACGGTCAACTGGCGCCGAGCCCGCACCGAGCCGTGGCAGGCCATGGTGGCCAACAGCTCGTTGCGCTTCGCTTCCAGCAGACGGCTGCTCCCCACGGCACGCAACTCCTTGAGCAGCTCCCGCGCCAGGGTCACCACGTCGCCGTCCTTGAGCATCGCCGGCACCGCCCGCACCGCCAGGGACACCGGCGACAACACGGCGACCTCCAGCCCCAAATGACGCAGGGTGTCGGCATGCGTTTCCACCGTCGCCACCTCCAGCCGGTCGGCGGGGAAAGAGACGGGAATCAACAGCGGCTGGGCCGCCAGGGTTTGGCCGTCGAAGGCCGCTTTCAGCTTTTCGTACACCACCCGCTCGTGGGCGGCGTGCATGTCCACCACCACCAGCCCGTCCCGGTTCTGGGCCAGGATGTAAATACCGTGCAACTGGCCGATGGCAAAACCCAGGGGCGGCACCTCTTCCTGCTCCGCCGGCGCCTCCGCCACGGCCTGCTCGGCCGCTGGCCGGGCCAGCTGGCCGAAAAGCGTCTGATAGAGCCCGGCGCGCTGGGCAGCGGCCAGGGGCATCACTTCCTGGCGGGGATAGGCGCGCTCCGCCGGTGGCGAAAACGCCGGCCTCGGCGGTTGTTCCGGCGGCGGCTCCTGTCCGCGCAGAGTCTGGGCCAGGGCCTTGTTCAGGGCATGGAAGACGAAACGGTGGATGGCCTGGCCGTCGCGGAATCGCACCTCGATCTTGGTGGGGTGGACGTTGACATCCACCCCCGCGGGGTCCAGTTCCAGGAACAGGACGAAGGCAGGGTGCCGCTCCAGGTGCAGGATGTCCCGGTAGGCCTCCCGTATCGCGTGAGCCAGCAGCTTGTCGCGGACGAAGCGGCCGTTGACATAGAAGTACTGGGCGTCCCGGGCGCCGCGGGAATAGGCGGGCCGGGCCGCCATTCCCCACAGGCGCAGGCCGGCGGCCTGCTCGTCTACCGCCACCGAGGCGGCGGTAAATTCCTCCCCCAGCACGGCGCCGATCCGCGCCTCGGGCTTTTCCGCCGCCCGGGGCAGGCGCCAGAGGGAACGCTCGTTGTGCAACAGGCTGAAGGCGACGTCCGGTCGGGACAGGGCCACGCGGCGAAACGCCTCGTCGCAATGGGCGAATTCGGTGGCCTCGGTCTTGAGGAACTTGCGCCGGGCCGGGGTGTTGAAATACAGGTCCCGCGCCTCGATGCTGGTGCCATGGGGATGGGCCGCCGGCTCCGGGGACGACAGGGCGCCGCCCTCCGCCGACACGCGCCAGCCCTGCCCTTCGCCGGCGCGGCGGCTGGTCAGGGCCAGGCGCGAGACGGCGGCGATGCTGGCCAGGGCCTCGCCGCGGAATCCCAGGCTCGCCACCCGCTCCAGTTCCTCCAGGGTGGCGATCTTGCTGGTGGCGTGGCGGGTCAGGGCCAGGGACAGTTCGTCCCGGGCGATGCCGGCGCCGTTGTCCGTCACCTTGAGGAGCTTGACGCCCCCCTGCTGGAGGGTCACGGCGATTTCCGTCGCCCCGGCGTCGAGGCTGTTTTCCAGCAGTTCCTTCACCGCCGACGCGGGGCGTTCGACGACCTCGCCGGCGGCGATCTGGTTGACGAGGTGGTCGGGAAGGACCCGGATGACGGACATGGGCGACGGAACAAAAATCGGAAAACGGGATTATACCCGTCTTTGGGGTTCAACTATTAGCGAAGGGAAAGGGCCGCTCAGCCGTTGCGCGCCAGGCGGGATTTGGCCACCGGCGGGTTCTTGGCGAAATAGCGCTGGATGCCGCTGACGATGGCGTTGGCCATCTTGTCCTGGTAAGCGTCGTCCCGCAGGCGGCGTTCCTCCTCGGGATTGCTGATGAAGGCCGTCTCCACCAGGATGGAGGGAATGTCGGGGGCCTTCAGCACGGCGAAGCCGGCCTGTTCCACCTCGCCCTTGTGGAGGCGGTTGATGCCGCCCAGCTCGTTGAGCACCGCCTTGCCCAGCTTGAGGCTGTCGTTGATGGTGGCGGTCTGGGACAGGTCCAGCAGGGTGCGGGCCAGGTAGGGGTCCTTCACGTCCAGGTTCACGCCGCCGATGAGGTCGGCCTCGTTCTCCTTCTTCGCCAGCCAGCGGGCGGCCACGCTGGTGGCGCCGTGATCCGACAGGGCGAAGACCGACGAACCGCTGGCGGCGGGCGTCATGAAAGCGTCGGCGTGGACGGAAACGAACAGGTCCGCCTGGACCTTGCGCGCCTTCACCACCCGCTGGCCGAGGGGGACGAAATAGTCCCCGTCCCGGGTGAGGAAGCAGCGCATGCCGGGCGTGTCGTCGATGCGCGCCTTCAGCCGCCGCGCGATGGCCAGGGTCACGTCCTTTTCCCGGGTGCCGTGGGCGCCGATGGCGCCGGGGTCCTCGCCGCCGTGGCCGGCGTCGATGGCGATGGTGACCAGGCGGTCCACCACCGGTTTCTTGCTTTTGGCGGGCTTGGCGTCGGCGGGCTTGTCCTCCTCGCTCCTGGCCGGTTCGGCGTCCGCCTGCTTCCTCGCCGCCTCCGGGCTGCCGCCGGCTTCCTCGCCGGGGTTTTTCACCAAGGCCATCAGGGGATCGGCGGGATGCTCGGGATAGAGGTCCAGCACCAAGCGGTTGCCGTACTGGCCCACGGGCTTCAGGGTGAATACGGAAGGCTTCACCGCCACCTTCAGGTCCAGCACCATGCGCACCACGCCGGGCTTGAACAGGCCGGCGCGAAACTTCTCGATGTAGGGGTCGGAAACCGTCAACTTGTCGGCCACTCCCTTGAGGACGCTGTTGAGCTCCACGTCCTCCAGGTCGATCACCAGCCGCTCGGGATTCTTGACCAGGAACTGCTTGAACTTGATGGGGGAGTCGGATTCGAGCGTGACCCGGGTATAGTCCTCCGCTGGCCAGATGCGCACGGCGAGGATACTGGGCGCGGCGGCGAAGCCGCGGGAGGACAGCAGCAGCAGGAAGGTGGCGGCGGCGCCCTGGAGAAACTCCCGCCGCCCCATGCCGCCATTCTTCAGGGTATCGTCCTCAGTCTTTCCAGGCATTGCTCACCCTTTTCCGTTTCCGCCTCGATATCGGCCCGCCGCCCGGAACCTTGAATTTCCAGGCTGATCCGCAGGTCCGGCGGGGGCAGCAGACTGGCCGCTTTTTCCGGCCATTCCACGAAACACGCCGAGTCGGCGTTGAAATATTCGTGGAAGCCCGCGTCCAGCCATTCCCTTGGGTCGCCGAACCGATACAAATCAAAGTGATATAAGTTTAACCTAGAAACCACGTAATGTTCAACCAGGGTATAGGTCGGGCTTTTCACTTTTCCTCCGTAACCCAACCCCCGCAGCACCGCCCGGGTGAGGGCCGTCTTGCCCGCCCCCAGGTCGCCGGAGAGGTAAACCACCAGCCCGGGCTCCAGTACCTGGGCCAGGTCGGCGCCGAGGGCGCTGGTCGCGTCCTCGTCCGGCAGAAGGCGTGTCACGGAAGAAGCGGGAACGGTATGATGGGGGCTATGCATGGATCACCTCAGGATTTCGCCGCCCTCGCCTCGCAAATCAAGGCCTGGGGACGGGAGCTCGGCTTTCAGTCGGTGGGCGTCAGCGGCGTCGACCTCGGCCCGGCCGAGGAGCGCCTGTTCGACTGGCTGGCGAAGGGCTACCACGGCGAGATGGATTATATGGCAAAACACGGCACCAAGCGCAGCCGTCCCGCCGAACTGCTGCCCGGGACCCGGTCGGTGATATCCGCGCGCCTGAACTACCTCGCCACCGACCCCGCCGCCGACCGCCGCCTGCTGCAACAGGGGGAGCAGGCCTACATCTCCCGCTACGCCCTGGGACGGGATTACCACAAGGTCTTGCGCAACCGTCTGCAGACCCTGGCGGAGACCGTCGTCCGCCATATCGGCCACTTCGACTACCGGGTCTTCGCCGACAGCGCCCCGGTACTGGAAAACGAGCTGGCGGCCCTGGCGGGCAACGGCTGGCGCGGCAAGCACACCCTGACCCTGGAGCGGGAAGCCGGGTCGTTCTTTTTCCTGGGGGAAATCTATACCAGCCTGCCTTTGCCGCCGGACGCGCCGTCACAAAGCCACTGCGGCACCTGCGACGCCTGCCTTCGCGCCTGCCCCACGGGGGCCATCGTCGCCCCCTACGAGGTGGACGCCCGGCGCTGCATCTCCTACCTGACCATCGAGCTGGCGGGACCGATTCCCGTGGAACTGCGCCCCCTTCTCGGCAACCGGGTCTACGGCTGCGACGACTGCCAGCTCTACTGCCCCTGGAACCGCTTCGCCCCGCCATCGGCGGAAAAGGATTTCCGTCCCCGCCACGGCCTGGACCACGCCACCCTGGCGGAACTGTTCGCCTGGGACGAAAAACGCTTCGAGGAAAATTTTGCCGGCAGCCCCATCCGCCGCATCGGCCACGAGCGCTGGCTGCGCAACCTGGCGGTGGGCTTGGGCAACGCTCCGAGTTCTCCCCTCATCGTGGCGGCCTTGCAAAGCCGCCGCGACCACCCCTCGGCCCTGGTCCGCGAGCACGTGGCCTGGGCCCTGTCCCGCCACGGCTGAAGCCTCGCCGGGGGGGCTCAGCCTGGAGAGGAACGACCGGGAAGCACCGTTCGCCGGTCGGCGCGCTCCCGCTGCCTTCTCGTCAGCCCTGGTAAACCACCTTGTCCTTGCCGGCCTGCTTGGCCAGGTACATGCGGTGGTCCGCGATATCCACCAGCTTCTTGCAGTCGGAGGATTTATCCTCGGAACGCTCCGCCACGCCGATGCTCGCCGTCACCGGCCGGCCGTCGGGACGCTGCCCCAGGCCGCTGGCGCGCAAGCGCTCAATCGCTTGCACCGCATCGGTGACGAAGGTGTTGGGGAAAATCAGGATGAACTCTTCTCCCCCCCAGCGTGCCAGCATGTCGCCGGTACGCAGATTGGCCCGGATATGCTCGGCGACGGCGGTCAGCACCTGGTCGCCGGCTTCGTGGCCGTAACGGTCGTTCACCGACTTGAAGTCGTCCAGGTCGATAAAGGCGACGGATAGGGGGGACTGGCTGCGCACGGAAAGGATGTACTGGATTTCCAGCAGCTCCTCGCCGGAGGAACGGGAAAAACAGCCGGTGAGGGAATCCCGGATCGCCTGGTGCACCAGGGCGATCATGAAGCCCAGCTGGCTCATGCCGGAAAGGGTCGCCACCGTGGCGATCAGCAGCAGCAGCCAGAAGGAGCCGAAAAACGCGTTGAGGTCGATCTTGTCCCAGTTGAGGGCAGCCACCGCCACTTCCACCAGCAGCACCGGGGAGGCGAACAGGACCCCTTCAAGAGCCGTGAGGGGAAAGACGCTCAGGCCGGCCACCATGACGAAGGGCAGGAAGGCATAGCCCGCCGACACCGCCCCCGCCAGTCCGTCGAGATGGAAGCCCGCCAGCAGCTGGTAGGAAAAGGCGAAGAATAGGGTGGGAATGGCGAACATCAGCGCCAGGGCCACGTAGGCATCGCGCATGCGGTTGGAACTGCGGTAGGACAGGGCCAGCACGCCGAAGGCCACGCTGACGACGATCCGCCCCGCCGCCAACTCGCCCCACAGGGGCCAGGGAAAAACGAACAGGTCCACCCCGATCCACAGGGGCGTCAGGACGGCGAACATCGCCGCCACCAGCCGCACGCGGGAAATAATCATCGCCGAGCGGCGAGTGGCGAGGAGCGCCATGTGCTTGAAGGGTGTAAAAAGCCAGAAGAGCTCGTCGCGGGGGAGCTCATCGATGATCCGATTGAAGGCAATCATAAAAGCCTGCTTGTAGTCTCGCATTATGGTTATTATCGTAAGCGGCCGTTCCTCTAGGCCGTTTGACCCCTTGGCATGGAGCGCATTATGCTCCCCCCGCGGCGGGCATGTAAATGCGCAAAACCCCCTATTCGCGAAGCCCGCAATATAGGAAAATCACGCTTTTGCGTAGCCCTCCCGAATTCATGCAAGCCCATCCCGAAAACCCTATCGGCGTATTCGATTCCGGCGTCGGCGGCCTCACCGTGGTGCGGGCTCTGATGGAGCGGCTGCCCTTCGAGAATATCGTCTATTTCGGCGACACCGCCCGGGTGCCCTACGGCGTGAAGTCGGTGGAAACCATCTCCCACTTCACCACCCAAATCGCCGAATTCCTCCTCGCCAGGCAGGTGAAGCTGCTGATCATCGCCTGCAACACCATGGCGGCGGTGGCCTCCCAGGTGGTCAAGGACCTCTCCCCCGTGCCGGTGCTGGACGTGATCGACGCTGGCGCCCGGGGGGCGGTGGCGGTGTCGGAGAAAAAGCGCGTCGGCGTCATCGGCACCCCCACCACCATCAACAGCAACGCCTATGCCCGCGCCATCCACGAATACGAGCCGGACATGCGCATCCACTCCCAGGCCTGCGCCCTGTTCGTGCCCCTGGTGGAGGAAGGCTGGCTGGACCACGAGGTCACCCGCCTCACCGCCCAGGAATACCTCAAGCCGGTGCTGGCCCACGACATCGATTCCCTCGTCTTGGGCTGCACCCACTACCCGCTGCTCAAGCCGCTGCTTCAGGAGGTGGCGGGGGAAACCGTGACGCTGGTGGATTCCGCCGAGGCCATGGCCGAGCAGACGGCCTCCCTGCTGGCGGAGATGAACCTCGCCAATCCCAAGCGCACCCCGCCGGAATACCATTTCCACGTCACCGACGTCCCCCTGCGCTTCCAGACCATCGGCGAGCGCTTCCTGGGGCGGACCCTGACCAACGTCCACGTGGAAAAGCTGTAAGAAGCTACTCGACGATCTCCACCGGCGTCCCCGCCTCCACCAGATCGAACAGCTCCAGCAGGTCCCGGTTGCGCATCCGCACGCAGCCCTTGGAGCCCGGCTTGCCCAGCTCCACCTCGTCCGGCGTGCCGTGGATGTAGACGTAGCGGCGCATGGTGTCGCACTCCCCCAGGCGGTTGAAGCCCGGCTCGCAGCCGGACAGCCAGAGGATGCGGGTCAGTATCCAGTCCCGGCCGGGATGGGCCGCCCCCAATTCCGGCGAGTAGATTTCCCCCGTCGGCCGGCGGCGGACGAACACCGTGTTCTCCGGCTGGCCGGCGCCGATCTTGGCGCGGATGATGTGCCGCCCCCGGGGCGTGCGGTAGCTGCCCTGCTGCTCCCCCGCCCCGTTGGCGGCGGTGGAGACGACGTAATGGCGCAGCACCCGCCCCGCCTCGTCCAGCAGGTCCAGGGTCTGGGCGCCGATATCAACCTTGATTTTCCGCATCCTTCGCTTCTTTCTGCTGCCGCCGCCGGGCGGCGAAAAATTCCGAAATCAGATTCCCGCACTCCTCCGCCATCACCCCCCCCACCACCTCGGCGTGAAAATTCAATCGCTTTGCCCCCTCTCCCGCAGGCGGGAGAGGGCTGGGGTGAGGGGATGCCGGCAATTCGCCGAACAAATCCAGCACGCTCCCCGCCGCCCCCGTCTTCGGGTCCGGAGCGCCGTACACCATCCGGGCGATGCGGGCATGGAGAATGGCCCCGGCGCACATGGCGCAGGGCTCGATGGTGACGTACAATGCGCACCCCGGCAGGCGGTAGTTGCCCAGGCGCTCGGCGGCGTCCCGCAGGGCGCGGATTTCGGCATGAGCCGTGGGATCGTGGCGGGAGATGGGCGCGTTGTGGCCCCGGCCGACGATCTCGCCGTCCTTCACCACCACCGCCCCCACCGGCACCTCCCCCGCCGCCCAGGCCTCCCGGGCGAGGGCCAGGGCCTCGGCCATGTAACGTTCGTCGTCGCTGCTCATGGGCGGCATTATACGGCGTAGCCCGCCGGAGTTATTTATCATTTCACCTCAGCGCATTACCATTCGCACCACCATGGCCGATCCCCGCAAACAGCTGGAACTCCTCGCCCCCGCCAAGAACCTCGACTTCGGCCGGGAGGCCATCAATCACGGCGCCGACGCGGTGTATATCGGCGGCCCGTCCTTCGGCGCCCGGTCCAACGCCGGCAACAGCCTGGCCGACATCGAGCGGCTCGCCGCCTATGCCCACCGCTACGGCGCCCGGGTGCTGGTGGCCCTCAACACCATTCTCAAGGACGAGGAGCTGGAGGACGCCCGCCGCCTCGCCCACCAGGCCTATGATGCCGGGGCCGACGCCCTCATCGTCCAGGACATGGGCTTGCTGGAAATGGACCTGCCCCCCATCGCCCTCCACGCCAGCACCCAGACCGACAACCGCAGCCTGGAAAAGGTGCGCTTCCTGGAGCAGGTAGGCTTCTCCCAGATCGTCCTGGCCCGGGAGCTGTCCCTGGCACAAATCCGCGCCATCGCCGCCGGCACTAACGCCACCCTGGAATTCTTCGTCCACGGCGCCATTTGCGTCTCCTACAGCGGCCAGTGCTACATCAGCCACGCCCACACCGGGCGCAGCGCCAACCGGGGCGAGTGCTCCCAGGCCTGCCGCCTGCCCTACTCCCTGGCGGACGCCGACGGCCGCCTCGTGGCCAAGGACCGGCACCTGCTGTCGGTCAAGGACAACAACCAGAGCGCCAACCTGCGCGCCCTGGCGGAGGCGGGCATCAGCTCCTTCAAGATTGAGGGGCGGCTGAAGGACCTCTCCTACGTCAAGAACATCACCGCCCACTACCGCACCGAGCTGGACCGCATCCTGGAGGAAAAGCCCGACTACCGCCCCAGCTCCGACGGCCGCTGCGCCTTCACCTTCACCCCCAAGCCGGAAAAGACCTTCAACCGGGGCGCCACCGACTACTTCGTCAACGAGCGCCAGGCGGACATCGGCGCCTTCGACTCGCCCAAGTTCGTCGGCGAGCCCGTCGGCCAGGTGGCCCGGCTGGGGCAAGGCTGGTTCGAGGTGAAGGGCGCCGCGCTCCTGCACAACGGCGACGGCCTCGCCTACTACACCCCGGCCGGGGAACTGGCGGGGGTGCGGGTAAACCGGGCGGAGGGCACGCGGGTCTTTCCGGCGGAGGCCGTGACGGACCTCAAGGTGGGCACCGCCCTCTTCCGCAACCGGGACCAGGAATTCGAGCGGGCCCTGGAAAAGAAATCCGCCGAGCGCCGCATCCCCATCCGCCTGCGTTTCGCCGAAACCCCGGAGGGCTTCGTCCTCCAGCTCGCCGACCGCCACGGCACCACCGCCCGGGCCGAGCTGCCCCACCCCAAGGAGCCCGCCAAGGACCCCCAGCGGGCCCGCGCCGCCATCAAGGAAAACCTGGGTAAACTGGGCAACACCCTCTACAGCGCCGACGCCATTGAGCTCGACCTGAGCGCCCCCTGGTTCCTCCCCGCCTCCGCCCTCAACGCCCTGCGCCGGGAAGCGGTGGAGCGCCTGGACGCCGCCCGCCTCGCCGCCTATCGCCGTCCCCCGCGCCAGCCGGCGGTGGAGCCGCCTCCCGCCTACCCGGAAAGCGCCCTCAGCTACCTGGGCAACGTCTACAACGACAAGGCCCGGGCCTTCTACGCCCGCCACGGCGTCAGCCTCATCGACGCCGCCTTCGAGGCCAACCAGGAAAAAGGCCTGGTGTCCCTGATGATCACCAAGCACTGCCTGCGCTTCAGCTTCAACCTCTGCCCCAAGCAGGTGAAGGGCATCCAGCCCGAGCCCATGACGCTGCTCAACGGCGGCGAAAAACTCACCCTGCGCTTCGACTGCAAGCGCTGCGAAATGCACGTGGTGGGAAAACTGAAGAAACATCGCCCCCTGACGCTCACGCCCCAGGGCTAAAAAAGCCTACATATCCAGCGGGCTGGTGACGCCCCGGCCGCCCTTGTTGAGGACGTGGGTGTAAATCATCGTGGTCTGCACGTCCTTGTGGCCCAGCAGCTCCTGCACGGTGCGGATGTCGTAGCCCGCCTGCAGCAGGTGGGTGGCGAAGGAATGGCGCAGGGTGTGGGTGGAAGCGGGCTTGGCGATTCCCGCCTCGCCCAACGCCTTCTTGATGGCCCGCTGCAGGGCCTGCTCGTGGACGTGGTGGCGCCGCCGGAGGCCGCTGCGGGGGTCCGTGGACAGGGCGCGGGCGGGAAACACCCAGAACCATCCCCACTCCTCGCCGCCTCGCGGATATTTCCTTTCCAGGGCGTCGGGCAGGTACACCCCGGCCACGCCCGCCGCGCGGTCCGCCTCATGGAGGCCGCGCACCCGGCGCAAATGCTCCTGCAGAGGCTCCACCAACGACGCCGGCAGCATCGTCACCCGGTCCTTCGCCCCCTTGCCCTCCCGCACCAGAATCTCCCGCCGCTCGAAATCCACGTCCTTCACCCGCAAGCGCGCGCACTCCATCAAGCGCATGCCCGTGCCGTAGAGCAGGCGCGCCATCAGGCCATGGGTTCCCTCCAGGCGGCTGAACAGCCGGTTGATCTCCCCCTTGTTCAACACCGCCGGCAGGCGCTTCGGCTTCCTTGGCCGCTCGATGTCCTTCAGCCAGGGCAAGTCCATTTCCAGCACCTGCCGGTACAAAAACAGCAGGGCGGCCAGGGCCTGGTTCTGGGTAGCCGAGGCCACGTTCCCCTCCACCGCCAAATGGCTGAGAAAGGCGGTCACCTCCTTCGCCCCCAACTCGGCGGGATGGCGCTTGCCGTGGAACAGAACATAGCGCTTGATCCACTGCACATAGGCCTGCTCGGTGCGCAAACTGTAGTGCCTGAAGCGCAACCGCTCCCGCACCCGGTCCAGTAACCGGGGAGTCTTGGCCGCCGAAACACCCTGCGCCGTATTTGATAAAGAATGCGCCATAGTAAAATTACTAAAGTGTTTTAAAACAACGAAGTAATCTTTGACAAAAAGTTTTATACGGCGTAGCTTACGGGATTATATTTCAAAAATGAAATCTAATTAAACGTTAAGCGCGATAGGCCGTGCCCATTGGAACTGGAACGAGTGCATATGCACAAGAACAGGGGCTTTATGAAGGAGGGGGGATTGTGATAGCGTCGAAGCGTTGCGAACGCTTGACGTATAACGCGAG
>JBFXHL010000048.1:0-18450 GCA_050177075.1 Sulfuricellaceae bacterium | reverse complement strand
TCTTGGTGTAGCCCGCCTTGCCCGCCATGTTCATCTTGACGCTGAAGTCGCCCCGCACCGCCGCCGCTTCGACGATTTGCTGGATTTCGGCGACGATTTGGGTGAGGGCGTCGACGGTGCCGTTGACGGCGTCCTTGGTCTGGCCGAAGACGCCGGGGTAGTCCTTGGTGATCTTCTGGCTCAAGTCGCCAGCGGCCAGGGCCTTGGCCACGCGCATGACGTCGTTGAAGCCGACGTCGCAGGTGTCGATGAGGGTGTTCATGTCGCCGACCATGTCCTTGAACATGAACTCGTATTTGCTTTCGTCGCCCCGTTGGCTGAAGTCGCCCTTGGCGCCCAGTTCGGCCAGTTTCTTGATGTCGCTGCTGATGGACAGCAGGGCGTTCTTGACCCCGTCCATGGCGTTGGTGATCTTGGCCTTTTCGCCGGGCAGGCGGTCCATGTCGCGGCTGAAGTCGCCTTTGGCGTATTGGCTGATGACTTCGACGACTTTCATCTTGACGGCGATGTGGGAAGCCACCAGTTCGTTGAGCTCTTCGGCCATCTTGCCGTAGGTGCCGGGGAATTTGCTCGCGTCCATGCGCTCGCTGATCCAGCCTTCGGCGTGCTTCTGGGCCATGACGCCTTGGGCGGCGACGAAGGCGTTGATGGCGTCTTGCATCTCGGCCATGGCCTGGAGCAGCACGCCCACCTCGTCGTGCTGCTTGATTTCGATCTTGCTGCTCAAATCACCATGGGCGATCTTCTTCGCCACATCACCCGCCTGGGCCAGGGCGTTGCCGATATTGCGCAGGAGAAGAATGCCCACCAGCAGGGCCAGGGAAACACCGATCACGATGGCGCCGATGGCCAGGAGTCGGGTCTTCTGGTAATTCTGCACGGCCTTGTCGTACTCTGCCTTTGCCACATCTACCTGAAGCTGCAGCAATTTCTCCGCCAGCCCCTTGGCTTCCGCGTAGGTCGGCCCCACCACCTTGACCAGATGGGCGTTGCCTTCGGCGAATTTGCCGGCCGTGAACAGATCGACGGCCCCCAAGAGACCCTGCTGGACGAATACCTTGCGCTTGGCCGCGTATTCATCCGCCAGCTGCTTCTCCTCCGGCGTCAAATAGGTCGCCATGTATTCGCCCCAGATATTGGTGATCTTCTGGATGTTCTCCTTGATCTTGTCGGTATGAAAGGACAAGGGGTGATCGTGAAGGCTGCTCTCCGGCAGGCGCGGGTCGTGCATGGCGGAAAGGTGGACCTGGCGCACGTTTTCCGCCATCAGGTTGTTGATGATCGCCAGCTGGCTGGAGGGCACCAGCCGGTCCTGATAGACGGTGGCCAGGCCGGCATTGGAGGCACTCATTCCCCGCAGGCCGAGAACGCCGATGCCGATCAGCAGCACCGACATCAGTCCGATGAGAAAAATCAAGCGGGACTTGATGGTCAGATTATTAAACACGGACTCCTCCTTTTTGTTAGGGAACCGCCCTGCAAAACGGCTCCGGACAACCTCCGATTAGGTAAAAGTAGCACAGCCTCATCCCCCCTTCTATCGGGGAAGCCCCTATCGGCGGGCTTTCGTTCAGGCAATAAGCGTTTTTTCACCGCCCTCGCCCAGCGAACGCCCCCTCCGGCGCATGGCGGGGAAGGCGATTTCGGCGCCGTGGGCGGCGATGATGGCGTTGACCTTCAGCAGCACGTCCTGCTTGATGTTTGCTTGATGTTCTGGAATTCCGTCCATACCGTGGTGTGTGGAAAGTATAGACGAAGAAATCCAGGGACGATGGGGCGAAGGCAGTGACACTCACCACCAGCGTCTGGGTCTCGTCGCTGTCCGGGCGATTGATGGGCACTTCCTTCACATCGCGGATGCCGGCTTCCATCTTGTACCCATCGTCGTAGCGGATGCCGATGGTTACATCGATGCGGCGGTGGCTCATGCGGGAGTTTTTTCCACCGCGACGCTGGCGAAGGTGGAATTAGGCGCGCAAAGGGGCCGCTTGTCGAAGGCACGGATCACCCGTCAGGCGCCAACCGATGGCTCCACCTCGCCTTCGATGTTGCGGTCCGGGGAATGGGTCCACCCCCCCCACGGCAAAGGGCTGATCTCGGGAAACGCTGAAGGAATCGGCGTTCGCTCCCTCGCCCATCTCCTCGATATGTCTCGGTCGCTGCGCTCCGCGCGCCTTGCGCTTCATCCCGCTCGCCGATGTCTTCAGCGTTTCCCGAGATAATCGATCAGATCGGCGTTCATCAGACGGGCGATAACTTCTGGTTTTTGGAAAGGCAAAGCATGGTCCGCGCCCTGGATCAAATGGCACCGCCAATCGGCGCGTTCGGCGGCGATGCGCTGACAGTAGGCGAACACGTCGGGATGGGAGCGCTCGCCGATGAAGCTGCTGACATGGGCCTGGGCGGCGATCAGCGCATCCCGGTCCAGGCGGCGGCTGGCGTGGGACACGCACTCCACGGCACAGGCCAGCCCTGCCGGTCGGCGAGACAGACGCTCCCGCATGACCGCCTCGCCGGGGCCGCCCCGGCGCCGGTTGGGAGCCACCGCATCGAGGAAAATTTCCAGGCCGGCCTCGGTCTGCTCGGCGTCCTTGAGCATCCGCGCCGCCTGAAGCAGCCGGTCGCGGCTCGCCACCAGCTCGTCCCGGCGCATCTTGCCCAGCAGGGCCGGTTCGAATAGGAAGGTTTTTCCCACCCGTTCTCCCAATTCCCGCTTGAGCAGCATGGCGACCAGGCCGCCGTAGGAATAGCCGCCGAGATCGAACTGCTCCCAGCCCAAATGGTCCGCCAGGGCCGCCATGTCCCCCACCACCTCCTCGACCTCGAAGCCGTGGTCGCGGTGGTCGGGGTACCGGGTCTTGCCGGTGCCGCGCAAGTCCGGCACCAGAATTTCATTCCAGTGCATCAAATAGGGCAGGACGCCGCCCCAGGTCAGGCGTCCCGCCACGCCGCCGCCATGGAGCAGCAGCAGGCGCCGGGACGGCGCGGCCTCGTGGCGATAGAGACGGTAGTAGACTTCCTGTTCGGCGAGGGGAAGATACGACTTCAGGAGGGGAGTGAGTTCGCGGCCCATGGGCCAATTATGCCACCGACCGGGCCTTTGCCGTCATTCGGCCACGGGGCAGACGATGGCGCATTCGGTCCCACCTTCCACGTTGCGGAGAGTCAACTGGCCGCCCATGTTGGTTTCGATGATCTGCTTCGACATGTACAACCCGATCCCCGTCCCCCCTTCCTTGGTGGTGACGTAGGGGCCGCCCAGCTTCGGCAGCACGTCCTCGGGAATGCCGCCGCCGTTGTCCCGGATCGTCATGACCGCCTTGCCGTCCTCCCTCCCGATGCGGACATGAATCGTTCCCCCCGCCACTTTCCGCGCCACGATCGCATCCTTGGCATTGTTGAGGATATTCACCAGCACCTGGGCGTATTCGTTGGGATAGCCGTAGGCATTCACTTCCTTGGCGTCTTCTTCGACGGTGAGGTCGATTTCGTGGCTACGCAGGGCCGCGCCCAGCAGCGATAGGGTATCGTCCAGAGCCTGCTTGAGGCTGAAGGCGCTCTTTTCCTTCGCCGGGCGGAAGAAATTGCGGAAATCCTCGATGGTGTCGGACATGCGGCGGGTAAGGCGTTTCGCCTGGTCGACGTAGTGCTGCAACCCCTCTGGCGTCAGTTCATGGTAGTCAAAATCATCCTTGATGTTCGCCATGACCATGTTGAGGGAATTGAGGGGCTGGCGCCACTGGTGGGCGATATTGCCGATCATTTCCCCCATGGCGGCGTGGCGGGACTGCAGGGCCAGCATCCGCTCCTGCTCCAGGTTCTTCCGCACCGCTTCGTCCACCCGCTTTTCGAGGGATTCGTTCATTCTCAAAAGGGCATCCTCCACCCGCTTGCGGTCGGAGATATCCAACGCCACCTGGAGGAGATGGGGTTCCTCCTGGCGATGGAAACGGCTCAAGTAACAGGCCAGCCACACCTCCCTACCGTAGGTGGTCGTGAGGTGCACATCCATTTGCTGGTCCCTTCCCGTGGCGAGCACTTCTTCCGCCGCCTCCAGCAGGCCCGATTTCCTCCACGACTCGAGCTGGCGGAATCCTCGCTGCAGGATGGCTTCCCGCGTGCCGCCGATGATATTGATCAGGCCGTCGTTGACCATGACGCACTGTCCCCGGGAATCAAAGACGGCGATGCCCACGGAAGCCGCGCCCACTATTTTCTGATTGAACTCGATCAAGTCCGATACCCTGGCCTGAAGCAGGTTGAAGCTGGCCAACAGGGCGCCGATCTCGTCGTCCCGCCTCACCTCCACCGGCTGCAAGGTCATCTCCCCGACCGTCATCCGATGCAGCTTCTCCGCCGCCTCGCCGAGAGGGGAAAGGAAATACCGCATGGCCAGCCACACCACCCCCATCACCAGGAGAGACGCGGCGAGAGCCGCGAGGTAAATTCTGCGCACCGCATGCTGCACCGGCTGGAAAGCCTCCCGCGCCGGCAGCTCGGCCACCACCAGCCATCCGGTCGAGGGCACTTTCGCCGCCGACACCAGCTCCTCCTCTCCCGGCGCCCCCCGGGCAATACCACTATCCTCTCCACCATGACGGAAGCGGTCGAGAAGCTCGTCCTTCCCCGGGGGGAGCAAGGGTTGCAGCACCAATTTGGGGTCGCTGGAAATCACATACATTTCATCCCGGGGCGAAATGACGCTGTACCGTCCCTCCTGGCCGTAGCGGGATTTGGCGATTTCCCCCATGAAACCCAGCTCGTCGAGGAAGCTCACCCCGTGGATCATGCCAATCAGCTCGCCCTGGGGCCCCAGCAGGGGAACCGACAGGTTCATGATGGGCCGTTTCCAATGTTTGCCGATCACCGGCTTGCCCACGTAGGGCTTGCGGGTGGCCTGCACCGCCTTGATGTAATCGCGGAAGCCGTAATCCGTCCCCTTCCTCCCCGGCAGCGCCGGCTGGTCGGCCAGGGCGATGCCCGCTTCGGAAAAAACGATGGTGCCGCCGGCAAAAAGCCTGTCCAGCAAGGGATTGCTTGCGAGAAAACGCTGCAGGCGGAGGGGGTCGCGCAGCATATCCGGGGTAATCTGGCGCCCGATCAGGCCCAGGGCCTGCAGGCGGTCGGTGATGTCCCGGTCCACTTGGCGCGCCATGTAGCGCACGGTGGAAGACTGCTGCTCGGACAGGAGGCGCTCCATGTCCTGCCGCATCACCCCTGCCGTGTAGTAGGCCACGGCCCAGATGGCCGCGACGAAAAGGAGGACGGCGATGGCCGTCAGCTTGGCTTTCAGACTCAGGTTGAATTTCACGATCCGCCTAGTAGAAATGCTCAACAGCTTTAACTATAGGCAGGTTTTTCAGCGAGAGAATGCGCTTACGCCAATTTGCCGATGCGTATCCGCCATTCCCGGGGCCCCGTCTGGTGCACCGATCCGCCCTGGGCATCCACGGCGACGGTCACCGGCATGTCCCGGACCTCGAATTCATAGATGGCCTCCATCCCCAGGTCTTCGAAGGCCACCACGCGGGAGGCCTTGATCGCCTTGGCCACCAGGTAGGCGGCGCCCCCCACGGCCACCAGATAGACGGCCCGGTGGCGCCGGATGCTGTCGACAACCGCCGGCCCGCGCTCGGCCTTGCCGATCATGCCGATGAGGCCGGTCTTCTCCAGCATCTGGTCGGTGAATTTGTCCATGCGGCTGGCGGTGGTTGGGCCCGCCGGCCCCACCACCTCGTCCCGCACCGGGTCCACGGGACCCACGTAGTAGATGAAGCGGCCGCCGAAATCCACCGGCAGGGGTTCGCCCCGGGCGAGGAGGTCGGCGATGCGCTTGTGGGCCGCGTCCCGCCCGGTGAGCAGCTTGCCCGACAGGAGCAGGGTCTCCCCCGGCTTCCAGGCGGCGATGTCTTCCTTGGTCACGCTATCCAGATTCACCCGCCGGGCGTCGGCCGCCGGCCGCCAGTCGATGGCGGGCCAGTCGTCGAGGCTGGGGGGCGTCAGCACCGCCGGACCGGAGCCGTCGAGGGTGAAATGGATGTGGCGGGTGGCGGCGCAGTTGGGAATCATCGCCACCGGCAGGGAGGCGGCGTGGGTGGGATAGTCGCGGATCTTCACGTCCAGCACCGTGGTCAGCCCCCCCAGCCCCTGGGCGCCGATGCCGAGGGCGTTGACCTTGTCGTACAGCTCCAGGCGCAGTTCCTCGAGGCGGTTCGCCGGTCCCCGGGCCTTCAGCTCGTGGATGTCGATGGGCTCCATCAGGGCTTCCTTGGCCAGCAGCATGGCCTTCTCCGCCGTGCCGCCGATACCGATCCCCAGCATTCCCGGCGGACACCAGCCGGCCCCCATCTGGGGCACGGCATTCACCACCCAGTCGACGATGCTGTCGGTGGGGGTCAGCATGACGAACTTGGATTTGTTCTCCGAGCCGCCTCCCTTGGCCGCCAGGGTCACTTCCACCTTGTCGCCGGGAACGATTTCGTAATGGATCACCGCCGGGGTGTTGTCGCGAGTGTTCCGGCGGGCGCCGGCAGGATCGGCCACCACCGAGGCACGCAGGAGGTTGTCCGGGTGCCGGTAGGCGCGGCGCACCCCCTCGTTGATCATCTCCGCCACCCCCATGGCCGCTTCCCAGCGCACATCCATGCCCACCTTGACGAAGGCCACCACGATGCCGGTGTCCTGGCAGATGGGGCGGTGGCCCTGGGCGCTCATGCGGGAGTTGGCGAGAATCTGGGCGATGGCGTCCTTGGCGGCGGGGGACTCCTCGCGCCGGTAGGCTTCGCCCAGGGCGCGGATGTGGTCCAGGGGGTGGTAATAGGAGATGAACTGCAGCGCGTCGGCCACGCTGTCGATGAGGTCCTGTTGCTTGATGACGGTCATGGCACGGTTTCTGTTCGGTTCGCTTTCATATATTTTATATATGATACCTCACAAAGACATACCAAAAAACAAGGATATTCATGGGCCATCTGATCCTGCACCAGTTCGACCACGGCATCGCCGCCGTCGACGCCTTCTACCACGGCCGCCCCGGCCACTCCGCCATTCACCTGGTGGAATAGGACGGGCGGGTGGCGGTCATCGACACCGGCACCAACCATTCCCTGCCCTATCTGCTGGAAGCCCTGGAAACCAAGAATCTTGCACCGGAGAACGTGGACTACGTCGTCGTCACCCACGTTCACCTTGACCATGCCGGCGGCGCCGGCATGGCCATGCGCCGTTTTCCCAACGCCCGCCTCGTCGCCCACCCGCGGGGCGCGCGCCACATGGCCGATCCGGGCAAGCTGATCGCCGGCACCGTCGCCGTCTACGGCGAGGAGAAGACCCGCCAGGTCTACGGGGAAATCCTGCCCGTCCCCGCCGAACGCATCGTCGAGGCCCCGGACGATTTCACCCTCGACCTCAACGGCCGCGAACTGCGCTTTCTCGACACCCCCGGCCACGCCCGCCACCACTTCTGCGTCTGGGACGAAGCCAGCCGCAGCGTCTTCAGCGGCGACAGCTTCGGCATCTCCTACCGGGAGCTGGACAGCGACGGCAAGGAATTCATCCTCCCCACCACCACCCCGGTGCAGTTCGAACCGGCAGCGGCCCACGCCACCCTGGACCGGCTGATGACCCTGGAACCAAGCCAGGTCTATCTCACCCACTTCAGCCGGGTGACCCAGCTGGAGCGCCACGCCGCCGACCTCCACGCCCTGCTGGACGCCCATGTCCGCATTGCGGAGACGGCGGGAGGAACGGGGGAAGAGCGGCATGCTCGGCTCAAGGAAGCCCTGGCCGAACTGTTCGTCGGCCACCTCGCCGCCGCCGGCTGCCACGCCGGGCGGGAATTCATCCTCGACACCCTGGCCCTGGACATCGAGCTCAACGCCCAGGGCCTGGGGGTCTGGCTGGATCAGCGGGACAAGCGCTGACTAAGCGAATAAGGAATTACTCGAAGACGATCTCGCCTTCCCGCAGCAGGAACACGCCGGGACCCAGCTCGTCGCTGGACTGATAATACTTCTCGCCGAAACTTACGGTCACGTTGCTGAAGAGGGTTTTGGTCACCACCACCCGCGCGTCCTCGGTCAGGCCGAGCTGGGCGACGACCTCATCCATTTCCTGGCGCAAAACGCCGACATCGCGCTCCAGGGATTCCCGGGTGCGCTGCACTTTCTCCAGGGTTTCCGGCTTCATTTTGCCGGGGTTCTGGGCCGAAAAGCGGAGGAGCTTGTCGATATCCTCCAGCCCCTTTTCGTGGCGCTCGATTTCGTGCAGCAAGTGGCGGCGGCGGTCGTTGAGCATGGGGTCGACGCCGACGGCGATGCGCGTCTTGACGTTGGCCGGCGAACCGATGATGCCGGCCTGCACTTCCTTGCGGGCCTGCACCACGCCGCCGATGATGCGCCCCTTCCCCGGGGCCTTGCCGACGACGACGCTGTTGTTGGCTTCCAGGGTGCATTGCATGGCCAGATCCTCCACCAGGATGCAATCCCCCGCCTGGACGATGGCATTCTCGAGGAACTTGGCCGAGAGGATGCCGTCGCAACGGATGCGGGCCTCTTCCACCTTGTCGCCGGGGCCATGCTCGTGGCCCTCGGCGTGACCGATGACGCCACCCTTGATGAGAATATTGCCCCCCGCGTCCAGGGTGGCCGCCTCCACCGTCCCCCCCACGTTGATGTCCCCCGTGGCGCGGACCACCATCTCGGTCTTCACGTCCCCCTTGATGTTGACGCTGCCTTCGAAGTCCAGGTTGCCGATGGAAAGATCGACGTTCTCGATGGTGATGGCCGGCTCCACCGTCATGCCGTTGGGCACCGGCACCGGCTGGCCGGAAATGGTCGCCACCAGGTAGTTCGGATCCTCGGGGTCCACCTGGGCGCCGGCCAAGCCGCCGGCGAACGCCGCTTCCTTGCCGGGCTTGGCGGGAATGGGCTGCCCCACGACATTCCGGCCCGGCAAGCCCGCCGTGGCGGGAAGACGCTGCATCAACCGGTCCCCCTGCTTCACCGTGACAATCCCCCCCAGTTCGCGGTAATTCACCCGCCCGCGCTCGTCCGCGCGCGGAACATGGCGCTCCGCCTCCCGCACCAGGCTGACCAGCTTGCCGTCCTCGCCGTGCACCGGCGGCTGGCCGCTGGCGATCAGGCGGTGCTTGACTTCCCCGGCCGCCAGGGCCTGCTCGATCTCGTCGCCGAGGATGCCGAACACCACACCCTTTTCCTCCAGCAGGCGGTTGATCTCCTGCCGGCCGACCGCCTGTCCGCCCCGGGGGGGAACCAGAGTCAGGAAAACCTCCATCCGGTCCGTGGCGAATTCCAGGGTAGCCTGGCCGTCGCGGCATTCCCCGATTTGCACGGAGAACGGCTCGCCGCCGGCGTTGTACTTGCGCAGCAGGTCCGCCGCGCCGCTGTCCGAGACGTACCACTCGCCGTAGCCGAGGGCCGCCAGCCTGTGGCGCAGCCAGTCGATATCGATGGGCGCCGCCTCCGGCGTCGGCGTGAAGGTGGCCATCAACTTCCGGCCGTCCTCCCCCACGTCGATTTCCAGTCCGGCGCCCGGGATGCGCAGCGGGGGTTCTTGTTGCTCCGGGATCGAGTTCACCCGTCCTCCGTTCGTTCTTGGGATACCACCTTATCTTAGCGCCGCCCCACGCCTGAGACGCATGTCCCGCGGCAGGTCGTCGTACTCCAACTCGCCGTCGCGAAGGCAGAACATCCCGCCCTCCCGGTCCTCGGCCGCCTGGAAAATGCGTCCGCCGAATTGCACTTCCACGCCCCCGCACAGGGTTTTTTCGACGAGGATGCGCGCATCCTGGGCCAACTGCACCTGGCGGGAGATCAACTCGTGTTCCTCCCGCAGCCGTTCGATCCGGGTCAGGGCGGTTTGGTGCGTATAGTTCGCCTTTTCCAGGGAAGCCGGGGGAATCTTGCCGGGGGAGGCGGCGGCGAAAGCGATCAGCTTTTCCACGTCGTCGCGCTTTTTCTCCCATTCCTCCCTTTCCCGGGCCAGCTGCTTCAACTGTTCGTGCAGACGGGGATTTATCCCGGCGCTCACCACGGTGCGAATATGGGAAGGAGAACCGAGCACCCGGGTCCGAACCAGGAGGGTCGCCATGGCGGTGCCGCCGATGATGTGTCCCTTGGACGTGCCATGCTTGCCCACCACGATCTGGTTGGCGGCCACCAGATCGCTTTGCATCACCACTTCTTCGATGTAGATGCTGTCCCCGGCCTCGATCTGGGCATTCTGCACGAAGCGGGCGGAAAAGGAACCGTCGCAGCGGATGTGGGAGACGTCGCCCTCCCCGGCCTTTTCCCTGTTCCCCTCCACCCGGCCGATCACCCCGCCCTTGACCACGATCTGGCCGCCGGCGCTGAGGGTGGCCGCCTCCACCGTCCCTTCGACGTGGATGTCCCCCGTGGCCTGGATCAGCATCCCCGCCTGCACGTCCCCCTGCACCTTGACGGTGCCATCGAAAACGATGTTGCCGGTGGACAGATCGACACCGGCCGTGACGTAGGTCGGCTCGACGATGACGCCGTTCTTGACTTGAACCGGCTGGCCGGTGATGGCGGCGGCGAGCACGTTGGGGTCGGCGGGATCGAAGTCCACCCCCGACAGATTGGCGGCGAACATGGCTCCCTTGCCGGGAATGGCCGGAATGATCTGGCCGAGCACGGTCTCCCCCGCCTCGCCGTCGGTGGGCGGAACGCGGCGCATGAGGGGCTCGCCGCTCTTGACGACGAAAATCTCCCCCAAATCCCGGTAATCGGCCAACCCCAGGGAATCCAGGCGGGGGCGGCGCTCCTTCAGCTCGGGCAGCAGGTTTTCCAGCCGACCGTCCTCCCCGTGGACGGGCTGGCGGCCGGAGGCGATCAGCACGCCGTCGCATTTACCCGCCGCGATGGCCTGGTCGATGGCCTCGAAATCCAAGCCGGCGACGATGCCCAGCTCCTCGATTTTGCGGTACACCAGCACCCGGTCCACCGGCCTGCCGCCCATGGGCGGGGTGATGGTCAGGTAAGCCGCCATCTTGCTGCTGTCGAGCTGGATGGAGAATTCGGCGTCACGTGCCTCCCCCACCACCTGCTCAAAAGCCTGGCCCGCCTGGCACTTGCGCACCACTTCCGCCAGAAACGGCTCGTAAAGAAAATACCCCTCCCAGCCGTCTTGCGCCAGGAGCGCACGTAGATCGGCCAAACCCAGGCTGAGCGCTCCATTCCTCGGCAGAAACCGGGCCAGCAGTTTTTTACCGTCATCGCCAAGCACGAAACTCAGCGGGCAGTTTGCGGTCTCCTCCATCTCGGTCGTCTTCCCCCGCCACCGATGACATCATAATAATAATACCGACATCATACCAAGGAAGATATAAATTTCAACAGCTTGGAAAATACTTACTGACCAAGCGGGAGCCGTGGTGAAAATTTCTAACGGGAGCCGCTCCTGACAACGCTCAACTGCCGCGGCAAGGCATCGAAAATCAATTCGCCCTCGCTGATACGGAACACGCCGCCCTCGCGCTTGTCCGTCGTCCAGTGGAACTTGCCGCCGAACTCCACCTCGATCCCGCCGAACACGGTTTTGATGACCGCCACCTTGGCGTCCTTCGCCAGCTCGACTTGCAGGGAGACCTGCTCCTGTTCCTCCCGCAGCAGTTCGATGCGCGCCAGGGCATCACGGCGGGTGTAGTCGGCCCGGGCCAGAACGTCGGCGGCGATGCGGCCGGGGTTGTCCCTGGCGAAGGCGAGCAGCTTTTCCACGTCGGCCAGGCGGCTCTCCCAGGCTTCCCGCTCCCGCGCCAGGCGTTTCAGCAGATCGTATTCCCGGGGGCTGATGCCCGCGCTCACCTGGGTCCGGGTATGGGATGGCGACCCCAGCACATGGGCCTGGATCAGGAGGGTCGCCTGGGCGCTGCCGCCGATGATGTGCCCCTTGGCCGAGCCCTGCTTGCCGACGATGATCTGGTTCACGGCGGACAGGTCGCTTTGCATCACCATTTCCTCCACATAGATGCCGTCCCCCGCCTCCACCTTGGCGTTCTGCACGAAACGGGCGCTGAAGGAGCCGTCGCAGCAGACATGGGACCGCGCTTCCGCCCAGTCACGGTCCCGGGCGTCCATGCGGCCGATCACCCCGCCCTTGACCACGATATCGCCCCCCGCGTCCAGGCTGGCGGCTTCCACCGTGCCGTCGATGTAAATGTCGCCGGTGGCCTGGATTTCCATCCCCGCCTGCACGTCTCCCAGCACCTTCACCGTGCCCTCGAAGGCGATGTTTCCGGTGGTGATGTCCACCTTGGGCACGGTATAGGTGGGTTCGATGTTAATGCCGTTCTTCACTCGCACCGGCTGGCCGGTGAGGGCGGCCCGCAGCACGTTGGGATCGGCCGGATCGAACTCCACCCCGGACAGCTTGGAGGCGAACGCCACCTCCTTCCCCGGCTTGGCGGGAATCGGCTGGCCGAGAACGGTCTCTCCCGCCACGCCCGGCGTCGGTGGGTTGCGCCGCATCACCGATTCGCCGGCGCGGACCACCACGATCTCCCCCATGTCCCGGTAATGGGCGATGCCGTTCTCGTCGATGCGCGGGCGCCGCTCCCTGACGACAGGGATCAGGCTCTCCAGCCAGCCGTCCACGCCGTGTTCCGGCTGCCGCCCGGCGGCGATCTGCACCAAGTTGGCCTCGCCCAGGGCCAGGGCCCGGTCGATGGCCTCGAGATTCAGCCCGGCGACGATGCCCATCTCCTCCAGGCGGCGGAAAACCTCCGCCTTCTCCACCGCCTTCCCGCCCTCGGGCGGGACCAGGGTCAGGTAGGCCGCCATCTTGGAAGTATCCAGTTTCACCTCGAAGCTGCCGTCCCGGGCCTCGCCGATGACTTGCTCGAAGGGCAGACCGCTTTGGCACTTGCGCGCCACTTCGTCGAGGAAAGGTTCGTAGATGGAATAGCGCCCCCACCCCTCCTCTTCCAGCAAGCGCCGCACGCCCGCCTTGTCGGCGGGCGGCCCTGTTCCTCCCGGCGAATATCTCGCCAGCAGCTTTCGCCCGTCGTCGCTCAGGGCGAAACTTAAATTTGCGCCACGCTCCACCGCCTGCCGCATAGCCGCCCCCTAATACCCCAGGACATCAGTATGCTTTTAGTATATTTATCACTTTTATCATTTTCAAGGATGATGAAGGCATAAATTTCCGTCGGCGGCTGATGGCTTATGCCCTCGGGGAAAGTCGACGGATTTGGTAAACTGATTTTTTTAACAGCCTCCCGTTTCCGCCCCATGCGCATCGCCCACTCCGGCCCCCCGCCCAAGAACCGCAACGACTGGAAGACCATCCGCACCCTGCTGCCCTACCTATGGGAGTTCCGCGGCCGGGTAGCCTTGGCCATGACGCTGCTGGTGGCCGCCAAGGTAGCCAACGTGTGGGTGCCCCTGGCCCTGAAGGACATCGTCGACGCCCTCAACCGGCCAAAGGACCTGCTCATGCTGCCCGTGGCCTTCCTCATCGCCTACGGCCTGACGCGCTTCTTCAGCACCTTCTTCGGCGAGCTGCGGGACATGGTGTTCGCCCGGGTCACCCAGCGGGCCATCCGCCGGGTGGCGCTGAAGGTATTCAATCACCTCCACGCCCTGTCCCTGCGCTTCCACCTGGAACGCCAGACGGGCGGGGTGTCCCGGGATATCGAGCGGGGCAGCCGGGGCATCCAGTTCCTGCTCAACTTCATGCTCTTCAACATCCTCCCCACCCTGGTGGAAATCGGCCTGGTGGCGGGGATTCTCTACTCCAAGTACGACATTTCCTTCACCCTGGTCACCCTCGCCACCCTGGTGCTGTACGTGGCCTTCACCCTGGGCATCACCGAGTGGCGCATGATCTTCCGCCGCACCATGAACGACATGGACTCCAAGGCCAATACCCGCGCCATCGACAGCCTGATCAACTTCGAAACGGTGAAGTACTTCGGCAACGAGGGCTACGAGGCCCGTCGCTACGACGAACACCTGCAGAGCTGGGAGAAGGCGGCGGTGAAGAACCAGGTGTCCCTCAACGCCCTCAACTCGGGCCAGAGCCTGATCATCGCCGTGGGCGTCACCCTTCTCATGACCCTGGCCGCCGACGGCGTGGTGAAAGGCACCATGACCCTGGGGGACCTGGTGCTGGTCAACGCCTTCATGCTCCAGCTCTATTCCCCCCTCCACTTCCTCGGCTTCGTCTACCGCGAAATCCGCCACGCCCTGGCGGACATGGAAAAGATGTTCGGCCTCCTGGAGCAGCCCGCCGAGGTGCCAGACAAGCCTGGCGCCCCGGCCCTGGAAGTAAGGCGAGGCGAGGTGCGCTTCGACAACGTGGATTTCGGCTACGACGCCAAGCGCCAGATTCTCCACGGCGTGGACTTCACCGTCCCCGCCGGGCGCAAGGTGGCGGTGGTGGGGGCCAGCGGCGCCGGCAAGTCCACCCTGTCGCGGCTGCTGTTCCGCTTCTACGACGTTGGGGGCGGCCGCATCCTGATCGACGGCCAGGACATCCGCGACGTAAGCCAGCACTCCCTGCGCGCCGCCATCGGCATCGTCCCCCAGGACACGGTGCTGTTCAACGACTCCATTTTCTACAACATCGCCTACGGCCGCCCCGGCGCCAGCCGGGAGGAAGTCATCGAGGCCGCCAGGGCCGCCCACATCCACAGCTTCATCGAGAACCTGCCCGATGGCTACCACACCGTGGTGGGGGAGCGAGGCCTCAAGCTGTCCGGCGGCGAGAAGCAGCGCGTCGCCATTGCCCGCACCCTGCTGAAGAACCCGCCGATCCTGGTCTTCGACGAAGCCACCTCGGCCCTCGACACTCGCACCGAGAAGGCCATCCAGGAAGAATTGGCGCGCATCGCCGCCGGCCGCACCACCCTGGTCATCGCCCACCGCCTATCCACCATCGTCGACGCCGACCAGATTCTAGTCATGGACCACGGCCGCATCGTCGAACAGGGTAGCCACCGGGAACTGCTGGAGAAGGGCGGCCTTTATGCCCACATGTGGACCATGCAGCAGCAGGAAGAAGCGGCGGAGCAAAAACAGGTCGCGTGACGGGCCTTTTTTGCATCTAAAATAAGACCATGAACAAAGTCGGCCAAAATCCCACCGTGGAATGGAAACAGCCCCATCTCAAGGAGAAGGAGCGCATGGCCTTGGCCGAGGAACGAGCCAGTTCCTGGCATTTCACCCTCGACAAGGTGAAGGAAGTGGCCGCCGCCCTGCAGGACCTCGACAACGAACGCCGCCAGCGCCTGGTGGAACAGGGCCAGCGCATGGATCAGATCATGCAGGGCGGCATCGTCGACATCTACGCCTGACCCGGCCCATTAAGCTTCACCAATCCCTCAGCCGCCGGACCGTCGCGGAGAGCCAGTCCGCCGGGGTCAAGTCCCTCTGGCTAGTCATTTTAGTCTTGCGCCACCTGCACCACGACGCGCCCCCTGACGTTCCCCTGGAGGAAGTCGGCGAAAGCCTGGGGCAGTTCGTCCAGCCTCACCACCCGGGAAACGATTTCCTCCAGGCGGCGGGGCTTGAGGTCGGCGCCCAGGCGCCGCCACACCTCCCGGCGCAGGTCCATGGGGCACATCACCGAGTCGATGCCCAGCAGCGACACCCCCCGCAGGATGAAGGGCATCACCGTGGTGTGCAGCTCCGCCCCCCCCGCCAGGCCGCAGGCGGCGATGACGCCGTGGTATTGCATGGTGCGGGTGAGCCAGGCCAGGACCTGCCCTCCCACCGTGTCCACCGCCCCGGCCCACAGGGCCTTCTCCAGGGGACGTTCGCCCATTTCCAGGCCGTGGCGGTCGAGAACCGCCGCCGCCCCCAGTTCCCGCAGGTAATCGTGCTGGGCCACCTTGCCGCTGAGGGCGGTCACCCGGTAGCCCCGTCCCGCCAGCATGTCCACCGCCAGGCTGCCGACGCCGCCGCTGGCGCCGGTGACCACCACCGGGCCGTTCTCCGGCTTGAGGCCGTTGTGCTCCAGGCGCAGCACCGACAGGGCGGCGGTGAAGCCCGCCGTGCCGATGGCCATGGCGTCGAAGGGGCCCAGTCCGGCCGGAAGAGGAACCACCCAGTCTGCCGGCACCCGGGAGTAGGCCGCGTAACCGCCGTCCTGCTCCACCCCGAGGCCGTAGCCGGTGACCAGCACCGCGTCCCCCTCCTTGAAGCGGGCGTCCGTGGAAGCCGCCACCGTGCCCGCCACGTCGATGCCGCCCACCAGGGGAAAGCGTTTCATGATCTTGCCCGCGCCGGTGGCGGCCAGGGCGTCCTTGTAGTTGATGCTGGAGTAGGCGTTGCGGATCAGCACCTCGCCGGCACCCACTTCCTCGGCGGACATCGCCACTACTTCCGAGCGCACGCCCCGCTCATCGCCAAACACCCGCAATGCCTTGAATTTCTTATCCAATGCCGTCTCCCATAAATCGGATTAGAACGCCAAACAATCATTCTTTACTATTTTTGTCGGCCATCCTATTATGTCTTATAGATGACCCGCGGCCAGGGCGAGTGTACCGCAACTCGGCACGGCGCCTAACCTCCATGATAGACAATCGCTTCGGAAGGCTAGCATGACCATCTCCACCGCCGTGCTCGGGGATTATTGGCCGGGCATCCAGCTCTACTATCCGCCGGTCAAGTACGCGCCGTCCCTGGGCATCTACGAGGACCTTTCCGCCGCTTCCCAGCGCTTCCAGAAGCACGCCCGCCAAACCCGCGCCCACACCCTGCTCTTCGACCTGGAGGACGGCTGCCGCCAGAAGGCCCTCAGCCGGGACCTCTTGCGCCAGGAGCTGCCGGGCCTGGAGCGGGACGACCTGGCGGTGGCGGTGCGCATCAACCCCTTCCGCACCGAGGAATACGAGAAGGACCTGCAGATGGTGCGGGACCTGGCGGACCACATCGACGTGGTGATGCTGGCCAAGGCCGGGGAGGCCTACGGCGCCGCCGAAATCCGCGACCTGTCGGCCTGGCTGGCGGGGGTCAACGGCCGCATCACCATCCAGCCCATCATCGAGCACCCCAAGTCTCTCAAGATCGCCCCGGACCTGATGGCCTATCCGACGGTGAAACACGTGGTCTTCGGCATCCACGACTTCTCCAAGGCCATGGGCATCCAGATCACCCCGCGCAACTGGACCGAGGAGCTGAAATTCTTCCTCAACCAGATCGTTTTCGAGGCCCGCATCGCCGGCAAGGGCGTGATCGGCGGGGTGGAGGTGCTCATCGGCGAGGCCGCCATGCCCGACACCTTCCTCGAGCCCCACGACATCCGCCGCTGGCTGGACCTGCACGGCGACGAGGAATCCCGCGTGGTCTTCCGCCACGCCTGCGAGGAAGCGGCCATGGGCCTCACCGGCAAGCAGGTCATCCACCCCAGCCACATCCACCTTTGCAAGGTGGCCTACACCCCCTCCCCCACGGCGGTGAAGCGGGGGGTGGCCATCCTCAAGGCGGCGGTGGAGGCGGACGCTCTCCTGGGGGGCGCGATCAAGTTCGAGGGGGAGATGCTCGACCCCCCCATGTTCGGCAAGGCCCTCCAGGTGCTGCTAAGGGCCCATGCCCTGCGCGCCCTGGCGGAGGACGACACCCGCTTCGCCCTGACCGTGCTGGAACTGCTTCCGGCGCAAGTAGTACGTGAGAACTGGCCGTACGGGGTCATCCTATGACCCCGTACGGCCAGTTTCGGCGCAGGCTAATGCCGCCCGAGCAAAAATTGGCCATGCACAACCAGCGAGAGAGCCACGATTAACTGAATTCCACGAGGAGCTTCTCATGCCCTTCCCGCCCTTCAAACCCTGGACCTGGCGCCTGCCGGAATACTTCAACATCGGCGTCGCCTGCACCGACGCCCACCTCGGCTCCCCCCTGGAAAAACAGGTGGCGATGATCGTCGAGGACGACGCCCTGGGCACCAGCCAGGCCACCTACAAGCAGCTGGCCGAGCGCACCAGCCGCTTCGCCCAGGCCCTGCGGGACATGGCGGTGGACGAGGGAGACCGGGTGCTGATCCGCCTGCCCAACAGCCTCGCCTATCCCACGGCCTTCTTCGGCACCCTGAAGCGGGGCGCCGTGGCGGTGCCCACTTCCACCCTCCTCACCGCCGAGGAAGTGCTGTACCTGGCCAAGGATTCCGGCGCCAAGGTGCTGGTGACCGACAAAGCCATGTGGGAAGGGCTCCACGACAAGGTGGCCGACCTGGAAAACCTGCGCCACGTCCTGCTGGCGGGTAAGGGCAAGTTCGCCACCGTGCCGGGGCTCCACGTGGTGGACCTGGAGGACGAGCTGGCCAAGGTGGACCGCTGGATGCCCCCCCATCCCACCAAGTCCCACGACCCCGCCTACCTGGTCTACACCTCGGGCACCACCGGCTACCCCAAGGGCGTGCTCCACGCCCACCGCGCCCTCATCGGGCGGGAACCGGCGGCGGAATACT
>JBFXHL010000047.1:0-18997 GCA_050177075.1 Sulfuricellaceae bacterium | reverse complement strand
CCAAGGAGGCCTTGGCGGCGACGGTGCTGCTGCGGGAGCACTTCCCCGAGCTGAAGATCCGCTTCGTCAACGTGGTGGACCTGTACAAGCTCACCCCTTCCAGCGAACACCCCCACGGCCTGTCGGATAAGGATTTCGACAGCCTGTTCACCGTGGACAAGCCGGTGATCTTCAACTTCCACGGCTACCCCTGGCTGATTCACCGCCTCGCCTACCGCCGCGCCAACCACAAGAATTTCCACGTCCGCGGCTACAAGGAAAAGGGCAGCATCAACACGCCCTTGGAGCTGGCGATCCAGAACGAGATCGACCGATTTTCGCTGGCCATCGACGTCATCGACCGCATCCCCGAACTCAAGGTGGCCGGCGCCCACGTCAAGGAGAAGCTGCGGGACAAGCAGATCGAATGCCGCCACTACGCCTACGAGAACGGGGTGGACCTGCCCGAGGCGGACGGCTGGACCTGGCCCTATTGAACGGTATGCGGCAGAAGAAGAACATGTCCGGGAAACCAACCATCCTCACCATCAACAGCGGCTCCTCCAGCCTCAAGGCGAGCCTGTTCCGGGCCGACGGCGGTCGACGCGATTTCCGCTACGAGCACATCGGCCACGGTTTTCCCCATGACCATCGGGAGGCTTTCGACGCTCTGATGAAGGACCTGGCCGGCGACGTGCCCGATGCCATCGGCCATCGTTTCGTCCATGGCGGCGAGGTCACCGATGCCGTGCGCCCGGCGGACGGGACCGAGTTGGCGCGGCTGCGCGGCATCACCCACCTGGCGCCTCTGCACATGCCGGGCAACTTGCTGGGGGTGAAACTGTGCCGGGAGCGCTTCGCCGCGCCCCAATTCGTCTGCTTCGACACCGCCTTCCACGCCACCCTGCCGGAGGCTTCCCGCCGCCTTCCCATTCCCAGCGGGCTGGGGCTGCGCCGCTACGGTTTCCACGGCCTCAACTACGCCCATGTGGCCCGCATCCTGCCCGGTATCCTCGGCGCCACCGCCCATGGCCGGGTGGTGGTGGCCCACTTGGGGGCGGGCTCCAGCCTGTGCCTGCTGGAGGACTTGCGCTCGGTGGACACCACCATGGGCTTCACCCCGGCGGGAGGCATCCCCATGGGGACCCGCAGCGGCGACCTGGACCCCGGCGTGATGCTGGAACTGGCCAAGCGTTACGGGACCGATGAGCTGTCCGACTTGGTCTATCACCACATGGGCCTGATCGCCCTGTCGGAAGGGGAGGATTGCGAAATGACCGCCCTCCTCGCCAGCTCCAGCGAGGCGGCCCACTTCGCGGTGGACTACTATTGCCGCCAGGTGCGGGGCGCCATCGGCGCCTTCGCCGCCAAGGCCGGCGGCATCGACGCCCTGGTGTTCACCGCCGGCATCGGCGAGCATTCGTCGGTGATCCGTTCCCGCGTGTGCGATCCCCTGGATTTCCTTGGTTTCGAGCTGGACCATCATGCCAATCACGACCACGAAACCCTGCTCAGCGCCCAGGGCTCCAAGCCCATCCTGTGCATCCCCGCCGACGAGGAGGGGATGATCCGCCGGCTGGTGGAGCGGAGCCTGGGCGCTGGTCAGCAGTAGGTTTCTTGGTGCGGCGGCGGGTTCGTCCCGGCGCCGGTCAGGCCGATTCTGGCAGGCGGATTCTTGGCTACCGGCCCGGCCAGTTCCCAGAGCCGTTCCTTCTGGTCCGTGAAGCGGTCGAGGCGCCAGCTGCCCAGAATCGACAGGGCGAGCTTGAAGTCCTCGTGGTCCAGCTCATACAGGGCGGGAAGGTCCAGGGGCTCTCCCAGGTACAGGGACTGGACGAGGTGGCGGAGAATGGCCGCGTGGGGGCCGGCCGGTTCCGCGTGGAGTCGTTTCTTCAGCTGTTTCAGAGGGTTCATGGTCTTGCTCCTTGGGGTGGATGAATTCAATCCGCCAGACGGACGGTGGGAGGTTTTTTTCGCTGGCGCTTTTTCCATACCGCGGGGGCGGAGCTTAGCAGGGTACCCGCCGCCAGGAGCCGGGCGCATTCCTCGGCGGGCAGCGGGGGGCTGGCCAGGTAGCCCTGTAGTTCCTCGCAGCGGTGGTCGCGCAGGAAGCGCAGCTGTTCTTCCGTTTCCACCCCTTCGGCCACGGCTTCCAGCCCCAGGTTGTGGGCGAGGCCGATAACGGCGGCGGCGATGATGCCGCCGCCGGGGCGGTGGTCGATGCTCTGGATGAAGGAACGGTCGATCTTCAGCCGATCCAGCGGCAGGCGGGCGAGGTAGGACAGCCCGGAATAGCCGGTGCCGAAGTCGTCCACCGACAGGCGCACGCCGATGTCCTTCAACTGGCTCAGGGCGGCGGTCACGTCGTCGCCCATGAGGACCGATTCGGTGATCTCCAGCTCCAACAGCTCGGCGGGCAGTCCGGAAGCGCTGAGGGCGTCGGCGATGGCTGACGGCGGTTGCCCGTGCAGGAACTGGCGGGCGGAAAGGTTGACCGCCATGCGCAGGGGGGGAATCCGAGCGTCGCGCCACTCTCGGGCCTGGGCGCAGGCCGTGTGCAGCACCCATTCGCCGATGGGGACGATGAGGCCGGTTTTTTCCGCGATGGGAATGAAGCGGTCGGGGGGAATGCCGCCCCCTTCCGCGGGCAGCCAGCGCAGCAGGGCCTCGACGCCGACGATGCGGCCGCTGCGCAGGTCCACCTGGGGCTGGTAGAACAGGCGCAGTTCGTCCCGCTCCAGGGCGTGGCGCAGGCGGTTTTCCAGCTCCAGGGCTTCGCTTGCCCGGCGGTTCAGGTCCTCGGTGTAGAAGCGCACGGCGCCGCCCCCCTGTTCCTTGGCCAAGGCCATGGCTGAATCGGCGTTGCGCAACAGGGTGTCGGCGTCGGGGCCGTCGAAGGGGTGGACGGCGATGCCGATGCTGGCGCTGACGGTGATTTCCTGCCCGCCGAGCAGGAAGGGCGGAGCGATGGCATCGAGCAGCTTGGCGGCGACCTTGGCGCCGTCCGCCGGCTGATGAACGCCGTTGAGGAGAATGGCAAACTCATCGCCGCCACTGCGGGCCAGGATGTCGGTATCGTACAAGGCGCGGGACAGGCGTCGGCTGATGTCCTGCAGCAGGATGTCGCCTTGGGTGTGGCCAAGGGACTGGTTGATGGTCTTGAAACGGTCGAGGCCGAGGAGCAGCACGGCGAAGGAGCGGTTGTCCCTGCCGGCGCGGATGGTGGCTTGGCGGAGGCGTTCCTGGAACTGGCCGCGGTTGGCCAGGCCGGTGAGGGGATCGTGGCCCGCCAGGCGCCGAATATGGGTTTCCATGCGGCGTTTCTCGGTGACGTCGGCGGCGATGATCATGACGCCGTTGCCGTGGCGGCGGGCGCCAAAAAGCCGTGCTCCCCAGACCTGGAGATCGATGGTGCCGCCGTCCTGGCGGGTGAGGGCGAAGCATTCCTGGCCCGCCAGGCGCTCCCCCTCCCGAACGCGCTCGAAAATGCGGCCGAGGCCTGTTTCCCCATCGTCTCCGGGAGGAGGGTGGCCCAGGACTTCGTCCTCGGTCCAGCCTAAAATCCGGCTGGCGGCCTGGTTCCAGAGGGTGATGCGGAAATCCCCGTTCACCGCCAGAATGGCCAGGGGGGAGGCGTTGACCAATGCCCGCAGCAGTTCGGTGTTTTTCAAGAGTGATTCCTTGAGCTGTCGCCGTTCTCCCAGAGCTCGCAGGGAAACCAGGTAGGCGGGCCGTCCTTCCCACTCAATGGGAACGCACTGCATTTCGGCGCTGACGCGGCGGTGGTGGGGGTGGGCGAGGTCGATTTCCTGGGGTTCGCCTTCCAGCAGGGGGTGGCCGAAATGCCTGCCGGCCAGACTGCCCCGGGCGGCGAAGAACAGCTTTTCCGCCGCCGGGTTGGCATAGAGGATCTCCCCCTGCCGGGCCACCACCAGCAGGCCGTCGGCGTTTTTTTCCACCAGGGGGTGGAAAAGGGCTTCGTTGCTGAGCAGCTGCTTGGCCTGAAGGGAGAAATCCGCGATCAGGCGCTCCAGTTCCGGATTCGGCGGCAGGGCGGTCATCGGCAGGCATCCGGGCTGACGGTCAGGAGGGTGATGTCGTCGTGGGGTTCAAGGCCATCGAGAAAGGCGATGACATGGCTCTTGATGAGCTCCAGGGGCTGGCAGGAGAAGCATGGGGCGCCCAGGGCGTCGGCCAGGCCGTGGTCGCCGAAGGCGTCGCCGCGGGCATTCTGCGCCTCCACCAAGCCGTCGCTGTAGAGGATGACGTGTTCGACGCCGTCCATGGGAAGGGTGCGGGTGGCGGCGGCGAAGCTTTCCTCGCCGACGATGCCCAGGGGCAGGTTGGCGGATTCGATGCGGTGAATGATCCGGCACCGCCGGTCGATGAGCAGGGCGGGGGGGAGTCCGCCATTCCACAGCTCGATGCGGTTTTCCAAGGGTTTGAGGGCGAGGAGGATGGCGGCGCAGAACTGTCCCGTGGGCAGCAGCTGGTGCAGCTTGCGGTTGATTTCGGCGGCGATTTCGCCCAGGGAGAAGCCCTTCCGCGTCATGGCATAGAACACGTCGGCGGTGGGAAGGGCGCCCACCGCCGCTGCCAGGCCGTGACCGGTGAAATCCCCCAGGAGGATATGCAGCTGGTCGTCCGGCGTGCGCTCGAAGATCAGCAGGTCGCCGCAGAAATGGCCGGCGGTTAGGGTCCAGTGGCGGAGGTAGGGAAGGTCCGCCGGCGTGCGCCGGGTCACCGAGTCGAACATGTGCTTGGCGAGCTTGATTTCCTGTTCGGTGGTGGAAAGAAAACGCTCCAGCCGGCGGTAGAGTTCCCCTACCCGTTCGAAACCGGCGATCTTGGCCTTGAGCACGACGTGATTGTAGGGCGCGTCGATGAAATCGTCGGCGCCGCTGTCGAGGAAGGCGGACAAGCTGAAATGATCGGTGATCGCGGTGCATAGGATGACGGGGATGAAGGTGTCGCCATAGTGCCGCTTGATCTCGCGGGCGCAATGGTAGCCGTCGTCCGGCAGAGCCGCGTCCAGCAGGATCAGGTCCGGCTTGAAACTGTCCAGGCGGGCCAGGGTCTTGGCGCCGCTGGCGACGGCCAGAACCTCGTGGCCATCCAGCTCGAGCATCTGGGACAGCAGCTTGCGGCCCTTGGCGTCCTGCGCGGCGATCAGTATTCGCATGGCTTTCTCCTCCTCCATGGTTCCGCTGCTCCGGCGGCAGAGGTTCTTGTTCTTTGTCCTTGCAACGTGCCCCGTTCTCCTCGGGAGCGGACGTCGGGTGAGTAACCCTACGGCAGGAAGGTGAAGAAATTATGACGTGGCCCATGCCGCGCCCGGCTTTGTTTTTGCCGTAATATTGTTTTTTATCAATGAGTTGATGCGTCATGAAATTGTCATCGAGGGGGGCTAGCCTTCAGCCTGTTCGCCGAAGCAAGGGGCCGGTATGGAAAGGGTGGGGGATTACCGTCAGGAAGCCGTCGAGGAAATGCTAAGTCGAGCACGGGACCCGTTGCCTCCCCGGGACGTGGGCTGGGGCAGGAAGCGCCCCCTCGCCCGGCTGGATGAGTGTCTGCCGCGTCCCGCCGGTGGCGGCGAGCGTGGCGCCGCGCCGGAGAGTCATGCCCGTCTCGCGGGCCGGCTGGGGGAGATTCTGGACTATCGCCTGCTCTCCGCCTTTTTTCAGCCCATCGTCGCCCTCGGCACCGGCGAGATTCACGGCTATGCCGCGTCGCTGCGCGGGCCGTCGGACTGCCCGTTGCATGTTCCCGACAACCTGTACGCCTTGGCGGATGCGCTCGGCCTGCGTTTCGAGCTGGAGTGCGTGATCTGGCAGGTGCTGGTGGAGAATTTCGCCCGCTTGAATCTCGCCGGCGCCCTTTACCTGCGGGCAGGGCGGGGCAGCCACGAATCCTGCGATCTGGCGACGGTGGCGTCGGCCAACGGCGTGGCTCCGTCGCGGGTGGTGGTGGAGCTGGCCACTCCCTCGCGATGGCAGGCCGAGCACTACCGGGAGAAAGGATTCCGCATCGCGGTCGGGGGATTGGGGGCGCTGATGGAGGAGCCGGAAACATGGCAAGGGCTGAATCCGGATTTCGGCCGCATCGACCGCCATTTTGTCCAGGGGGTGCATCAGGACCCGCTCAAGCGGAAGTACCTGCGCGATATCCGAGTGCTCGCCGAGGAAACTGGCTGCCGTATCCTGGCGATGGGGGTCGAATCCCAGGCGGGGCTGACGGCGTTGAAGGAGCTGGGCATCGATTTGGCCGCAGGCCCATGCATTGCCCGCCCCTCGTCCGCTCCTTCGCCGGTGCTGCCGGCGGAGGTGGCGAAGGCGCTGGAGAGCGGCGGAGACCGCGCGGATATGTCCACGCCAACGGCGGAGCGCCTGCTGGTGGAGGTGGCCCCGGTGGAGCCTGACACGAACCTGGAGGCTGTGTACGAGGTGTTCGCCGCCAACCCTCAGCTGGCGGCGGTGCCGGTGGTGAAGAACGGCATGCCCATCGGCCTCATCAACCGCTACACCCTGATCGACCGGTACGCCCGGCCTTATCATCGGGATCTCTACGGCAAGCGGCACTGCACCCACTTCATGGATTCCTCCCCCCTGGTGGTGGACAAGGGAATCAGCATCGAGGAGCTGTCCAACCTGGTGGTGGAGGCGGAGCAGCGTTACCTTTCCGACGGTTTCATCATCACCGACCAGGGACGTTACCTGGGCATGGGCACCGGCCATGCCCTGATGCGGGAGGTCACCCAGCTGCGCATCCGCGCCGCCCGCTATGCCAATCCGCTGACGGGCCTGCCGGGAAACGTGCCGATCAACGAACGCATCGACAGCCTGCTGCATGCCGGCGTGGCGTTTTGCGCCTGCTACGCCGACCTCAACCATTTCAAACCATTCAACGACGTCTATGGCTACAACCGTGGCGACGACGTGATCCAGCTCACCGGCCGCCTGCTGGCCGGCGCGGCGGACCCGGAACGGGATTTCGTCGGCCACGTTGGTGGCGACGATTTCGTGGTGCTGTTCCTGAGCGTGGATTGGGAGCGGCGGTGCCGCGACGTGCTGGCGAGGTTCGAGGAGGAAGTGAAGGCATTTTTCAACGCCGAGGATGTGGAGCGGGGGGGCTACATCGCCGAGGACCGGCGTGGCCAGAAAATCTTCCATCCCCTGGCCAGCCTGGCCATCGCCGCGGTGCATGTCGAGCCCGCCTGTTTCCATTCCCACCGGGAGGTGTCCGCCGCCGCCGCCGAGGCGAAAAAACAGGCCAAGCGGACCCCGGGCAACAGCCTGTTCGTCGAGCGCCGCTCCTACGGCGCCAAGTAGCCGCCGGGATTGACCCTGGGCGCCTTCCCCGGTACCATTCGCCCTTCCATAATAATCACTTAACGACACCATTCGACCATGCGAACCAAGCTCGTAGCCGGTAACTGGAAAATGAACGGGGGGCTCGCCCAGAACAAGGCGCTGCTGGAAGGCGTCATGGCGGGCGTGGCAGGATTCAACGGAATGCAGGCGGCGGTGTGCGTGCCCTTTCCCTATCTGGCCCAGGCGCAGCAGGTGCTCGCCGGCAGCAAGGTGGCCTGGGGGGCGCAGAACCTGAGTCAGCACGACAAGGGCGCCTACACCGGCGAGGTGGCGGCTTCCATGCTGCTGGACTTCGGTTGCCGCTACGTCATCGTCGGGCATTCCGAGCGCCGTTCCCTCTACGGTGAAAGCGACGATCTAGTGGCGGCCAAGTACGAGGCGGCCCAAAAGGCGGGGTTGACGCCCATTCTGTGCGTCGGCGAAACCCTGGAGGAGCGCGAAGGCAACATCACCGAGCAGGTGGTGGGGCGTCAGTTGGATGCGGTGATCGCCCGTTGCGGCGTGGCCAGCTTGGCGAAAGCCGTGGTGGCCTACGAACCGGTGTGGGCCATCGGCACCGGCAAGACCGCGTCTCCGGAGCAGGCCCAGGCGGTGCATGCCTTTATCCGCGGCAAGGTCGCGGCCCTGGACGAGGGCGTGGCCGACGGCCTGGTGATCCAGTACGGCGGCAGCATGAAGGCCTCCAATGCGGCGGAATTGCTGTCCCAGCCGGACATCGACGGTGGCCTCATCGGCGGTGCGTCGCTGGTGGTGGAAGACTTCGTCGCCATCTGCCGGGCGGCCCAGGGCTAGGTCTTACGGATGTGCGAGGGGTAGGGCGTTGGGGCCCGAGCCATCGCGCGAATTTTGAGTTTTTTGGAGCGGTATGGAAACTTTGATTTGGATCATCAACGTGTTGTCGGCCCTGGGCGTTATCGGTCTGGTGCTGCTGCAACACGGCAAGGGCGCCGACATGGGCGCCGCCTTCGGCAGCGGTTCCGCTGGCGGCCTCTTCGGCTCTCGCGGCGCGGCCAACTTCCTCAGCCGCAGCACGGCCATCCTGGCGGCGGTGTTCTTCGCCACCAGTCTGGCCCTGGGATACGTCTCCAGCCACAAGGTGAAATCGGCGGCCCTGATTAACGTTCCGACCGACAAGCCCCTTGCAATTCCGGCCGCTCCGGCTGATAATAAAGGCCCTTCGACGGAGGCGGCCCCTTCGGCTCCCAAGGCGAAGGACATCCCCAACTGATTTCTGTCGCGTCGAGCGCAGGCGGGTATCAGCAGCAAGTTTTAGCCGACGTGGTGAAATTGGTAGACACGCCGTCTTGAGGGGGCGGTGGCGCAAGCCGTATGAGTTCGAGTCTCATCGTCGGCACCAGTCAGATCAAAGGCATAGGCAGAGAAATCTCCTATGCCTTTCTATTTTGCTCAACTTTTTGTTTAATAAGCAAATTTTATGGGGAAACGGCTTGACAGTCCTGTCGCCGGACCCATACACTCCTCCGAAAAGCATAAAAACCAATTAGACCAATAACGGATACACTTGCAGCGGAGAGAGAGACGTGGCGGAAAATTACTTCCCCGTCCTGATGTTCATCGTCGTCGGCCTGGCGTTCGGGGTGGTTCCCATCCTTGCCGGTTGGCTGTTGGGTCCCCGGCGTCCCGACAAGGAAAAGACCTCCCCCTACGAGTGCGGTTTCGACGCCTTCGGCGACGCGCGCATGAAATTCGACGTGCGCTACTATCTGGTCGCCATCCTGTTCATCCTTTTCGATCTGGAAATCGCTTTTCTTTTTCCCTGGGCCGTGGTGCTGGAGGAAATCGGCCTCTTCGGCTTCGTGGCGATGGTGATTTTCCTCGGTATCCTGGTGGTGGGCTTCATCTACGAGTGGGTCAAGGGCGCCCTGGAGTGGGAGTGAGATAGTGGGCATCGAAGGCATCCTCGAAAAAGGTTTCGTCACCACCAGCCTGGATACGGTGATCAACTATACCCGTACCGGTTCTCTGTGGCCCATGACCTTCGGCTTGGCGTGCTGCGCGGTGGAAATGATGCAGGCCGGCGCCTCCCGCTATGACCTGGACCGTTTCGGCATCGTGTTCCGGCCTAGCCCCCGTCAGTCCGACCTGATGATCGTGGCGGGCACGCTGACCAACAAGATGGCTCCCGCCCTGCGCAAGGTCTACGACCAGATGCCCGAACCCCGCTGGGTGCTTTCCATGGGGTCCTGCGCCAACGGCGGCGGTTATTACCATTATTCCTATTCCGTGGTGCGCGGCTGCGACCGCATCGTTCCCGTGGATGTCTATGTGCCGGGCTGTCCTCCGACGGCAGAGGCCCTGCTTTTCGGCTTGATCCAGTTGCAGAAGAAGATCAAGCGCACCAACACCATTGCTCGGTAACCGATATCCATGAGTTCAAACCAGGAAACCCTGTCCCTGCGCCTGCAAGAAGCCCTGGCGGACCGGCTGCTCAAGCGGACCGAGCGGCTGGGCGAAGTGACCGTCGAAGTGGGCGCCAAGCACCTGCGCGAGGTGATGCTGATCCTGCGGGATCATCGCGGCCTGGAGTTCGACCAGTTGATCGATCTCTGCGGCATGGATTACAGCACCTATGGCGACGGCCGCTGGGAAGGCAAGCGCTTCGCCGTGGTGTACCACCTGCTTTCCGTGCGCAACAACCAGCGAGTGCGGGTACGGGTCTTCGCCGAGGACGATGATTTCCCCCTGGTGGCGACGGTGGTCGACATCTGGCCGGTGGCCAACTGGTTCGAGCGGGAGGCTTTTGATCTTTTCGGCATCCTGTTCGAGGGCCACCCCGATCTGCGCCGCATCCTGACCGACTACGGCTTCATCGGCCACCCTTTCCGCAAGGACTTCCCTCTTTCCGGCAACGTGGAAGTGCGCTACGACCCCGAAGAAGGGCGCGTCGTTTACCAGCCGGTGACGGTGGAGCCGCGGGAAATCACGCCGCGCATCGTGCGCGAAGGAAACTACGGCGGCTGACGACATGGCTGAAATCAGAAACTATACGATGAACTTTGGTTGTGGCACGCGCTGCGCGCTTCACCTGCTGTGCGGGTTGGCCTCCGCTGAAGTTCATGGTGTCCGTGCCTTCATTGGCCGGCGAGATTGAGGAAAAGGCTGTGGCGGAAATACGCAATTACACCATGAACTTTGGTCCCCAGCACCCGGCGGCTCACGGCGTGCTGCGCCTGGTGCTGGAGTTGGACGGCGAGGTGGTGGAACGGGCCGACCCCCACATCGGCCTGCTGCATCGCGGCACCGAGAAGCTGGCGGAGAACAAGACCTTCCTCCAGTCCGTGCCCTATATGGACCGCCTGGATTACGTGTCCATGATGTGCAACGAGCACGCCTACGTGATGGCGATCGAGAAGTTGCTCGGCCTGGAGGTTCCCCTGCGGGCCAAGTACATCCGCACGATGTTCGACGAGATCACCCGCATCCTCAACCATCTGTTGTGGATCGGCGCCCACGGCCTCGACCTGGGAGCGATGACCATCTTTCTCTACGCCTTCCGCGAGCGGGAAGACTTGATGGATTGCTACGAGGCCGTATCCGGCGCCCGCCTGCACGCCGCCTATTACCGTCCCGGCGGCGTCTACCGCGATCTGCCGGATGCCATGCCCCAATACGAGGCATCCAAAATCCACAACCAGAAGGCCGTGGACGAGTTGAACGCCAATCGCCGCGGTTCCATGCTGGATTTCATCGACGACTTCACCCGGCGTTTCCCCGCTTGCGTCGACGAGTACGAGAACCTGCTCACCGAGAACCGCATCTGGAAACAGCGCACCGTCGGCATCGGCGTGGTGTCGCCGGAGCGGGCCCTGGCTCTGGGACTCACCGGCCCCATGCTGCGAGGTTCCGGCGTGGAGTGGGACCTGCGCAAGAAGCAGCCCTACGCCGCCTACGACCGGGTGGAGTTCGACATCCCCGTCGGCGTCAACGGCGACTGCTACGACCGCTATCTGGTGCGCATGGAGGAAATGCGCCAATCCAACCGCATCATCAAGCAGTGCGTGGACTGGCTGCGCGCCAACCCCGGCCCGGTGATCAGCGACAACCACAAGGTGGCGCCCCCCGGTCGCGAGGAAATGAAGAGCAACATGGAGGAGTTGATCCACCACTTCAAGCTGTTCACCGAGGGCATGCACGTGCCCGAAGGCGAGGCTTACGCGGCGGTGGAGCACCCCAAGGGCGAGTTCGGCATCTACCTGGTATCCGACGGCGCCAACAAACCCTACCGCCTCAAGATTCGCGCCCCGGGCTTCGCCCACCTGATGGCCATGGACGAGATGGCCAAGGGGCACATGATTGCCGATGTGGTGGCGCTGATGGGCACCATGGACATCGTGTTCGGAGAGATTGACCGCTGATGCTGAGCCCTGAATCCCTGAAACAGATCGACCGCGAGATCGCCAAGTATCCGCCGGAGCACAAGGAGTCGGCGGTGATGTCGGCCCTGCGCATCGCCCAGATGGAAAAGGGCTGGCTGGCGCCGGAAACCATCGAGTTCGTCGCCGGCTATCTGGGCATGCCTCCCGTGGCGGCCTACGAAGTGGCGTCCTTCTACAACATGTACGAGCTGAAGCCGGTGGGCAAGTACAAGCTCACGGTCTGCACCAATCTTTCCTGCACCCTCCAGGGCGCCGAAAGCGTGGTGAGCCATCTGGAGAAAAAGCTCGGCATCACCTTCGGCGAGACCACCGCCGACGGCAAGTTCACCCTCAAGGAAGGGGAATGCATGGGCGCCTGCGGCGATGGTCCGGTGGCCCTGATCAACAACGTGAAGATGTGCGCCAAGCTGACCCCCGAGGAAGCGGACCGCATCCTGGCGGGACTGGAGTAAGCGGATGAACGGCGAAAACGAAGTTTCGGCGCAGGCTAATGCCGGGCAAGGCCCGGCGATGTGCCATAGCCAAAAGGTCATTTTCCACTCCCTCCACGTTCCGGAATCCTGGAAGCTGGAGAACTACCTCAAGGCCGGCGGCTACCAGGCCCTGAAGAAAATCCTGGCCGAGAAGACCCCTCCCGAGGCGATCATCGAGCAGGTGAAGATTTCCGCCCTGCGGGGCCGGGGCGGCGCGGGTTTCCCCACCGGCCTGAAGTGGAGCTTCATGCCCCGCAACTTCCCCGGCGACAAATACGTGGTGTGCAACACCGACGAGGGGGAGCCCGGCACCTTCAAGGACCGCGACATCATCCGCTTCAATCCCCACCAGCTGATCGAGGGCATGATCATCGCCGGCTACACCCTGGGGGCCAAGGCGGGTTACAACTACATCCACGGCGAAATCTGGGAGGCCTACGAGCGCTTCGAGGCCGCCTTGGACGAAGCCCGGGCCGCGGGCTATCTGGGCAAGAACATTCTCGGTTCCGGCTGGGACTACGACATCTTCGCCCACCACGGCTACGGCGCCTACGTCTGCGGCGAGGAAACCGCCCTGCTGGAATCCATCGAGGGCAAGAAGGGCCAGCCCCGCTTCAAGCCGCCTTTCCCGGCGAGCTTCGGCCTCTACGGCAAGCCCACCACCATCAACAACACCGAGACCCTGGCCTCGATTCCCTACATCATGCTCAACGGCGGGCAGAAGTTCCTGGAGCTGGGCAAGCCCAACAACGGCGGCACCAAACTGTTCTCCGTTTCCGGCCATGTCAACAAGCCGGGCAACTTCGAAGTGCCCATGGGCACGCCCTTCCCCGAGCTGCTGGAAATGGCCGGGGGGGTGCGCAACGGTCACAAGCTGAAGGCGGTGATCCCCGGCGGCTCCTCCGCCCCGGTGCTCCCCGCCGACATCATGATGGACTGCACCCTGGACTACGATTCCATCGCCAAGGCCGGCTCCATGCTGGGTTCCGGCGCGGTGATCGTGATGGACGAGACAGTGTGCATGGTCAAGGCCCTGGAGCGCCTGTCCTACTTCTATTTCGAGGAATCCTGCGGACAGTGCACGCCCTGCCGCGAAGGCACCGGCTGGCTGTACCGGGTGGTGCGCCGGATCGAGCACGGAGAGGGCCGTCCGGAGGACCTGGAGCTGCTGGATTCCGTATCGGGCAACATCATGGGGCGCACCATCTGCGCCCTGGGGGAGGCGGCGGCATTGCCGGTGAAAGGCATGCTGAAGCATTTCAGGAACGAATTCGAATACCACATCGAGCACAAGAAGTGCCTCGTATAACGGCGTAAGACATGGCGCAAATCGAAATCGACGGCAAGGCTCTCACGGTCGCGGACGGCGGCACCATCATGGATGCGGCGGAAGCGGCCGGCATCTACATTCCGCGCTTCTGTTACCACAAGAAACTGTCCATCGCCGCCAACTGCCGCATGTGCCTGGTGGAGGTGGAGAAAGCGCCCAAGCCTCTGCCGGCCTGCGCGACGCCCGTGACCGACGGCATGAAGGTGTTCACCCATTCGGCCAAGGCGGTGCAGGCCCAGAAGGACGTGATGGAGTTCCTCCTCATCAACCACCCTCTGGACTGCCCCATCTGCGACCAGGGCGGCGAGTGCCAGCTGCAGGACATCGCCGTCGGCTACGGCGGCGTCCGCTCCCGCTATGCGGAAGAGAAGCGGGTGGTGGTGAACAAGGATTTCGGCCCCCTCATCGGCGGCGACATGACCCGCTGCATCCAGTGCACCCGCTGCGTGCGCTTCGGCCAGGAAATCGCCGGACAGATGGAGCTGGGCATGATCCACCGGGGCGAGCACTCGGAGATCACCACCTTCCTGTCCCGCAGCGTTGGTTCCGAACTGTCGGGCAACGCCATCGACCTGTGCCCGGTGGGGGCGCTGACCAGCAAGCCTTTCCGCTACAAGGCCCGGGGCTGGGAACTGACCCGCCGCGCCACTATCGCTCCCCACGACGGCCTGGGTTCCCACCTCTCCCTGCACGTGAAGCAGAACAAGGTGCTGCGGGTGGTGCCGCGGGAAAACGAGGCCCTCAACGAATGCTGGCTGTCCGACCGTGACCGCTTCTCCTACGAAGGGCTGTACGCCGAGGACCGCCTGACCAAGCCCATGGTCAAACAGGGCGGAAAATGGCGCGAGTGCGAGTGGCACGAGGCCCTGCAATACGCCATCGACGGCCTCAAGCAGGTGAAGGAAGAATTCGGCGCCGACGCCATCGGCGCCCTGGCATCGCCCACCAGCACCCTGGAAGAGCTTTACCTGCTGCAGAAGCTGGTGCGGGCTTTCGGCAGCGACAACGTGGACTTCCGCCTGCGCCAGTCCGATTTCCGCGCCGACGGCAAGCGGGCCGGCGCTCCCTGGCTGGGCATGCCGGTAACGGCCCTGGCGGAACTGAACGCCGCCCTGGTGGTGGGCAGCACCCTGCGCAAGGACCATCCCCTCCTGGCCCAGCGGCTGCGCCAAGCGGTGAAGCGGGGCGGGCAGCTGAATATCATCCATGCCGCCGACGACGACCTGCTGTGCCCGGTGGCCGACAAGCTGATCGTCGCTCCCGGCGGGCTGGTCAACGCCCTGGCCCAGGTGGCCAAGGCGGCGGCCGAGGCCAAGGGCACCGCCCTGCCGGCGGGTATCGACCTTGCCGCCGTCGCCGTGTCCGAGGAGGCCAAGGCCATGGCGGCGAGCCTCCAGGCGGGGGAAAAGAAAGCCGTGCTGCTCGGCAATTCGGCCCAGCACCACCCCCGGGCCGCCGAACTTCATGCCCTGGCCCAATCCATCGCCGACCTCACCGGCGCAAGCTTCGGCTTCCTCGGCGAGGCCGCCAACAGCGTCGGCGGTTATCTGGCCGGGGCGGTGCCTCATGCCGGTTTCAACGCCGCATCCATGCTGGCCCAGCCGCGCAAGGCCTACCTTCTGCTGGGGGTGGAGGCGGAGCTGGATACCTACAATCCGCAACAGGCCCTGGCGGCCCTGTCCGGCGCCTTCGTGGTGGCGATGACGGCCTACAAGGGTGGAGCCGAGGCGTATGCCGACGTGCTGCTGCCGGTGGCGCCCTTCGCCGAGACCTCCGGCACCTTCGTCAATACCCAGGGCGACGTGCAGAGCTTTGCCGCCGCCACGAAACCCCTGGGGGAGACCCGCCCGGCGTGGAAGGTGCTGCGGGTGCTGGGCAATCTGCTGGAACTGGCGGATTTCGACTACGAGAGCTCCGAGGCGGTGCGCGTCGAGGCATTGGAAGGCGTCGAGGTGGCGAGCCGCCTCAATAATCGCCTTGCCGGCATCGCCGTTACTGATGCCGCGGTACAGAGCGGTCTGCAGCGGGTGGGCGAAGTGCCCATCTACCAGGGCGACGCCCTGGTTCGCCGCGCTGCCGCGCTGCACAAGACGATGGACGGCGCCGCGCCCAAGGCGTGGCTGAGCGGCGCCCTGATGGACAAAATGGGGGTGAAGGAGGGGGAAACGGTCATCCTGCGCCAGGGCGCAGGGGAGGCGCGGCTGGAAGCGGCGCGGGATGACCGGCTGCCCGTGGACGCGGTGCGCGCCGCCGCCGCCCATCCCCTGACAGCCGCCCTGGGCGGAATGATGGACCCGATTCAGGTGGAAAAAGCCTCATGATGACCGAACTCCAAGGACTCTTCGGGCCGTGGTGGACGCTGGCGTGGACCCTGGCGAAAATTCTCGTCATCGTCCTGCCGCTGATGGGCGCCGTGGCCTACCTCACCCTGGCCGAACGCAAGATCATCGGCTACATGCAGGTGCGCATCGGCCCCAACCGGGTGGGCATCAAGGGGATACTGCAGCCCCTGGCCGACGCCGGCAAGCTGCTGTTCAAGGAAATCATCGTCCCGGCCAAGTCCAACAAGTATCTCTTCCTGCTGGCGCCGGTGCTGTCCATCGCCCCCGCCCTGGCGGCCTGGGCGGTGGTGCCCTTCTCGCCGGAGCTGGTGCTGTCCAATGTGGACGCCAGCCTCCTGTTCGTGATGGCGGTGACCTCCATGGGGGTTTACGGCGTCATCGTCGCCGGCTGGGCGTCCAACTCCAAGTACGCTTTCCTCGGCGCCATGCGCTCCGCTGCCCAGATCGTGTCCTACGAACTGGCCATGGGCTTCGCCCTGGTGGGGGTGCTGATGGCGGCCCAGAGCCTGAATCTGGTGGAAATCGTCCAGGGGCAGGAGGGCGGCTTCTGGAACTGGTATTTCATTCCCCTGTTCCCCCTCTTTATCGTCTACATCGTCGCCGGCGTGGCGGAAACCAACCGGGCGCCCTTCGACGTGGCCGAAGGGGAATCGGAGATCGTCGCCGGCTTCCACGTGGAATACTCGGGCATGGCCTTCGCCGTGTTCTTCCTCGCCGAATACGCCAACATGATCCTCATCGCCATGCTGACGTCCCTGATGTTCCTCGGCGGCTGGGAGGCGCCCTTCCACTTCGCGCCCTTCACTTGGGTGCCCGGCTTTTTCTGGCTGGCGGCCAAGGTGTCCTTCATCCTGCTGCTGTTCCTCTGGTTCCGCGCCACCTTCCCCCGCTACCGCTACGACCAGATCATGCGCCTGGGCTGGAAGGTGTTCATTCCCTTGACCCTGGTATGGCTGATGGTGGTCGGTGCGGCCATGCAGACGCCCTACGGCTATCTGTTCCACTGAGGGGGGCGAGAGGATGGAACGCGTCATTAGCCTGTTCAAGAGCCTGCTGCTGATCGAACTGCTGAAGGGCATGTCCATCACCGGACGGCGCCTCTTCAGCCGCAAGATCACGGTCCAGTTCCCCGAGGAACGCACCCCCATGTCGCCGCGCTTCCGCGGCCTGCATGCCCAGCGCCGCTACCCCAACGGCGAGGAGCGCTGCATCGCCTGCAAACTGTGCGAGGCGGTCTGCCCGGCCATGGCCATCACCATCGAATCCGAGGAGCGGGCCGACGGCACCCGCCGTACCAGCCGCTACGACATCGACCTCTACAAGTGCATCTTCTGCGGCTTCTGCGAGGAGGCCTGCCCGGTGGACGCCATCGTCGAAACCCGCTTCATCGACTACCACGGCGAAGTGCGCGGCGACCTGGTGCAGACCAAGGACATGCTGCTCGCCACCGGCGACCGGTTGGAAGCCCAGATTGCCGCCGACCGGGCGGCGGATGCGAAATACCGCTAGGCAAGGGACGGACGGAACGAATGAATTTCGAAACGATGATTTTCTACATCTTCTCGGCGATCCTGCTGCTGTCGGCGGCACGGGTGGTGACGGCCAAGAGCCCCGTCCATGCCGCCCTGTCCCTGGTGCTGGCCTTCTTCACCGCCGCCGCCATCTGGCTGCTGCTGGAGGCGGAGTTCCTCGCCATCACCCTGGTGTTGGTGTACGTGGGGGCGGTGACGGTGCTGTTCCTGTTCGTGGTGATGACCCTGGATTTCAACGTCGAGAAGATGCGCCAGGGCTTCTGGCGGCATCTGCCCGCCGCCCTGGTGGCCGGCGGTATCATGGCGGCCGAGATGGTGCTGGTGCTGCGCACCCGCACCGACAATGTGGCGCCGCGGAATTTCGACGCGCACTACAGCAACACCAAGGAACTGGGGCGCCTGCTGTACACCGACTACGTCTATCCCTTCGAACTCGCCGCCGTCCTGCTGCTGGTGGCGATCATCGCCGCCATCGCCCTGACCCTGCGCCGGCGCAAGGATACCAAGTACATCGACCCCGCGGACCAGGTGAAAGTGCGGCGCGAAGATCGCCTGCGCCTGGTGTCCATGCCGGCGGAAAAGCCCGCCCAGGCCCCAGCGGAAAAAACGGAGGGATGACCGAGCCATGCTGACCCTGTCCCATTACCTCACCCTCGGCGCGCTGCTGTTCGCCATCGCCGTGGTGGGCATCTTCCTCAACCGGCGCAACATCATCGTGCTGCTGATGGCCATCGAGCTGATGCTGCTGGCGGTGAACATGAACTTCATCGCCTTCTCCCACTACATGGGGGACGCGGCGGGGCAGGTGTTCGTGTTCTTCATCCTCACCGTGGCGGCGGCTGAAGCCGCCATCGGCCTGGCCATCCTGATGGCCCTGTTCCGCAACCTGTCCACGGTGAACGTGGAAGACCTGGACAGCCTGAAAGGATGACGGGGCCATGACCAGCATGCAGAAACTCTACCTCCTGATTCCTCTCGCTCCCCTGGCGGGCAGCGCTATCGCCGGCCTGTTCGGCTGGCTGATCGGCCGCCGGGCCTCCCATTGGGTGACCATCCTCGGCGTGGCGATTTCCTTCTTCGCCTCCCTGACGGTATTCCGCGACGTTCTGGACGGCAACGGCTTCAACGGCGCCGTCTACACCTGGCTCACCAGCGGGGAGACCCGCTTCGAGGTCGGCTTCCTCATCGACCGCCTGTCGGCGACCATGATGATGGTGGTGACCTTCGTCTCCCTGATGGTGCACGTCTACACCATCGGCTACATGCAGGATGACCCAGGCTATTCCCGCTTCTTCAGCTACATCAGCCTGTTCACCTTCTCCATGCTGATGCTGGTGATGTCCAACAACTTCGTCCAGCTGTTCTTCGGCTGGGAGGCGGTGGGCCTGGTGTCCTACCTCCTGATCGGCTTCTGGTACACCCGGCCGACGGCCATCTACGCCAACCTGAAGGCCTTCCTGGTCAACCGGGTGGGGGACTTCGGCTTCCTCCTCGGCATCGGCCTGGTCTTGGCCTACTTCGGTACCCTGGACTACGCCGCGGTGTTCGCCCAGGCCCCCATGCTGGCCGGTCAC
>JBFXHL010000046.1:0-19406 GCA_050177075.1 Sulfuricellaceae bacterium | reverse complement strand
GCCGACGCCGTGGTCTACCAGGACCTGGATGCCCTGATCAAAGCGGTGAAAATGGGAAACGGCGAAATCCAGTCCTTCGACTGCTCCTGTTTCGACGGCAAGTACATCACCGGCGACGTGACCCCCGAGTACCTGGCCAAGATCGAGAACGCACGCAGCTGCGGCAGCAAGAATGGTGGGGAGAGCCAGCAGCTGGACCTCAACCTCACCACCGGGAGAGACGCCAACGGTTGACAGCCGGCCCCCCGGCGGGGTAAGTTTCAAGGGCGCCGATTTGAACATCAGCTTGCGGGCGCGTTAAAAATACCGCTAAAGCGTGGCCAAAACCCGGTTTAGCGCGAGCTGACCGGGTTTTTTGCGTCTGCGGGACACACAGGATAGGACTGAAAATGGACAACGATTGGGATCTGGAAACCCTGGCGGTGCGGGCGGGCATCGAGCGCAGCCAGTTTGGCGAGCACTCCGAGGCGCTGTATCTGACCTCCAGCTTCGTTTTCGGCAGCGCCGCCGAGGCGGCGGCGCGCTTTTCCGGCGCGGAGCCGGGCAACGTCTATTCGCGCTTCACCAACCCCACGGTGCGCGTGCTGGAGGAGCGTCTGGCGGCCCTGGAGGGGGCGGAGCGCTGCGTCGCCACCGCTTCCGGCATGTCGGCCATCCTCGCCACGGTGATGGGGTTGCTGTCCGCCGGCGACCATGTGGTGGCCTCCCGGGGCCTGTTCGGCGCCACGGTGCAGCTGTTCACCAACATCCTGGCTCGTTTCGGGGTGGAGACGACTTTCGTTTCCCCCACCGACCCGGCGGAGTGGAAAGCGGCGCTGCGCCCTAACACCAAGCTGCTGTTCACCGAGACGCCCTCCAATCCCCTGACGGAAATCTGCGACATCGCCGCCCTGGCCGCCATCGCCAGGGAGGCGGGGGCCTGGCTCGCCGTGGACAACTGCTTTTGCACCCCTGTCCTCCAGCGTCCTCTGGACTTGGGGGCGGACATCGTCATCCACTCCGCCACCAAATACCTGGACGGCCAGGGCAGGGTGCTGGGCGGCGCGGTGCTGGGGCGCAAGGAGCTGATGGAGCCGGTGTTCGGTTTTCTTCGCACCGCCGGTCCGACCCTGAGCGCCTTCAACGCCTGGGTCATCGCCAAGGGGCTGGAAACCCTCAAACTGCGCATGGAGGCCCATTCCCGCAACGCCCTGGAGCTGGCCAACTGGCTGGAGGTCCAGCCCCAGGTGGCGCGGGTGCTCTATCCCGGTCTGCCGTCCCACCCCCAGCATGAACTGGCCATGAGGCAGCAGAAGAACGGCGGCGGCATCGTGTCCTTCGAGGTGAAAGGCGGGAGGGAGGCCGCATGGCGGGTGGTGGATGCCTGCCGCCTGCTGTCCATTACCGCCAACCTGGGGGATGCCAAGACCACCCTCACCCATCCCGCCACCACCACCCATGGGCGCCTGACGCCCGAGCGGCGGGCGGAAATGGGAATCAGCGACGGCTTGCTGCGCATTTCCGTGGGCCTGGAGGCCGTGGCGGATATCCGGGATGATCTGGCGCGGGGGCTGGCTGTCTAGTAATTCGTTTCGGATGTGCTAGCGTGAAAGCACTGAAGAAGCGGAAGGAGGTGCGTCATGGACATTTCCATTGCCGATTTCCTGGTTCACGTGGATGAGAATTTACAGGCGGGGCGGATGGGCGTACTGGAGGACTGGGTGCGGGCCGACCCCTGCGTGATATCGGCCAGCATGTCCCGCAAGGACTCCCATCTGATGCTGGTGGCCTACAATCCTGCCTGCACCAGTCGCGCCCGTATCATGGAGCGGTTCGCCGAGCAGGGCCTCCACGCCGAAGCGGTGGGGCTGTAAGCCTCCCGGCGCATGATGCGCCGGGAAGGGAAAGGTCAGTAGCCTTTCTTGCCGTGGGCTTCGGGCAGGACCTTGTCGTCCGCCATCAGCGCCCACACGAGGCGGGCGATGCTTTCCGGAGCGATGACGGTGTGGCGGTTGCCGGATGAATGCAGTTTTTCCCGCAATTCCTTGCGCACGTCCGCGCTGCCGGTGAGGTCGAAGATCACGTCCACTTTCTCGCCTTCCGCGATCAGCTGGTCGATGGTGACAATCTGGACATGGTAGGTCTCCGCCATCTTGCGGGCGGGGGTGTCGTTCTGCTCGACGGCGTAGGCGACCTTGATCCCCTTGTCCACCACGCACATCAGTTCCTCCAAAAAGGCGCCGCCCACGCGGCCCAGGCCGACCACCGCGACGATTTGCTTGCTCATGTTTCTCCTCTCAAAAGTTGTTATGTCAGCAGGGACATTTTAACGGAATATTTCCGGGCTGAAAGGGGTGGGAATGAACGACGAAAATTGGCGTCGCGGTGGCTTGGCGATGCAAAATATAGCCGCTGGAGGAACGATGATGAAAACTGGATGGTGGCTGTTGTTGTCGGCGCTGGCGTTTCCTGTCGCGGCACGGGATGGTTTCGATCAGCGCCGGACGCTGTTCGCCGATCGTCTGCGGGCGGAGTTCGTGGCGGCGGACAAGGACGGCAGCGGCAGCCTGAGCAAGGAGGAGGCCGCCGCCATGCCCTTCGTCGCCCAGCGCTTCGCCGACCTGGACGCCAACCAGGACGGAGAGATTACGTGGGCGGAAGTAGGGGACTATGTGGAACGGGCCAAGGCGGCCCGGGAAGCGAGTTTCGAGCAGCGGCATCAGGCGATGCTGAACCGTGGCGCGCCGGCGCCTCCCACCGAGGCTACGGCGCCTTAGGCGTCAGCACCAGTTCGGTGTCCCGGTTGAGGCCGATGTTGTCCTCGATGGGCGGGGAGTCGACGGTGATGAGCTCGGCGGGCCGCGCCAGCAGATCCCGGACGAAGTTGGGCAGGGCGAACACCGCTCGGTGGGTGGCGCCGTTGTAGTACTGAAGGTGGCCGAGACGGCGCTCCCGGATGCGCCGTTCCACTTCCTCTTCCGCCAGGGCCGTCGGGTCCGTGTCCACCGAGGCCGAGACCATGCCCCACCAGGTGCCGTAGAGGGGAATGTAAACCAGGTAAGGGCGCACGATGGGGAACACCGCCTGCAGGGTCTTGACGATGCGCAGGTAAGTTCCAGGCCGGGAAATGGGGGATTCCACGTGGAGGGAGAGGAGCCCGCCGGGGGTCAGAACTTGGCGGCAGGCAGCGTAGAACTCCCGCGTGTACAGGGCCTGGGACGGGCCGTGGGGGTCGGTGAGGTCGAGCACGATCAAATCGAAGCGGTCCGATGTCTCCTCGATGTAGGCCTTGCCGTCCATGATGCGCACCGCCACCCTGGGGTCGTCGAAGGCTCCCCGGTGAATGGCGGCAAGATGCTTCCTGGCGGCTTCCACCACCCCGTCGTCCAGTTCGGCGATGACCACCTTTTCCATGGACGGATGCTTGAGCAACTCCTCCGCCGAGCCGCCGTCGCCGCCGCCGACCACCAGGGCGGTTTTCGGTCCGGGGTGGGCGATGGCGGAGGGATGGACGATGTTTTCGTGGTAGAAGAACTCGTCCTTTTCCGAGGTCATGAACACCCGGTCCAGGCGCAGCATGCGCCCGAACATGGGGGTGTCGAACACTTCCATTTCCTGGAAGCGGGTGCGTCCCGCCTCGATGGGTTCCGAGGCTCGCAGGTAATAGCCGTAATTGTCGTTGAGCTGCTCGACGACGTAGCGGCTGAAGGGGGAAGAAGGGCGCACGGCCTATTCCCGGTCCACGGCGCGGATGTGGGGATTCGCCGGGCGGAACAGCTCCACCACGGCGTTGAACAGCTGCCGCGCCTTGGGACGGTTGTTGAGGGTGTAGTTGCAGACGTAGACGTCGAGGGTGACGTAGCGTTTTTCCGGCCAGGTGTGGATGGCGAGATGAGACTCGGCCAGCACCACGGTGCCGGTGACGCCGCCGTCATCGCCAAACTGGTGGAAGAAATCGCCCACCGTCGTCAGGCCGGCTTCGTTGACCAGTTTGATACAGATGTCGCGCAGGGCCGAGGCGTCGAAAAAGAACTTGTCGTCGCCTTGACACTCGTACAGATCGCCAAGCAGATGAAGCCCAACATTGGCCTTTTCAGGCCGCAGAGAAACCACCGCATTATGCGCCATCGTTTACCCTCCTAAAGCTCCGGGGAGCAAGAAACGACTGCGACGAGGCATTTCAGCCTCGACCGCCCCAGCGGGGTTCGCACCCGCCAAAACGTACACTCCCCGCAGGGAGCCGGTGGCCGTGAGCAGGGAGGCCGGCAATCGGCACCTGCCGCTTGGCCTGGGAAGGACATGGTCCTTCCCGGTTTTGTTTTCTGAATCCGGTGCTTACGTAAAGCTGACGGACCGCCGAAAAGCCCGTAACTTTAAGCAGTTAGCGAAGTCTTGTCAAATCGCTGTCGGGGAGGCGACAGGATGGCTGCTTTGTTGCATTCCCGACATGGCTTCTGGCTTCGGTTGTTCATCGTTAGTTTGTTGAATTGACGAGATAAAAATAAATTTTTCGGCAGTGGCACGCTTGTTGCAGAACAGAGCCCGAACCAACGACTCTGGGAGCGACACCGATGCAAGCCAGGATCATTCCGATTTTCGACAACAAACCCGCCGGCGGTTGCGGCGCCACGGTCGGGGCGGGCAAATCGTCCTGCGGCTCCGCCGCCGGCCGCGGCGACCTGCCGCCGGAAGTGTGGGAGAAGGTCAAGAACCACCCCTGCTACAGCGAGCAGGCCCACCACCACTTCGCCCGCATGCACGTGGCGGTGGCGCCGGCGTGCAACATCCAGTGCCATTACTGCAACCGCAAGTACGATTGCTCCAACGAAAGCCGCCCCGGCGTGGTGAGCGAGAAGCTCACCCCGGAGCTGGCGGCGAAGAAGGTGCTGGCGGTGGCGGCGGAAATTCCGCAGTTGACCGTGGTCGGCATCGCCGGCCCCGGCGACGCCCTGGCCAACCCGGAAAAGACTTTCAAGACCTTCGAGCTGATCCAGAAAAGCGCCCCGGACATCAAGCTGTGCCTGTCCACCAACGGCCTGGCCCTGCCCGACCATGTGCAGTCCATCCAGGACTTCAACGTCGACCACGTCACCATCACCATCAACATGACCGACCCCGAGGTGGGCGAGCGCATCTACCCCTGGATATTCTACAAGCACAAGCGCTGGACCGGCCGAGACGCCGCCAAGATACTCGCCGAGCGCCAGATGGAAGGCCTGGAGATGCTCGCCGCCAAGGGCATCCTGGTGAAGGTCAACTCGGTGATGATCCCCGGCGTCAACGACGACCACCTGGTGGAAGTGAACAGGGCGGTGAAATCCCGCGGTGCTTTCCTCCACAACATCATGCCCCTCATTTCCGAACCGGAGCACGGCACCCACTACGGCCTCACCGGCCAGCGCGGCCCTAGCGCCCAGGAGCTGAAGGCCCTGCAGGACCAGTGCGAAGGCGACATGAACCTGATGCGCCACTGCCGCCAGTGCCGCGCCGACGCCGTGGGCCTCCTGGGGGAGGACCGCAGCCAGGAATTCACCACCGACAAGGTGGCCGAGATGGAAGTGAACTACGACGCCGAGGTTCGCAAGGCCTACCAGGCCTTCGTCGAGAAGGAACGGGAAGACCAGCGGGCGGCCATGCAGGCCGAGCTGTCCGGTCTCGCCGAGGAAGCGGGCCATGCCAACGTGCTGGTGGCGGTGGCCACCAAGGGTAGCGGCCGCATCAACGAGCACTTCGGCCATGCCGGCGAATTCCAGGTGTTCGAGCTGACCGCCGCCGGCGCCAAGTTCGTCGGCCACCGCCGGGTGGACCACTACTGCCAGGGAGGCTATGGCGAGGAGGAAACCCTGGAGACCGTGATTTCCGCCATCAACGACTGCACCGCCGTGTTCGTCGCCAAGATCGGCCTGTGCCCGAAGAAGGACCTGGCCCAGGCCGGCATCGAGGCGGTGGAGGAGTATGCCCACCAGTACATCGAGCAGTCCCTGGTGGCCTGGTTCAAGGGCTATCTGGCCCGGCTGCGGAGGGGAGAAACCGTTGCCGTGGAGCGGGGCCAGGGCTCGCTGCGCCAGGGGGCCTTCGTCGCCTGAAGATTGCTTCAATATTTTTGATTCAAGGAGAAAACCATGCCGTACAAAATCGTTGCCGAGGAATGCACCAGCTGCGCCGCTTGCGAGACCGAGTGCCCCAACGACGCCATTCTGGAGAAGAAGGGAACCTTCGTCATCCTGGCGGACAAGTGTACCGAGTGTGTCGGCCATTACGACGACGCCCAGTGCGTGGAGGTGTGCCCGATCCCCGACTGCGTCGTGATCGATCAGAGCCTGCCCCGCTACGCCGCCTGACAGGGAGCGCGCCATGAACCTGACCGTTACCCCCAAGGCCGAGCAGTTCATGCAGCGCATGGTCCGCTTCGGCGGTGCCGGGGCGGGAGCCGGCTTCCGCCTGGTGGTCAGCCCCGGCGGCTGCTCCGGCCTGAGTGCCGAGTTCACGGTGGAAACCAGCCCACAGGCCGGCGACAAGGTGCTGGAACTGGAAGGCCTGAAGCTCTTCCTGCCAACGGAAAGCGCGCTATTGCTGGACGGTTGCACCATCGATTTCGCCGACACCCTGATGGAAACCGGCCTCAAATTCCACAATCCCAACGCCCGTGGGGTGTGCGGTTGCGGCAGCAGCACCCCGGGCAACACCGCCCCCACCATGGCGACGGTGAGCCTCTCCAGCATCGGCCGCCGCTGAAAGCGCCGTGGCGCCTCGGGCCGAGGAAAACATCGAGCAGGCCCTGGACTGGCAGGGCCGCCCGGTGAATTGCGATGCCTGCGCCCACCGGGAGCTGCTGGCGCAAGGGCGCTGCCAGCTGCGCCGGGCCTGCGTCCACGACCGCTACGCCAAGCGCGTCGACCGCTTCTTTTACTGGAACCGGGAACTGGCGGATGGATACCTGGCGCACCCCTACTTCGAGGTGCGGGCCATCGCGGCCAAGTTCGCCGACGTGTTCCACCTGCCGCCGCTGCTGGACGACCCGGACGAGACGGTACGCTTCTCGGCGGTGATCCGCCTGCCGCGCCGCTATCTGCTGCGCATGCGCCGCGACCCGGACCGGGAGGTGCGCATCCGCGTGGCCTACCGCCTGGAGGGGGCGGACCTGGCGGAAATGCGGTCCGACCCGGACTACTACGTGCGCCTGATCGTGGCCCGGCGCCTGCCACCTCCCATGCTGCATCTGCTGGCGGGGGACGAAGACCGGGAGGTGAGGCTGGAAGTGGCCCGGCGCATCGGCCCCGACCAGTTGCCTCGGCTGGCGGCTGACGAGGACGCCGACGTGCGGCTGGAGGTTGCCCGCCGCTTGGAGCCTGAATCCCTGGCGAAGCTGGCCGGCGACCCGGATTGGCGGGTGCGCTACGAGGCCGCTTGCCGCCTGGACACGGACCGTCTGGCGCCGCTGCTGGACGACGAGGATGAACTGGTGCGGGAAATGGCCCGCAATCGACGGGAAGGAGGGAAATCATGAACATCGCGCGGGACAGCGACATTGTCGAACTGGACGGGCCGCCTGACTTCGAGTACGGGCAGAAGGTGCGTTCCCTGAAGAACGTCCGCAACGACGGCACCTTTCCCGGCATGGAGATCGGCGACGTGCTGGTGAAAAAGGGCGACGTGGGCTATGTCGCCAGCATCGGTACCTTCCTGCAGCAGTTCTACATCTACGGCGTGGATTTCTACGAGCGGGGGTACATCGTCGGCATGAAAGGGCGGGAACTGGTGTCCGCCGAGGGGGAGGCCCATGTTTGAAATGCGCCAACCCAAGTACCAGTGGGGGCAGAAGGTGAGCTGCATCGCGGATCTCCGCAACGACGGTTCCCGCCCTGAGTTCGCCGAGGACGCGCTATTGGTGGCCGTCGGCAGCATAGGCGAAGTAGTCAATGTGGGCCACCATGCCGAGGCCAATATCCCGGTGTACCTGGTGGAGTTCCCGCCAGGCATGGTGGTGGGCTGTTTCGAGGAAGAACTGGTGGCGCTTTGAGCCGGAAATTGATACGCAAGAATTAGAACGTCAAAACGGCGCCGCCAAGCTGTACAAAATCCAAGGCGCCACGCTGGAGGATGAATTTCGGCCCTGGGCCGAGGCTCTTCACAGGAGGGGATATGGCGACGTACAAAGGAATCGAACTGGACGACGGCTTGGCACAGGTCGTTCGGCACATGAGCAGCGTGGAGGAGTATCGGGAAACCCTGCAAAGCCTGCAAGGGGTCTGGGACAATCTCACCCTGTTGGGGCAGCTGTCGGGCACGGGCACCGACATGAGCGCCACCCGGCAGGCGTTTCATCAGTTGACCAACGGGTTGCTCAACAACCTGGGCAACGAAACCCTGAAAAAGACGGTGATGGAGATGAAATCCAAGGCCCAGGTGGCGGTGGACATCATGATCCGCAACCTCTTCGAGCGCACCGCCGACATCGGTTTTCTCGCCACCGACGACGATATTCGCGACTACGCCGCCAAGGCGCCGGATTACCTGGCGCGTATCCGCCAGGGATTCGGCAGCGAGAAGGAACGCCTCCAGGAAGAGCTGGAGCGGATGAGCGCCCGCCTCCAGCTGCGCTTCCGGGAATACGTCCAGAAGTATTCCGTCTACCACAACATCATCCTTCTGGACTGCGACGGCAACGTCCTCATCCAGCTCGACCAGACCAACCCGGTGGAGCGTTCGGACGATCCCCTGATCGGCGAATCCCTCCACACCAGCCGCGAGTACGTGGAAACCTTCCAGCATTCGGACCTGCTGCCGGGCGAGGACAGCAGCCTGATCTATTCCTACCGTGTCACCTCGCCGGAGGATGGCTCGCCCCTCGGGGTGCTGTGCCTGTGTTTTCGTTTCCGTAACGAGACCGCTGGCATTTTCGCAAACCTGCGGGAGGCGGAGGACTGGAGCGTGATCACCTTGCTGGACCACGAGGGACGGGTCATCGCCAGCAGCGACGAATGGCACATTCCCGTCGGTGCGACCATGGAGCGGGTACTGGACGCGGACTATCGGGTGGTGCGCTTCAACGGCCGCGAATACCTGGCCGCCACCCGCCCCACCAACGGTTACCAGGGCTACACGGGACTGGGATGGTATGGCCACGTGATGGTTCCCCTGGAACATGCCTTCGACAAGGATGCCTCGGACTGCCTCAAGCTGGTTTCGGCACAGATGCTGGAAGGCGTGATGAGCAACCCCTCCCTGTTCAGCGATGGCCTGCGCAATATTCCCCTCCAGGCGGACAAGATCCAGCGGGAGCTGAACCGTTCGGTTTGGAACGGCAACGTGCGCCAGAGCAGCGACAGGAAGGCCCTCAACCCGGCCTTCTCCAAGATCCTGCTGTGGGAGATCAGCAACACCGGCCTCAAGACCAAGGACGTGTTCGAGCGCTCCATCGGCAACCTGCACCAGACGGTGGTTTCCACCATCCTCCAGGACAGCCGGTTCCTAGCCTCCCTGGCCATCGATATCATGGACCGCAACCTCTACGAGCGGGCCAATGACTGCCGCTGGTGGGCCCTGCGCTCCCATTTCCGGGAACTCCTCGGAAAGGACGAGGGGCTGAACGAGGAGGAAATGCGCGACATCCAGGCTGTCCTCGGTCACATCAACAGCCTCTACACGGTGTACGACAACCTGGTCCTGTTCGACCGCCACGGGCGCATCCTGGCGGTTTCCAACCCGGACTGCCAGTCCTTCTGCGGCAAGCCGCTGGCCGACGAATGGGTGCGGCAGACCCTGAGCCTGAAGAATTCCCAGAGCTATGCCGTTTCCGCTTTCGAACCCACGCCTTTGTACGACAACCGACACACCTACATCTACGGTGCGGCCATCCACGATTTGCAAGGCAGCGGCCGGGTGGTGGGGGGCATCGGCATCGTCTTCGATTCCGCTCCCCAGTTCGAGGCCATGTTGCGGGACGCCCTGCCCCGCAACGAGAGCGGGGACATTCTTCCGGGTTGCTTCGGCGTCTTCGCCGATCGTCAGCGTCAGGTGATCGCTTCCACCCATCCGGATATTCGTCCCGGCGGACGCCTCGACGTGGACGACAAGTTCTTCAGCCTGCCCAACGGCGGTGGCCTGTCCAATATCGTCGAGCTCGACGGCCACTACTATGCCGTCGGCTCGCGCCTCTCCAGCGGCTATCGGGAATACAAGGGCCCCATGGATGGCTACAAGAACGACGTCGCGGCCCTGATTTTCGTTCCCCTGTGTCCGGCGGAAAGCGTCTCTCTGCGTGCCGGAGACGGCGGCCGCAACAAGTGGCAGCTCCAGGTTGGCCGGACGTCGGAATTCGGCGAGACGGTGGAGATCGCCACCTTCTTCGTGGACGAGAACTGGTTCGGCATCTATTCCGAGGAAGTGGTGGAGGCCGTGGACCTGGTCGGCCTGACGCCGGTGCCCGGCGCCCCCAGCTATCTGGTCGGCTATCTGCTTCACAACAATGCCCCGGTGCCGGTGGTGGATATCCGTCGCCTGCTGCCCAACAGGCCGGAACTGACCGACCTGGGCGGCAAGCAGGTGGTACTGGTGCGGGTGCGGGAGGAAGAGCTGCTGGGGGTCCTGGTGGACGCCCTGGGAGAAATCCCCGAGGTGGCGCGCCATCGGGTCGAGGCCCTGTCTTCCATGTTCGCCAGCGAGGGAGTGATCGCCGATTCGGTGGTCAAGCCGGACCCCGCCCGTGCCCCGGGCGAACTGTTGCTGGTGCTGAACCCGGAGAAAATCTGCCAGCGCATCCTCGCCATGGGTAGTCTGGGGGGCGGCGCACAGGTGGCGGGTTTGCCGCCGGTCAAGGGCAAGGTGGCGGAATTCCGCCCGGCCAGTTGAGAATTCAAACCAAGCAGGAGAAACACCATGAAAGTCATGATCCGCAAATCCGCGAGCGGCGATTTCACCGCCTACGTGGCGAAGAAGGACCTGGAAGAAAACATCGTCGAAATGGAAAAGTCCGACCTGTGGGGCGGCACCATCAAGTTGTCCAACGGCTGGGTCTTCGCCCTGCCCGAGATGGCGGCGGATACCCGTCTGCCCATCACCGTCGAGGCCCGCAAGCTGGAAGGGGACTGACTTGAGCCTCGATGCCGCGCTGGTCGGCGAGATCGTCAACAGCCTGGAAAACCTGTTGGCCGAAGAGAAAAAACCCCTGACGGAAATCCGCCGCCGCTACCCTGGCCTGCACTTTTCCCAGTGCGATGCCGCGGATATGACCGATGAACCCTTCCGTGCCGGGAAGCACTTTGATCTTTACCTGGTGGACGGGCGGAGCGCCTGTCTCCATATCACCCATGATCTCGCCGAAGCCACCGGCCTGGTGCTGGCGATGCACTGACAAGGAGACGAGCATGAACACCCTGGACGATATTCGCGGCGCCCTTGCCGAGGGCACCGCCGTGCCCTATCTCGGTCCCGATGTCCTCAGCCTGTGCGGCGACAGCGGCCTGCCCGCCACGGCGGAAGTCCTGGCGGACAAACTCTCCGCCAAGGCGTCGGTACCGTTCAAAATACGCCGCAACCTCACCGCCGCCGCCCAGTACATCGAGAACTTCAAGCACCGCAAGACGCTGGTGGGACTGATGAAAGAAGCCTTTGCATCCCACGCCGAGCCATCCGCCCTCCAGCGCTACCTGGCGGCCTTGCCCTTGCCCCTGGTGGTGGAAACCTGGTACGACGGCACCCTTGCCGAAGCCTTGGGCAAACGCGCCGATTGGGGCAGGGTCCAGGGCGTGAGCCGGGCCGAGTACCGGGAGCAGTGGGTCAGGTACTACGCCGCCGACGGCAGCGAAGCCAGCGAGGAAACCGCTTCCGCCTGGACGACGCTGCTTTACCAGCCCATCGGTGCCGTCCGCCCGGCGGCCAACTTCATCGTCTCCGATTCGGATTACGTCGAGGTGCTGACGGAGATCGACATCCAGACCCCAATTCCGGCGCGGGTGCAGGAATTGCGGCGCGGCCGCCGTTTCCTGTTCCTGGGCTGCCGCTTCAACAGCCAGCTGACCCGCAGCTATGCGCGCCAGATAATGAAGCGCTCCAGCGACGGCCCCCACTGGGCCGTGGTGCCGGGCGAGCTGACCGCCAACGAGGCCCGATTCTTCGCCGAGCAGAATATCTCCCGCTTGGACATGGAACTGGCGGATTTCGCCGCGGCGCTCCGCGGCAAGATGCCCGCCGCCGCCTGAGCGGCCCATGTCTCAGGGGGAGTTCGACGCCGCCCGGGAGGCGGATATCCCGGCCATGGTGGCGCTGCTGGGGGAGCTTTTCCGCCTCGAAGGCGATTTCGAGCCCGATGCGGTGAAGCAGGAGCGGGGCTTGCGGATGATCCTCGAACAGCCCCTGCTGGGGCGGCTGTTCGTCGCCCGAATAAACGGCCAGGTGGCGGCCATGGCCAGCCTGTTGTTTACCGTCAGCACCGCCGAGGGCGGGAGGGTAGGGTTGGTGGAAGACGTGATCGTCGCCGCCTCCTGGCGGGGGCAGGGGCTGGGACGCGGCTTGCTGGACCACGTAACCGACTGGGCGCGGGCCAACGGCTGTCTGCGCCTGACCCTCCTCGCCGACCGCGAAAATATGCCGGCCCTGGATTTTTACCGGCGCCTCGGCTTCCGGCGTTCCGCCATGGTCGTGCTGCGGTGCCGAACGTGAAGCGGGCATATTCTTATGTCAATGTGCTAAAAAGGCGAAAAGCCAATTGATTCGATTGGGAATTGTTCTACAATAAAACTGTGAAATTCCCGAAAGGGGGTGCGCCATGCTCTCCGCCATCAATCAGTACAACAGTGTGTATAGCCTTTATGGGGCGTCCCAGACCAGTCCGACGTCTTATTTGTACGGTGTCAGCGGACAGGGAGTTTTTGGCTCCTCCTCCTCGTCGCTCTACAGCCTGGGAAAACAGGAGGAGAGCTACAAGGTCAAGCTTTCCGCCTACGGGCAGTTGCAATCCGCCTTCGCCGACTTCCAGAAATCCCTGGACAAGCTCAACAGCGGGCAGGAGGTGGCGCCTTACAAGACGGCTTCCAGCCAGGAGTCGGTCCTGAGCGCCGTGGCCTCCAAGGACGTGAAAAAGGCCGGTACCTACAGCGTCGACGTCAGTCAGCTTGCCACGGCGCAGACCTTGAAGAGCGCCACCTTCGCCGACAGGGATTCCACCATCGTCGGCACCGGGTCGCTGAAGATACAGGTGGGCACCTACAATGCCAACCTGAACACCTTCACTCCCGGCGCGGCGAAGGAAGTGACGGTCAACATCAATCCTGGCGACGGCACCCTGAGCGGCATCGCCAATGCCATCAACCGCTCCGATGCCGGCGTGAAGGCCAGCGTGGTGGCGGCTGACGGTGGTGGCTACCAGCTGCAGCTCACTGCCAAGAACACGGGTTCCGACAATACCGTGAAGATTACCGCGGCTGACGCCTATGGCAATGTGCAAACCGGTACCACGGGCCTCGGACAGGTGGCCTACGACCCCACGGCGGACAGCGGCAGCGGCAAGAATCTGACTCAGACCCAGGCTGCCCAGAATGCCCAGCTGACCGTGGACGGCCGGGCTGTGACGAGCCAGTCCAACGCCGTTTCGACGGCGATCGAAGGCGTGACCCTGACCCTCGCCACCACCGGCACCAGTTCCGTGAAGGTGGACGTCAACCGCGATGCGGCGGCCTTCGAGACGGCGGCCAAGTCCTTCGTGGATGCCTACAATACCCTGCAGAAATCCGTCGCCAACCTTGCCAAAGCGTCGCCGACCAACGCTTCGCCGCCCCTGGTCAACGACGCCTTGTCCGCCAAGCTTATGGGTCAGGTGAAGGAGGCTGTGGGCCAGGCCAGCACGGGCTACGGCAGCAGCAAGCTCACCTTGGCCGACGTGGGCATCACCCGCCAGAGCGACGGCACCCTGTCCCTGGACAAGACCAAGCTGCAAGGCGCCTTCAAGGCCAACCCCGAGGGGGCGACCACGCTCCTGGCCAACACTTCGCAGAAAGTCGCGGATATCGTCACGCGGGGAACGGGCACCACCAGCGAGCTGAAATACACCACCCAGAACATCGAACAATCCATCCAGGGGCTGGAGTCCCGCAAGGCGGTGCTGCAGAACTACACCTCCACCACGGCTTTCGGCCTGCCCACGAACTATTCCTTGTTCAGTTACATGTTTTCCAGCGGCACCTCCTCGGGGATTTCCCAGTACGCGCGAATCGCCCGCCTGTGAGCATTACCGTGCCGCAAAGCCCCTTCCCGCCGGAAGGGGCTTTTTTATGCTTGTCTCTTTGTCTATAAGCCATATGCAGTTATCATCGCCACTATGATGCGAAAGAATCCCCTGCAAACCAGCCTGTTGCTCCTGGCATGCTTGCTCGCGGCCGGACAGGCCTGGGCTGCCGCGCCGGTGGAGGAGCGGGCGGTGACGGGCGACCAGGTCGAAGCCGCCCAGCGCCGCGCGGATTTCGCCTGGAAGCAGATGGACGACGCCGAACAGCAGGTGCGCAGCGCCGAGCAGGATGTGGCGGAAGCCGAACGCCAGGAACGGCAGGCCCGGCAGCGAGCCGAAGAAGCCGCACGCAAGCTGGAGCAGGCGAGAAAGAATCTCGCCGATGCCCAGGCCCGTCGGAAGGCGGCCCAAGAACGCTGGGAGCGCACCTCCCGGGACGTGGGGCAGGTTTGGGACGGCAAGGGAAAGCCCGGCGTCCGCTAAACCAGCCGTAGCGCGGGAAAGGCAAGAGGGTCGTCGCGGGACGGCCCTTTTTTACGCGATGTCGGCTGAAGGCCCGCCGGTCGGCGGACAGGGTTTCGCTTCCTCGCCTTTGGGGCAGCCCTCTTTCACGTCCTCGTGGGGAAGGGGGCCGAGCCAGGCGGCGATGAGGGCGGTGTCGAACCCCGCTTCGCGGCGGTCACCGGATTCCAGCAGGGGGCGGCGGATCAGCAAGGGGTCGGCGAGCAGGGCGGCGATGGCCTCGGCGGCCGTCATTCGCGCCGGCACCAGGGAGCCGTTCTTGATGCGGGGGGCGGAGTGGTTGAACCAGTCCGCCACCGGGCGGGCGCCAAAGAAACTCATCAATTCCGATGCCGTCCAGGGGTGGCTGAGCAGGTCACGTACCTCCAGCTCGTGGCCCGCCGCCGTCAGCAGGGCCTTCTGTTTGGCATTGCCGCCGCAGCCCGGTTTTTCGTAGAAGATGATTTTGGCCATGGTGCTTGTTTTCCTGGTAAACGACTAACAAATTGTTGGCAAAGGGAAATTGATGGGTTTAGAATGGCCGGCGTAGGTGAAAGTACTTATCGAGGGAGTGCTGTCCCAGCAGATACGGGAAAGTCGTTCCGAACGAAGGGGTTCATGAACGAGAGGGGATATGCTGCTGAAAAGAATCGACGAGAGGCTTTGCATTACCTGCGGCAACTGGGAAGGCGAGAGAAAAATAGTCGAAACGCTGTACGGCAGGCCGGCAACCATGGTTTTCACGGTACTGAATGCCGGCTTGTGCAACCGGGACAGCCTGAATCCTGAAGTAAAGCCCGTGCGCAAACACTGCGACCATTGGTCCCAATGGGCGCAGGATGAAGTCATTGCGTAACGGGGGCCAATCGTAGCAGGCCGTCCACCTGTTGCTCGATTTGCCTCACCACGTGGAAATCCAGCTTGTTCAGCCAGCGTTTCGGGATGGCCGAAGCGCCGTAGAGGGCGCCCGCCAGCATGCCGGCCAGAGCGCCGGTGGTGTCGGCGTCCTCGCCGCGGTTGACGGTTTCCACCACGCAGGACTCGAAAGAGTCGGTGTAGAAGAAGTGGTATAGGACCGTCTGCACCGTGTCCACGATATAGCCCGACGCCCGGCCCGGATAAGGGTCGAACCGGAACTGTCGGTGTTCCTGCAGCAGCTGGTTGGCGATGGGACGGCACCCCTTGACGCCGCCCCCCCGCAACAGCATTTGCACCATGCGCCCGAGGGCCAGGGTGCCCGCGTCCGACAGGGCGTGGTGGTGGGTGATGTGGGCCTGCTCCAGGGTATAGCGCGTCAGGAGATCGTCGTTGCCGAGGGTGAACAGGGCCACCGGCAGGTTGCGCATGGCGGCGCCGTTGCCGCCGTCGGTGTCCGATTCCGGGCCGTGGGTCACCCCTTGCAGCATGTAGCGCCGGATGCCCCGGCGGCAGGTGGCGCCCACGTCAACCGGCCTGGACTTGAGCCAGGCGACGAAGGCGTCGGCCACGGCGGTGAGATTCCACCCCCGGGATGCGAGGATGGCTTGGCCGAGATAAAGGGACATCTCGGTGTCGTCGGTGACTTGGCCGGGTTTGAGGCGCAGCCAGCCGCCCCCCGTCAGTTCCTTGTGGACGCCGAGCTGGGCCTGGATTTCCCGGGCGGTGAGGAACTCCACTGTCGCGCCCAGGGCGTCGCCGCAGGCGAGGCCCAGGTAGGCGCCGAGCGCGCGGTCGTGGAGGGAGGAGGTCATTGAACCGAGAGTGGAGAGCGGTGAGCCGAGAGCAGGCGGTACGAATACCGTGCTCTCGGCTCTCGACTAGAGGCGCTTCGCGGCAACATCAAACCGGACGGTTGTCGTACACCTTCACCGCCCCCATTTCCGCCACCACTTGCTCGAAACTGGCCTTGGGGAGACCGCCTTTGTAACCCTTGGCGGTGTCGGTGAGGATGTCGAGCTTCTCTTCCATGCTGGCCTTTTTCAGGTCGCCCTTCTCCAGGTACAGCAGGTCCAGCAGTTCGTTGTACACGGTGCCCTCATCCAGAGGGAAGGCATAGAAGGTGGCACCTTTCAGTTCCACCTCGTATTTCTTCAGCAGGTCGATGTTGCTGGCCCAGACGAAGTACTTGCCATCGGCGGCGAGCCAGGGTTCCAGCGTGTCGGCGATGAGGGCCAGGGATTCGATGGAGTCCACGTAGGAGGCGTAGAACATCACCTTGTCGCCTTCGGTGGTCATGAACACCTGGTCGGTCTTCACTTCGGGGGGGCGCTTCTCGCCGGCGGTACTTTCCGCCAGCTTGAGGGCGATTTCGCCGCGGAAGCCGAACCGGCCGGACTTCTTGGTGGCGCCTTTGCACACCGGGGACAGGAGGCGCTCGGCGCCTTCCAGTTTGCCGAGGGGAGAGGAGAGGTAGTCGGTCATGGTAGTGCTCCTTTTGGGTTAAGTAGAGAGTGGTTAGTCGAGAGTCGAGAGCAATACGGCGTGGGGCTTTGCTCTCAACTCTCGACTCGCCGCTCTCGGCTAGTAGTAACTGAATCGCACCCTATAATCTCCCCCGATCACCAGGTACTCGCCCTCGCCCTTGAGGGTGGTGCCCGCGATCAGGGCGTTGAAAAACAATATCTTCACTGTCGGCACCTGGGCCTCCAGGATGCAGTCGCCGAATTCGTCGGCCCGGTTGCGGTCGCTGGTGAAGGACACCAGGTTGTTCTGCCGCACCACGGCGGTTTTCCTATCCAGGCGCTCGACGATGGCGTGCTCGTCGAAATCGTTCACCCCCCGGTACAGGGTCAGGTGCTTTTTCCCCGGCGCGAAGTGGCGTCCCAGGGACCACTGGCAGTATTCGTACAGCAGGTCGAGCTGCAAATTGATGCTGTTGTTGTGGAAGCGGCTCGACATCTTCTCTTCCACATACGTCACCCAGGCCTTCGACGGGTAGCGGGCCAGGGGCGTCTTATGGAAGGTGGGGAAGAGCCCGAAACGGCTTTCCACCCAGCCTTTCAGCACCGCCCCCTCCGGCCCGTTGGAATCGAAGCCCCAGCCCTGCAGCAGGCGCAGGAAGCTGCTCTTGAAGCGGCGGTTGTTGTCGGATTTCTTCGCCCGCTGCTCCAGATCCAGGCCGAACATCGCGCCCATGTAGCTCTGGAACGCTTCCGACGCCTCTTCCGCGCTGCCCGAACGCTCCAGCATCTCGAACAGCACCTTGTTCATTTCCCGTACCCCGTTGATATGGAGGGTCAGGGGGTAGTCGTTGAACGTGGCGCTGGCCAGGAGCCCGGTGGGGATGCCCACCAGGTTGGTGCTGTGTCCCGCGAAGGCGGGTTGGCTCGCTTCTTGTTCCATGATGGAGCGGCAGCAATAACCGTTCCTGTTTTTAGTGGATTGTTTATGAAGGGAAAAATCGTTTTGTCGGAAATCGGCGCCCATGGCCTTTTTCCTACAGCCGGTAGGGTTTTGTCGGCTTTGCGACAGGTGGCGAAAACTGTCGGGTGAAATTTTTAATCGCTTTAATTCAATTGCTTGGTGGTTTTTCGGAAGGCTGGCACGGTCGTTGCAGAAGGGGAGGCAACCAAAGCGATTTGGTCCCAGTTTGCAACATCCGAAACCTGAAAGGAGATTGACATGAGTGGCTTGAGGCAGATTGCTTTCTACGGCAAAGGCGGTATCGGTAAATCCACCACTTCCCAAAACACCCTGGCGGCTCTGGCTGAGCTGGACCAGAAAATCCTGATCGTCGGCTGCGATCCCAAGGCCGACTCCACCCGTCTGATTCTGCACGCCAAGGCCCAGGACACCGTGCTGTCCCTGGCTGCCGAAGCGGGTTCCGTGGAAGACCTGGAGCTGGAAGACGTGCTCCGCGTCGGCTACAAGGACATCAAGTGCGTGGAATCCGGCGGTCCCGAGCCCGGCGTGGGTTGCGCCGGCCGCGGCGTGATCACCGCCATCAACTTTCTCGAAGAGAACGGCGCCTACGACGATGTGGACTACGTTTCCTACGACGTGCTCGGCGACGTGGTGTGCGGCGGCTTCGCCATGCCCATTCGCGAAAACAAGGCCCAGGAAATCTACATCGTCATGTCCGGCGAGATGATGGCCATGTACGCCGCCAACAACATCTCCAAGGGCATTCTGAAATACGCCAACGCCGGCGGCGTGCGCCTGGGCGGCCTGATCTGCAACGAGCGCAAGACCGACAAGGAATGGGAACTGGCCGACGCCCTGGCGAAGAAGCTGGGCACCCAGCTGATCCACTTCGTGCCCCGGGACAACGTCGTTCAGCACGCCGAACTGCGTCGCATGACCGTGCTGGAATACGACCCCGAGTCCAAGCAGGCCGATGAATACCGCCAGCTCGCCTCCAAGATTCACGCCAACGCCGGCAAGGGCGTGATCCCCACCCCCATCACCATGGAAGAGCTGGAAGACCTGCTGCTCGAGTTCGGCATCATGGAGAAGGACGACGAGTCCATCGTCGGCAAGGCGAAAAATGCAGCGTAAGGGCAGTTGAGAGCCAAGAGCGGAGAACGAACACCCAGTAATCTCGACTCTCCTCTCGCAACTCTCGGCTTAAAGCGGCAACAGATAGCAAATATGAAGGAGTTCTAGGATGAAACATACTTCGTCAAGCTGTAGCGAGCTGGACTTTGAAGCCGATCTGCTGGAGTCGGCGGATGAGGCGGTTGGCGGTTTTTTGAGCATCGGCGCGGTCGAAGTGAGCGGCGCCCAG
>JBFXHL010000045.1:0-19557 GCA_050177075.1 Sulfuricellaceae bacterium | reverse complement strand
TAGTTGTCGATCATCAAAAGCATATTGCGCCTCGTGGCGTGGTAACCGGGTGATTATACCCGTCCCCGCACGAAGTGAAGAATCAGGGACGGAACTGGGCAGTAAAGGAGAGAGCGGTACGATAGAGGCGCCAGAGGCGCCAACCGGCCTTGAGGAGGCCGACGGTACCGCGAAAACGGAACACCAGGGCCGCCCCCACGCCGGCGATGGCGACGGGGTGCGTCTTGGCGAAGCGCAGGGCCGCGAGGCCGGCGTCGGCCACGGCCAGGGGCTTCTCCCAGCGGGCGGTGATGATGCCCAACGCCTCCCGCTGGGCCTCGATCTTGGCTTGCAGGCGGGCGCGGCGGACGCGGATGTCGATCAGGCGCTCGTTCATAGACCGGAGGTCAAGCGCTCGCCGTCTTTTTCCAACTCGGCGAGGCTGGCGGAAAAGAGCTTCGAGCCGCTGTCGGCCTCGTTACGCAAGGCACGGGCGGACAGCAGGGTCAAGGCCAAGAACAGCGCCGCCAGGGCGCCCAGCACCACCAGCCGGTGACTGTCCCAGAACAGCACCACCACGAAAACCGTGGCCAGCAGGACGGTGATGCCGAAGAACAGCACCGCCAGGGCGCCGAGGAAGAAAAGCCGCGCCAAGCGCAGCTTTTCTTCTTCCACTTCGTTGGCGAGCAATTCGAGACGGGTCCCCACCACCACCGTGGTGTTCGCCGTCAGCCGCCGCAGGGCGGCCATCAGGCCGCTGTGCTGCTCCCCCATGGATCAGCGCCGGCCGATCAGCATGCCGACGATGACGCCGACGCAGGCGGCGATGCCCACGGCTTTCCAGGGATTCTCGTGGACGTATTCGTCGGTGGCGCGGGCGGCCTGCTTGGTCCGTTCGACGATGGCTTCCTCGGCGGCGGCCAGGCGCACTTTGGCCTGGGCCAGGCTGCCCTGGATACGCTCCCGGGCGGCGGCGATCTTGTCGCCCGCCTGGCCGGCGGTGGCGCGCAACAGTTCCTCGGCATCGGCCACCACCACGCGCAGGTCTTCCACCAGCTTATCCTTGGTCACGGCGCTTTCCACATCCATCAGTTCGGTGTTCATGGTTTTCTCCTAAGTTATGTTTATGCTACCCACGTTTTGATTCTACACGCTCGCCCGCCCTCTGGTTAAGAACCGGCGCAATAAATCCGCCCTACAGCCCCATGTCCGCCGATTCGTTGACCGCCGCCTCCCGGAACAGCACCATCAGCAGCACCAGGATCACCGGCCCGAGGATCAGCCCCAGCACCCCCATGGTGGCCACGCCGCCGAGGATGCCGAAGAGCACGGCGAGGAAATGAATCTCCGCCGAACCCTGGATCAGCATCGGCCTTACCACATAGTCCGCCGCCATCACCACGGCGGTGCCGACGGAAAAGACGAATACGCCACCCAACGGGGAACCGGTGACGAACATCAGGAAACCGACGATGGCCAGCACCAGGGGCGCCGCCATGGGAATGAAGGCGATGAGGGCCGTCGCCAGGCCCAGCAGCACCGCCGACGGGATGCCGAACACCTGGTAAAGGGCGCTGAGGATCACCGCCTCCCCCAGACCCACGATCACCAGCCCGTTCACCGCCGCCCGCAGGGAGGGAGGAATGTGATGGGCGTAGGAAGGCCAGCGTTTCTGCAGCCATTTGACGCCGATCAGGTTGATGCGGGCCACCAGCCTGTCCCCGTCGCGGTAGATGAAGAACAGCACCATCAGGGCGAAGAACAGGGTCGCCAGGCGGGAGGTGATGGACAGCAGCACCAGGTTGACCACCTCCTGCAGCAGGTTGACCTTGGCTGCCATCCATTCCTGCAGCAGGCCGGAAATCTGGTGGGGCGAAGCCAGATACAGGTTCCATTTCTCCGCCAGGAAATTCCCCATCCCAGGGATGACGGGCAGCCAGGCCGGCAGCGGGGCGCCGTTCTTGTCGGCGGCGATGAGGTAGGCGGCGACGCTGTTGAGTTCCGACACCACCAGCACCAGCAGCACCGCCATGGGCACCACCAGGGCGACCCCGATCACCAGGGTGGACAGAATCGCCGCCCGGTTGTTGCTGCCCTTGAGGGCGACGCGGATGCGCACGTGGAGGGGCCAGGTGGCCATGGCGATGACCGCCGCCCACAGAATGGCGAGCAGGAACGGCCGCAGCACCGCGAAAGCCGCCAGGAGAATGAGGCCGCTGAAGGCGATGTTGACGAAGGCGGTATAGGAGCGGGAAAACATGAAAGACATTGGAAGGATTTGATTTTCAAACCATTCTAGCAGAACAAGCGAGACATGACGCTAGAATTCGAATCCATGCCCGCTTCCTGGAACACATTGGAGCAAGGCCCTTGATTAAAAAAAAGCTTCACTCCATAGTTCGTTAAGTGCTTGGAAAACAACCCGCGACCCTATCGGCAAGGCATAAATCATGTTTCAGTCACAATGCGAAGAAGGGAAACTGCGCGTCGCTTTTTCAGGACGCATGGATACGACTCAAAGTACCGCCATCCAGGAGGAACTCTTGGCTCGCGTAACCGCGACGCCATTGCCGGTGGTATTCGACCTGAAGGACGTCGAGTTCGTGGCTTCGGCCTTTCTGCGCTTGTGCCTCTCAACGGCGCAACGAGTCGGCGCCAATCGCCTGACCTTGGCCAACGCCAGTCCAGCCGTGCGCAAGGTATTCGCCATCGCCGGCCTGGATCGCCACTTTCACATGGAATGAAACAGAGACGTCCCCGGCTGGACATCGAGATAGGCAACGATTTTGCCGAATTGCCCCGGCTCCACGCGGCCGCTCGGGATTTTCTACAGGCGGCCCAAGTCGACGAAATGACCCGTTTCGCCGTGCTGTTTGCCCTTGAAGAACTTGTCAGCAACATCATTCGTTACGCCTATGACGACCAGTTCCGCCACCCCATCCAGGTGCACTTTGAACAAGCCGCCGGCTCCATCGAAGTGGAAGTGGTGGACGACGGCCGCCCCTTCAACCCGTGCCCCCACCCTCCGCCCGACACCGGCCTACCCCCGGAGAAACGGCCCGTCGGCGGGCTGGGCATCTTTCTCGCCCGGGAGCTGACTCAGGAAATGCACTACCAGCGCGAGAACAATCTGAACCGAGTGAGGCTGTCCTTTAGCGGCTTGGCCCGCTAACTGTTACACCTCAAAACGAGCAGCGTGACATCATCCTGGCGCTCGCCATGGCGATATGCCTCCACATCGCCAACCACCGCTTGGCAAATGGCCTCCGCCGTCTGACCAGCCACCCTCTTCAACAAGGCTTCCAAACGGGCCTCACCATACAGCATCCCTGTCGCGTCGCCGGCCTCGGTAACGCCATCAGTGTACAGAACCAATACGTCGCCGGTTTGGAGCTGCGTTTCCCGTACGGCGTAACGCGCTTCTTTGAACACGCCGAGCACGGTTCCTTCCGAGGCCAGAGCCGTCACGCCTCCCCCGACCCGAATCAGGCAAGGCGGGGGATGGCCGGCGCCAGCGTAGCGCAAGCGGCCGCTGGAGAGGTCATAATGGGCATAGAAGAGGGTAACGAACATGTTGTTCTCGTTTTCCGCCCGCAGCGCTTCGTTGACGGCTTCCAGAATCTCCCCCGGCGATCTTTCGGGCTGACTGAAGTTGCGCAGCGTGGTCCGGGCCACCGCCATAAACATAGCGGCCGGGACGCCTTTGCCACAAACGTCCGCGATCACCAGTGCCAGGGTGGTCGAATCCAGCAAGAAGAAATCGTAAAAATCCCCGCTCACTGCCTTGGCCGGCTCGCATAAGGCGTAAAGGTCGAATTCGGGATGATGCGGGAATGGCGGAAAGACATGGGGCAACAGGGAACGCTGGATTTCCAGGGCCACCTTTAGCTCGCTTTCCACGGCCTCCCGGGCGGCAGTCTCCCGGATTCGCGCTGCGGTGGCTTCCCCCAGCTCATCGAGCATGTGATTGAACACCGCGGCGAACTGACCAACCTCGTCCTGGCTTCCCGCGTCTACCGCCCGTGCGGTGAGGTCGCCCTGCGCGACCTGCTTGGCCGTTTCTCGCAGGCGGATGAGAGGCCGCGTGAAACGCACCGTGACCAGCAACAGGATAAGCAGCACTAGGGCCATGCCGGCAAGCGACACTGCCAATTGACGATGCAGCCGCTGGTATACTTCCGCCAGCACCAGTTCCTCGTCCACGACCGCCAGCAAGGACCAACCAGTGGAAGGGACCGGCGCGAATACCAGCCAATTCATCCCCACACCATCCTCCGGGTCTCGCAACCGCACCACGCCGCTCTTTCCCGCCACCATCTCCCGCCCGGCTGCCGCCAGTTCTGGCAGGTTGAGCCGCGCCGCGACGCTGAACACCGAGTCTTGCATCACCCGTTTTGCCTGGGGATGGGACAGGTAGGTTCCACGCCGGCTGACAATGGCGACAAAGCCGTCCTTGACCCGAAGCCGGGCCATGTCGGCGCGCAGATTCTCCAGGGAGACGTCCACCGTCACGACTCCCCGAAACGTCCCCTGTCTTAAGAGGGGGACGCTATAAGTCACCATCAAGGTATTACCGGCACCCTTGTCAAAATAGGGTTCGGTCCAGAGCGACGAACGCGTTTCCCTCGGCTTTTGGTACCAGTCCCACGTCGTATAGTCGTAGGCGTCCCGGCCGATGTCGATTTGCCGTAGCGACTTACCCGCCGCCGCGCGGTAAAGGTAGGGCGAAGCGCGCTGCAAGGCCGGATCGAAAGCGATGGCCGACCCGTATACCAGCGGACTTTGAGCCAGGTTGCCCCGAAGCACCCGAGCGAGGGCCTCAGAATCCCCGGGGGAGATATCGTCCAGGAACCAGGCGGAAGAACGGGCAGCCTGAGCGATGACGGAAAACTCCCCGTCGATGCGTGCGGCCTGATGACGCGTCAACTCGCGCAGATAGTTTTCCATGCCGGCAATCGCCTCTTTCCTGCCGATCTGGTATTCCACCGTCAGCAGTACGCCATGGCTCAGCAGAAGCGGCAGGCCAATGGCTAGAATCAGCTTGGCCCGTAAGGAACGAAGGCGCAGGGGACTCAAAACACCCGCTCCTTCGCTCTTCGCCGTTCCTGAAGGGCTCGCCACAGGTTGAGAAAGGTCAAAACGATCAGAAACGGATACAGGAAGGACAGCAGCATGGCCGAATAATGGATGATGCGGTCGAATTCGAGAAGGGACATGCCATAGTCGACGGTCAGCGTCGCAAACAGCACCTGGAGGTAACGCCCATGCAACGCGCTCACTTCGCTAACGCAGTACTCGGCGAAAATCGACGACAAGGCAATGGTCAAGGTGATATTGGCGACGATAATGGTGCCTGCCGTCAGCTCCTCGGACAGATCACCGAGGGCGATCTTGGTAATACGCGGCAGCATCTCGGTCGCCGGCAACCCCCTCACTTCCCCGGCATAGCGCGTCCCCAGATAGAATAGGGCCAGATAACACACCATCAGCAAGGTCATGCCGATAGTCGTCGCCCAGAAGGCCGCCTGCAGGCGCCGGTTCGAATCTTCGACGTCATCGAAATAGCGCATGATCACCGCACCGAAAAAGACCACGCCAATCAGATCCATCGTTTCATAGCCGCCGGTAAAACCGTGTCCAAAAGCCATGACCGCTTCCAACCCTCCCCCAGGAGAGAATGACAACCGTCGCGCCACCAGAAAACATGCGCTGATAACGATTGTCAGCAAAGCAATCTTCACCGGCGTAAAGTACTTGCCGATTACCTCGATCAGGTGACCGGGACGGCGATTTGCCAGCCACACCACGGAAAGAAAGCCGAGGCTGAAAATACCGATCGGCAACACGAAACCGGTGCTGCTAAGGGCCCCATGGGCGACACTGATGGCCCGCGGCATGACCACCAGCGGACCTAACAGCAGCAGCAACAGCCAGGGAAATACCCGTTGACCGGCGCGGCCCGTATAATGAAAAAACCGTCCCACCTCGCCGTCGAACAGCAACATCACCATCATCCCCGCCAGCGTCAGCGCGATATCGGCAAGGGCGAATCCGGCCAGTGCCCATGGCCACCCCCCCAGGCTTTCCGCCCCGAGCATGAGCGGAAAGACCAAGTTTCCGGTACCGAAAAACATGGCGAATACCGCCAGGCCTGCCACCAGAATTCGGAAGATCATTGCCCCATTTCCATCCAACGGTAACCGCGAAGTATTGTCGAATTCCTATCGCGCGACATGATACAGGGTCCAAGGCAAGGTCCCTGTCTTCCTTTACAGGATAAATCACCGGCCATCCGTTTTCCTTCTGATATTTTCCCCAGGGAGCGGAAACTGCTAACCTGGAAAAAAACAAATAACCATGGGGGTCGTCCGTGAACAAAATCCCGTTGGCCGTACCCGATCCAGCCGCCTTGGGCAAGGTTCAAGCGCTATGCGAACTCGCCGATCCTTTCCAGGCCAACCAGGACTCCGATGCGCTGTTCGTGGCGGCAATGGGCGAAATCATCTCCTGGCACCGCTCCCGCCTACCCTTCTATGCCCGCCTGCTTGAAGAACAGGGCGTTGCCGCAGACAGGCTGCACAGTGTCGCCGACTGTGCCGACGTCCCGCTCATCCATGCCAATTTCTTCAAAACCCATGAGGTATTGTCGGTGCCGCGAGACGACATCGTCCTCCGCCTCACATCCTCCGGCACCACCGGCCAGAAATCGCAAATATTCTTCGATGCCTGGTCCATAGGCGCCGGTCAACGCATGGTGGACTTCACCTTCGAGCATTACGGCTGGCACACCCCGAACCAGCCCACCAATTACCTGCTCTTCAACTACGAACCGGAACCGGACTGGAAGGTCGGCACCTCCTATACCGCGCATTTTTTGTGCAAATACGCCCCCGTCAACCGCCTAAGCTACACCCTGCGCCGCACTGGCCATGGAGGGCACGAATTCGACATCTACGGTGCCCTACGCGCCTTGCAGGAATATGCCGAAGAAGGCCTTCCAGTAAGGATTTTTGGGTTTCCCGCCTTTCTCCACGCCACCCTGCAACGCATGGAATCCCTCCGCCTGCCCCCGCTGAAACTTGCCGCGGGCTCGATGACTTTCTTTGGCGGCGGCTGGAAAGGCCAAGCCGACAAGGCGATCCCCAAGCCCGAGTTGTACGCCCTCATCTCGACGTTGCTTGGCATCCCTGACCATCTCATCCGCGACGGCTATGGCTCGGTGGAGCATAGCGTGCCCTATGCCGAGTGTCCCGCCCACAACTTTCACATTCCGGTGTGGTCGCGGGTTTTCATTCGCGACGTAAAAACACTGCAACCCTTGGGGCCTGGCGTCCCCGGCTTTCTGAATTTCGTCGCCCCTTACGTCACCTCGGTACCCACTCACAGCGTACTGATGGGCGACCTGGCGGCATGGTACCCCGCCAGCGACTGCTCTTGCGGCCTCGCCACTCCTTATTTCGTGCCGCTGGGACGAGCGGGCGTCTCCAAAAACAAAAGCTGCGCCATCGCTGCGGCGGAATTACTGAAAGGAAGCGCGACATGAGCCGGAATCACCTGTGGCGCGGCGAGTGGCTGGATGATGCGGAACTGGCGGCGCGTCTGCCGGCCCTGGCGGAAGCGATCGCAGCCGATTTCGACCGGCCTCCCCCCCTGAAGGCCCTGCTTGCTGCCGCCGAGGCGCTGGGAAAAGACCTGCGACGGGCAAGCTCCCTGCGCGGGGAACTATTCGACACCTTGCTCTCTTCTCCGGACGCCCGCCCCGACGAGGCGAACGCCACACTGGACTCGATCGCCGCCTTTCTCGACCGCGAAGTGCTCGAACACAAACTCCGCCGCGAACTGGGCGGCACCGATCCCTTCACGCCGCGCCGCATCGGTTACGACGACCATCGCTTCGAAGCTTGGTGCCCGCTGGGCCTGCTGGTCCACGTGGCACCGGGCAACGTCAGTTCCGTCGCCCCCCTATCGGTTGTTGAGGGTTTGTTGGCCGGGAACATCAATTTCCTCAAAACCAGCACCAACGCCACGCTTTTTCCCCAACGCCTGCTCGCTGCTCTGCTAGATCACGACCCCGGCGGCGAATTGGCGCCCTTCGTCTATGCCGCCCGACTCTCCTCCCGGGAACCGGAAAAATTGCGCCAACTCTTTGCAGCGGCGGACGGAATCTCCGCCTGGGGAGGGGAAACGGCCATCGCCGCCGTGCGTTCCATGGCCCCGCCCGGCGTGCGCGTGGTGGAGTGGGGGCACAAGATATCCTTCGCCTACCTGGCCGCAGAGAAGCTGCACGACGAAGCCAGTCTTGCCGCTGTCGCCCGTGATGTTTGCAAGATCGAACAGCAGGCCTGCTCCAGCCCCCAATGCCTGTATATCGAAGCGGAAAGCCGCGAACAGCTGTTCGATTTCGCGGCGCGCTTCGCCAGATTGCTCGGCGAGGTATCCACCGCCATGCCGGTAAAAGAACCGACGCTGCAGGAACAGGCGGAGATCACCACCGTCTCGGAAATGGCCCGCCTCGACGGCATTTTCTCGGGAGAAACGCGGGTTTTTACCGCGGCGGACAGGAGCTGGCGCGTATTTGCGGAAAACCATCCGGCTTTGCGCGCATCTCCCCTCTACCGCAGCTTATGGATCAAACCCCTTCTCCCCCGCGACATGGCCGCCACACTGCGCCCCATGCGGCCCTGGCTGCAGACGGCGGGATTGGCCTGCGAGCTGACTCGCTTCGCCGACCTGTCATCCCGCCTGATTGCCGCCGGCGTAAGTCGCATCACCCGCGTCGGCGAACAACTGGGCGGCTATGCGGGTGCCCCCCACGACGGGGTGTACGCCCTCCAGCGTTACTGCCGCCGGGTGAGCTTCGAATTGCCGGATGCGGCCCGGGGCATATCCAGCTTCCACGAACTGCATGCCCTCCCACCTTCTCCCCTCGCCAGCGGCACACCGCTGCTGGCCAAGGAGGAGTTCCTCTCCCTGCCCCCCGATCCGACCCATGCCCAGTTGTACTTCAAGAGCGGCGGCAGTTCTGGCACTCCCAAGCTGTCCGTTTATTCCTGGGACGACTATCGCACCCAGATGCGCGCCGCGGCGGATGGCTTGTATGCCGCCGGCCTTGACCCGACGCGCGACCGGGTGATGAACCTGTTCTTTTCCGGCCATCTTTACGGCAGCTTCATCAGCTTCTGGAGCATTCTGGAGCACCTCGGCGCCACCCAATTTCCCATGACCGGCATCGACGATTTGGAGGAGGTGGCACGTACCATCGTCGCCCAGCGCGTCGACACCCTCCTCGGCATGCCCTTCTACCTGACCAGCCTCTTCACCCAACAGGCGGACATTCTGCGGTCTTACGGCGGGATAAAAAAAATCTTCTTCGGCGGCGAGCATTTCAACGCTGTGCAGCGCCAGCGCCTGAAGGAGGAATTCGGCGTCGAAATCATCCGTGCCGCCATCTACGGCAGCAACGATGCCGGACCGTTGGGCTACCAGTGCCCGGCATGCGACGACAGCGCTTATCACCTGCTAACCCAGACTCAGTTCCTGGAAATCCTCGATCTTGACGCTGATCACCCCGTAGCGGCGGGCGAACCGGGACGGCTGGTGTTCACCTCCCTGGCACGGCGAGGACAGAAGGTGGAGCGCTATGACATCGGCGACCTGGGGCGCTGGCTGGAGGGACCGTGCCGCTGCGGTCGCGCCGCGCCGCGCTTCGAACTGTTGGGCCGGCATGGCGACCTGTTCCGGGCCCCTTACTTTTTCAATTACCAGACCTTTTGCCGCGTCCTGGCCGACCACGCCGATTACGGCGGCGCGGTGCAACTGGTGCTCAGCCACGGCGAGAAAGACCAAATCCTGCTTCGGCTGGAGGAAGGCGCAGGCCTCGAACCGGAAGCGGCACGGCAACTGCTGCTGTCCCACTATCCGGACCTGCGTCAGTTCGTCGAGGAGTCGAAATTCACCGACTTGGTCGTGGAGCGACTGCCCCTCGCCCGGTTCGAGACCACCCCCGCCACCGGCAAGCTCAAACACATCGTCGATCTGCGGAGACCGGCATGAACATTTACCCCCTGCCCACTCTGGTGGCCGTCGCCCGGGAGCTATCCCCCTACTACCGGGAACTGTATGCCGGCCTGCCCCAAAACTGGCAGATGGAAAACCTGCCGCTGGTGGACCAGAAGGCCTACTGGCAGGCCAACACGGTCCGCAATAACCGCCTCCTCACCGGCCCACTCCGGGACGGCATCGTGTTCAAGAGCGGCGGCACCACCGGCGACCCGAAGTTCTCGGTGTTCAGCCGGGCGGAATGGCGCTCCTTCACCCAGGCATTCGGCTCGGCCCTCGACGCGGGCGGGCTCAGGGATGGCGAGCGGGTGGCGAACATCTTCTATGCTGGCGAGCTCTACGCGTCTTTCGTCTTCATCATGAATTCCCTCGAACACGCTCGGGCCGACGCCCTGCAATTCCCCATCTCCGGCCGTGCCGATTTCGATGTCATCGAGCATACCGTGCGCGACTTCGACATCGACGTGGTGATGGGCGTCCCCACCACCCTGGTCAATCTGGCGGAACACCTGCTCGGCGAAGAGCGCACCCTGCCCAGCGTGAAACGGCTGCTGTTCGGCGGCGAGTCCCTCTATCCCGATCAGCGTCAAACCCTTGCCACCGCGTTCCCCAATGCCCACGCCGCCTCTATCGGCTACGCCAGCGTCGACGCCGGCCTGCACGGCTACGCCGACCTCGGCTGCGGCCCGGACGAGCACCGGGTGTTTGGCCGCCACACCATCCTGTAAATCGTCTACGAGGAGACGGGCGAAGTGATACGGGAAGTCGGGAAGCCGGGCAAGGTCATCGTCACCAACCTCACCCGCCTGCTGATGCCGGTGATCCGCTACCCGGCGGGGGACCGGGCGATATGGCTGGAAGAGGAAGGCCCCCCCGACCGCAAGTTCAAGATACTCGGCCGTTCCGAAGAAGGGGCCCGGGTCGGGCCGATCACCCTCTACGTAGAGGACGTGTGGCACATATTGGAACCCTTCCGCGACCGATTGCAAATCGTCAATTTCCAAATGGTGATCGACCACTACCAGCAGCGCGACCAGATGACCCTGCGCATCGCCGTCCATGGTGGCGATGCGGAGCTAGCCGCTGCAAAGGAAAGCGTCATCGCGACAGTCTACGCCAATCGGCCGATGTTTCCCGAGTTGCTGCGCCAAGGCCTGGTTCACCCTCTTGCCGTAGAATGGGTATCCGCCGCCGACCTGGAAATCAACCCACGCACCGGAAAGCTGAAGCGCGTGTTAGACCGCCGCCAGGAAGGCAAGTAACCCGATGAGCGAGAACGAAATCGCAGCCGGCTACAGCCGTCTCACCCTCACCAACGAGTCCTCCTCCCCGGCATTGGCCTGCGCTCACGTAGTACGGGTCGCGGAACAGGCCGGTTTCGACGCCGAAGAACGGGCCGCCATCGAACTGGGGGTGGAAGAAGCCACGGCCAACGTGGTGCGTCATGCTTATCCCGCCGGGGAACTCAATACTTTCGACGTCATTTGCCGTCCCACCGCCCTCGGCCTGGAAATCCGCATCCTCGACCAGGGCCTACCCTTCGACCCGACCCAGCTGCCGGACTATCATCCCGACGCGCTGCTGGAAGAACCGGGTAGCGGCGGGCTGGGCACTTTCCTCATGAAACAGGCCTTCGACGAGGTGGCGTTTCACAACCTGGGCAAACAGGGCAAGGAAATCTGTCTCGTCAAACACCGGAGCCATGTCCTGGTCGATGCCTACTCCCCGCCGGCGCCCGCCGCACCGGCCCCGCTGACGGGCACCATTACCGTCCGCCCCATGGAAGCCGGCGAGGCGATCGAGGTGGCGCGCTGCGTCTACGAATCCTACGGCTATTCCTACCCCTACGAACACATTTATTACCCGGAACGGGTCGCCATCCTCAACGCCAACGGTGAGCTGCTGTCCGCCGTGGCCGTGACGGCGGAGGGAAAAATAACCGGTCACGCGGCACTGATGATCGACCCCGCCACCCCCACCATCGCCGAACTGGGAATCGTGGTCACCAAGCCGGATTTCCGTGGCCATGGCATTGCCAGCCGCCTCGGCGAATACCTGCTGCAACGGGCCCGCGAAAACCAAATCGAAACGGTCTATACCCAGGCCGTCACCTCCCACACCTTTACCCAGCAGTTTTGCCATGCCCTGGGGTTCCGCGACTGCGCACTGCTGCTGGGCCATGCGCCAGCATCGCTGAAGTTCCGGCGTATTGCGGAGAACCTGCCGCAACGGGAGAGCCTCGTTCTGGCGCTACTGCACATCCGGCCATCGCCGCCGCCCTTGATTTATCCTCCGGAAAAGCACCGGCAGATGATCCTCGACCTGTACCGCAATCTGGGTATCGTTCCCCACTGCGCCGCGCCAACCAAGGTTCCCTGCAGAGAGGAAAGCACGGAATTGGCAGTCAGAACGAAAAGCGGCCTGGACGTGGGGGTCATCGAAATCAAACAACGGGGCGCCGACGTGGAAAAGGCCGTACAGCACCACCTCATCCAGTTGCGCCGTCAGCACATGGCCGTGGCGGAGTTGAGCCTCCCCCTCGGCGACCCCGGCATGGCCCAGCATCTGCCCGCCATGGAGAGCATGGGATTTTTCTTCGCCGGCTTGTCCCCGCTGAAGGAAGGCGAAGACGCATTACTGATGCATTGCCTGATCGACCCGGCCATCGACTACGCCAACATTCGCGTCCACTCCCCCACCGCCCAGGCACTGTTGGCGTACGTGCGCAGCCAAGACCCAAATCGCTAAACGTCCCTCGCAGATACCATTCCCCCGCCATAAAAAGGGCGGCCAAACGGCCGCCCGACGGATTCTTACCATTTGATCAGGACACCAGCCCCGACAGGGCCATCTCCGCCGCCCGCAGCACGGCCCGGGCCTTGTTCTGCGTTTCGATCCATTCGCTCTGGGGCACGGAATCCGCGACGATGCCCGCCCCCGCCTGGACGTAGAGGGTGCCGTCCTTCACCACCGCGGTGCGCAGGGCGATGGCCACGTCCATGTCGCCGTTGAAGCCCAGGTAGCCCACGGCGCCGGCGTAGATGCCGCGCTTGGACGGCTCCAATTCGTCGATGATCTCCATCGCCCGCACCTTGGGCGCGCCGCTGACGGTGCCGGCGGGGAAGGTGGCCCGCAGCACGTCCATGGCGCTGACGTTGGGCTTCACCTTGGCCTCCACGTTGGAGACGATGTGCATCACGTGGGAATAGCGCTCGATCACCATTTTCTCGGTGACCTTCACCGAGCCGATCTGGGCCACCCGGCCGGCATCGTTGCGCCCCAGGTCCATCAGCATCAGGTGCTCGGCGATTTCCTTCGGGTCCGCCAGCAGGTCCTTGGCCAGGTTCTCGTCCTCCTCCCGGTTTTTGCCCCGGGGGCGAGTGCCGGCGATGGGGCGCACGGTGACGGTGTCCCCTTCCAGGCGCACCAGGATTTCCGGCGACGCCCCCACCACGTGGTGGTCCCCCATGTCGTAGTAGAACATGTAGGGCGAGGGGTTGAGGCTGCGCAGGGCGCGGTAGAGGGTCAGGGGCGAGGCGTCGAAGGGCTGGCTCATGCGTTGGGACAGCACCACCTGCATGATGTCGCCGTCGAAGATGTAGCGCTTGGCCTTTTCCACCGCCGCCTTGAAGGCGTCCTCGCCGAATTCGGATACGGCCTGCTGTTTCGCCTTGGCCTGCACCAGCGGCACCGCCACCGGCTGCTTCAGCACCGCCCGCAGTTCCTCCAGGCGGGCCATGCCCTTGGCGTAGGCACCGGCTTCGGCGGGGTCGACGTAGACGATGAGGTAGATTTTCCCGCTCAGGTTGTCCACCACCGCGATTTCCTCGGACAGCAGCAGCAGGATGTCCGGCGTGCCGAGGACGTCGGGCTTGGCGCCGTGGGCCAGCTTCTTCTCGATGTAGCGGATGGTGTCGTAGCCGAAATAACCCGCCAGGCCGCCGGCGAAGCGGGGCTGGCCGGGACGGACGGCCACCTTGAGGCGGGCGGCGTAGTCTTGGATGAAGGCCAGGGGATCGTCCACCTCGGCCTCCTCGAACACCTCGCCGTCGCCCTCCACCCGCACCTGCTTGCCCCGCACCACGATGCGCTTCTTCGCCGGCAGGCCGATGAAGGAGTAGCGGCCGAAGCGCTCGCCGCCGACGACGGATTCGAGAAAGTAGGAATAGGGCCGGTTGGCCAGCTTGAGGTAGAGGGACAGCGGCGTGTCCAGGTCCGCCAGGGTCTCCAGGACCAGGGGAATACGGTTGTAGCCCTGCTGGGCCAGGGCGTTGAATTCTTGTTCGGTCATGACGATCACCTTAAAAAAATACGGAAGTTCACGAAGGGGTGCGGGGCCTTGCTAGCGCAGGCGCCGCCATCGCAGGGGAAGATTCCGTATTTCGAGGTGCATGGTCAGGCCTTGACGATCCGTTTCGACGCTTCCAGCAGGCTGGGAACCACCGCGTCCACGTCCAGCTCTTCCACGCTGCGGCCCCGATTGTAGCCGTAGGGCACGCAGAAGACATGGCAGCCGGCGGCCCGGGCCGCCTGGGCGTCGTTGAGGGAATCGCCGATCAGCAGCAGCTGGTCGGGAGTAATGCCGAAGCGCTTGCAGGCGTGGAGCAGGGGCAGGGGATCGGGCTTCTTCTTCGGCAACGTGTCGCCGGACAGGATCAGCTCGAAGAAATCGAACAGGCCCGTGTCCTTGAGCAGGGGGACGGTGAACTTCTCGGCCTTGTTGGTGATGCAGGCGACCCGGTAGCCGGCCTGCTTCAGGGCCTGGAGGCCTTCCACCACGCCGGGGAAGGGGCGGCTTTCCCGGCTCACGCCTTCGGTATAGTGTTTCTCGTACACCGGCAGGGCACGGGCGAACAGCTCGGCGTCCGGCTCGGCGTCCATGTCGCGGGTGAGCACCCGCTTCACCAGGCGGGAAACCCCGTTGCCGATGTAGGTCTTGATCTCATCCAGGCCGATGGGGGGCAGGCCCAGCTCCGCCGCCATGCGGCTGGCGGCTTCCGCCAGGTCCGGCGCGGTGTGGAGCAGGGTGCCGTCGAGATCGATCACCACCGCCTTGACGGCGACGGGGAAGGATTTCCCGGCGGTCATACCTTGGCCAGCTCCGCGCGCATGGCGGCGATGACGGAGTCGTAGCGGTGGGGATCGCTGTCCTTGCCGGCGCCGAACACGGCGGAACCGGCGACGAAGGTGTCCACGCCTGCCTTGGCCACTTCAGCGATATTGGCCGGGCCCACGCCGCCGTCGATTTCCAGCTCCACCTTCAGGCCGCGCTCGTCGATCATCTTGCGCACCTTGCGGGCCTTGTCGAGGACGTAGGGGATGAATTTCTGGCCGCCGAAGCCGGGGTTCACGGACATCAGCAGCACCATGTCCAGCTTGTCCAGGGTGTATTCCAGCACGTCCAGGGGGGTGGCGGGGTTGAACACCAGGCCGGCCTTGCAGCCGCTCTCCTTGATCAGGCCGATGGTGCGGTCGATATGCTCGGAGGCCTCGGGGTGGAAGGTGATGTAAGTGGCGCCGGCCTTGGCGAAGTCGGGGATGATGCGGTCCACCGGTTTGACCATCAGGTGCACGTCGATGGGGGCGGTGACGCCGTGCTTGCGCAGGGCCTCGCACACCAGGGGGCCGATGGTCAGGTTGGGCACGTAATGGTTGTCCATCACGTCGAAATGAACGATGTCCGCGCCGGCGGCGAGGACGTTGTCCACCTCCTCGCCCAGCTTGGCGAAGTTGGCGGAAAGGATGCTGGGAGCGATGCGGAAAGTGGGCATGGTGCGAATCCTTGTTGCAAATTTGGGCAAAGGCGGCATTTTAACCACAAAACTCCGACTCGGCATAGGGTTGCGATGGTTGCCAGGGCGCAAAAAAAGGAGTGAAATTAGTTCCATGGCCGAAAGCAAGAAGTACGAAATCCAGGTTTCCACCCAGGTGGCGTTCGTCGAGGAGCAATCCGACGTCAACAACGATCGCTACGTCTTCGCCTACACCATCACCCTCGTCAACACCGGCACGGTGTCCGCCCAGCTCATCAGTCGCCACTGGGTCATCACCGACGCCGCGGGCAAGTCCCAGGAAGTGAAAGGGCTCGGCGTGGTGGGCGAGCAACCCCTGCTCAAGCCCGGCGAGAAGTTCGAATACACCAGCGGCACCTCCATCGCCACCCCCCTGGGCGCCATGCAGGGCAGCTACCAAATGGTGGCGGAGGACGGCACCAAATTCGAGGCGCCCATCGCCAGATTCGCCTTGAGCATGCCCCGCGTCCTGCACTGACGAGTCTTCGCTTTTCCCTTCCCCCATGACCAGCAACTGCCAAGAAAACTTCCTCGAATCCGTCATCCAGATCACCGAGCAGCGGGACCGGGACTCCCTGGAGCTGAGCCTGGTCAGCACCTTCCTGGAGCTGACGGGAGCCCTCCGCATTTCCCTTTACCGCCTGCGGGAAGCCTTCGGCGAAACCTTCCTCACCCTCGCCGTGGAGGCCAGCGGCGACGGGGTGGCGAGCGGTTCGACGGAGTACGGCGACGATGTTCTCCTGCCCCTGGCCGACAATCCTCTGTTCGCGGCCTGCCTGGAGAAAGGCGAGATGGTGTCGGAAAGCTGCGGCACCGAGTGCGTCGAAGCCTGCCAGCGCTACCTCTACCCGGTGACGGGCAGCCACGGCGTGGTGGGCTTCATGGAAATTTACGCCGCCCGCTACAGCGAGATGGAGCGCAAGCTGGCGGATGGCTTTCTGCGCATCTACCGCAACTACCTCGCCATCCTGGACGAAAGCGAGCACGACACCCTCACCGGCCTCCTCAACCGCAAGACCTTCGACCGCAACATCGCGCGCATTCTCGCCTCCCGCCGGCGGGCCGACACCGCCAGCATTCCCGACCATCCCTGCCGGCGCCAGGCCGCCGACGAAGCGGAACATTGGCTGGCCGTGCTGGACATCGACTACTTCAAGCGCATCAACGACCGTTTCGGCCACCTTTACGGCGACGAGGTGCTCCTCCTCCTCGCCCGCATCATGCGCCAGGTCTTCCGTCACGGCGACAAGCTGTTCCGCTTCGGCGGCGAGGAGTTCGTCGTGGTGCTGGAACCCACCACGTTCGAGGATGCCTACAAGGTCTTCGAACGCTTCCGCAAGAACGTCGAAAATTTCGACTTCCCCCAGGTCGGGCGGGTCACCATCAGCCTCGGCTTCACCCGCATCGGCGCCCGGGACGTCCCCGCCACCGTCGTCGGCCATGCCGACGAAGCGCTTTACTACGCCAAGCATCACGGCCGCAACCAGGTCCGCTCCTACGAACTGCTGGTGGAAGAAGGCCAGCTGGAAAAGCCCATCCAGGCCAGCGACCTCGAACTTTTCTGATTGCCGCGGTTCCTATTCCCTGACTTCCCTCGGGCCAAAGCCATGTCCCTGCAGCACACCTATACCCTCTTCGCCCCCGTCTACGATGCCCTCATCGAGCGCGCCTCCCGCCCGGCGCGCGCCCGCAGCCTGGCCCGCCTGCCGGCAGCCGGACAGTTGGAGATTCTCCTCGCCGGCGTCGGCACCGGCCTCGACCTCCCTTTCCTGCCGCCAGGCCACCGCTACACCGGCATCGACCTCACCGCCGCCATGCTGCGCCGCGCCGCCGCGCGCCGGAACGGCCTCGACCTGGCCCTGGCCCAGGGGGATTGCTGCGCCCTGCCGTTCCCCGACGCCCGCTTCGACCACGTCGTGGCCCACCTGATCGTGGCCGTCACCCCCCAACCCCTCGCCACCCTGCGGGAAGCGGCGCGGGTACTGAGGCCCGGCGGCAGCCTGCTGGTGCTGGACAAGTTTCTGCGCCCCGGCCAGGCCGCGCCCCTGCGGCGCACCCTCAATCTCCTGTCGCGCCACGTCGCCACCCGCATGGACGTGGTGTTCGAAGACCTGTTGGCCGCGACCCCCGAGCTGACCCTGGAATCCGACGAACCGGTGCTGGCCGGCGGCTGGTTCCGCTCCCTCAAGCTGGTAAAATCCTGACCCATGAAACCCTTCACTCGCCGCCTCGCCCTCGCCCTCATCCCCCTGTTCGTCGCCGCCTGCGCCCAGCTTCCCAGCGCCAAGCCCAAGCCGCCCCTCCCGCCCGGCAAGGCCGTGGAAGGCCCCGCCGCCTACCGGCCGGCGGAATGGTCGGCGCTGCCCGGCTGGCAGGAGGACGACCTGTCCACCGCCTGGGGCGCCTTCCTGCAAAGCTGCCGGGGAATCAAGAACCGCTCCGGCTGGCAGGAGGCCTGCACGGCCGCCGCCGCCCTGAAGCAGCCCGACAGCGCCGCCGTGCGGAGCTTCTTCGAGGCGCGCTTCACCCCCTACCAGATCGTCAACCCTGACGGCATGGAGGATGGCCTCGTCACCGGCTACTACGAGCCCCTGCTCAACGGCAGCCGCAGCCGCAGCGCCCGTTTCCGCTACCCCCTCTACGGCGTGCCGGACGACCTGCTGACCATCGACCTGGCGTCGGTCTATCCCGAGCTGAAAAACCTGCGCCTGCGTGGCCGCCTGGACGGGCACAAGGTGGTGCCCTACTGGGACCGGGGAGAAATCGAGGCCGGCGTCTCGTCGGTGAAGGGCAAGGAACTCTACTGGGTGGACGACCCGGTGGACCTGTTCTTCCTCCAGATCCAGGGCTCCGGCCGCATCCGCCTGCCGGACGGCACCCTGGCGCGGGTGGGCTACGCCGACCAGAACGGCCACCCCTACCGCTCCATCGGCAAGCGCCTCGTGGAAATGGGCGAGCTCACCCTGGACAAGGCCTCCATGGAGGGCATCAAGGACTGGGCGCGGAACAACCCGGCCAAGCTGAAGGACTTGCTGGACTACAACGCCAGCTATGTCTTCTTCCGCGAGCTGCCCCACCAGGAAGGCGGCCCCCTGGGCGCCCTGGGCGTGCCCCTGACCGAGGGCCGCAGCATCGCCGTGGACCCGCGCTACATTCCCCTCGGCGCCCCGGTGTTCCTCGCCGCCACCTGGCCCAACAGCGACCAGCCCCTGCAGCGCCTGATGCTGGCCCAGGACACCGGCGGCGCCATTCGCGGCCCGGTGCGGGCGGACTTCTTCTGGGGCTTCGGCCCGGAAGCCGGCAAGCGGGCCGGGGCCATGAAACAGCTGGGGCAACTGTGGCTGCTGCTGCCGAAGGGCGTTCCGCCCCCGGCGGGCAACGGCGGCTAGCGCACGGTCTTGGGGGCGCCGGGACGGCCGCCGTTCAGTTCGTAGGTCACCCGGATCAGCACCCGGCTCTTCACCGCCCGCCCCTTGCGCTCGGCGGGACGGAAGCGGGCCTTCTTGAACGCCGCCAGGGTCGAATCCTCGAACCATCCCTCCGGCTTGGCGTCGACCACCGAGGCCTCGCGCACCACGCCGTATTCGTCGACCAGCAGCAGCAGGGTCACCTCCCCCTCGATGGCCATGTCCGCCGCCCGATCCGGGTAGGCGGGCTCGATCTTTTGCAAGGCCTGGGGATGGACGTCCACCTGTCTGGCCGGGTAGTAGGTGGGGTCCTCGGCCAG
>JBFXHL010000044.1:0-19624 GCA_050177075.1 Sulfuricellaceae bacterium | reverse complement strand
ACCCACCTCCACCGCAGAGTTATCCACGGCGCCGGGCACCGCAGGTCCCTCTCTACCGAAGGGGGCCGGCGCGGTGGATAACTCGTGTTCAGCTCTCACGGGGCGGGAGGCGTCCATTCAATTCTCCCCTAATACCGCCCCTTCAGGCGTTCCTTGAGATATTTCACCCACTCCGCCGGGTCGTCTCCGGCCCCCCGTGAGGTGTCTTCGGGCTTCAGCACGCCGCGTTCGTAAAGATTCAGTTTGGCGAGCAACGGTTTGGGCAGCAGCTTGTTCGACTCGGCCGCCACCAGCACCCGTTCAGCGAGTTGGTCCTGGGCCATCATCCCCTGGGAGACGATGTAGTAATTGTTCGGTGGAACAACGAACACCGTCGTGGGGGTGACCCGGAGATTGAGCATGGCCGCATGGCCATTGTCTTTCACCCACTCGGGCAAATTGGGCAGCCCCTTGCCGTCGGTGGAGATGTATTTCACGAAGAAACCATACCGTTTCCGCATTTCTTCGATGGTGGTGGCCTGGGTCTTGCAAAACTCGCAAGAGGAGTCGAAGAACATCCAGATGCCCCCCACCCCCGCCAAGTGCTTGAGGGCTTCCTCCCCAGCCCCCCCAAGGGAACGCAGGAAGAAGGGTTTTGCGAAAGTGGACAGCGGCACCCGGTTGTTCTCATCCAGGAACGGGTCGGCATACACCACTTTCTGCGCCACTTCCGAGAAGATCTGGGACTTGTCCATCGCTACGCGCTGGGCGTAGAGATAGGCTGCCACATTGTCCTTGGTGGGATTGTCGATGGCGCGGGACAACAAGACGGGCATGTTTTTCCGCAGCCATTCCACGGAGAAGGGCTCATCCTTCTTCCCCGCCTGTGCCACAACAGGCTGCTCAGGCTCGGGCGCCTTTTTCTTTTCCTCCTTGGGGTCTTTGTACCAAAACCACCCCTCCGCCTTCCGCTCGATAAAGCGCCTGGCGGGCTCCTCCGCCGGCAGGGCGGGGAACGCGGCGAGAAGCAGCGCCAGCAGGACGCTACCAGAGAGGAATGGCCTTGCCGATGATTTGCTCATGGGACACGACACCCCAATATCTCCCGTCATAGCTCCTCGGCTCCGTGCCGACGAGCAGGTAATGCCCAGGGGGAATCCTTTCAACACGGTCGAAACCGCCCGGTGATCGCCCGAGACGAGTAACGAGATCCAGTTTGCCGGTTTCGTGGCCGTTCACGTAGGACACGTCTCCACGGATCTCCAGCAGATCCCCTGGGACCGCTCCTACCATCTTCACGCCGAAGCGCCCATAGGGCGTCGGCGCCGCCGCGATCCATTTGTCGAATCCGTGACGCATTTGGCCGTTTGGAAAATACGCCACCACATCCCCCCGGCGGAGCGTGTCAGGCCGTTTCAGGGAGACGAGAAAGGCCGTCCACGGCAGGCACTGATGTTGTTGCACATCGAAACCAAGCCGGTAGTGTTTGCCGATCACCCCAAAAATCCCGGCAATCAGCAAGAACATTCCCAGCGCCACGGCGCCGGCATGGATGCCGAAGCGCAAATTGGCCCCGTCAGTCCAGCTTGACGGCGAGGCGCTCTGCAACCGCATGGGTAATGTCCGCTTCCGCCGGCCAGGCAAGCGCCACGGAGGCATTGATGACGATGTAGCCCTGGCGCCGGTATTCTTCCAACATGGCATTCAGGGATTCTCCCGTCTTCCTGCCTTCTTCCGCCGCTTTCTCCGGTGTCATGCCGGTTGCGGACATGACCTCTTTCATTTTCCGGTCCACGATCTTCGCACTGTCCAGGATGAGCACCTGGGGCTGTTGCGGCTGGGACTTCCAGGGATAAGCAAGGAACCCAAACCACACCAAGGCCGATACAGCGGCAATCAGAAAAACGGCGGGCTGAGTCCAGCCGGAAGAAACGCTATCCTTTTTGGGATTTTCCCCCATGTCACTCCCCCGAAGCCGATTTGCTAGGCTTTTCCCAGGTGAACGCGTAGAAGCCGATCATGGCGGCGATTCCGAAGGAGATCCCGGACAGTTCCGACATCAGGCTGGCCTGCCCCAGGGGAGGCATAACCACCGCGCCGATGGCGGCGAAGAAGGCGATAAAGAACCATTCCTTTTGAAGGGGCGAGGTATTTTTTTTCATGTGGCTTTCTCCTGTGCGATGAAGTCATTGATGGCTTCGCCGACCGGCATGCCGTGCTTCATGGCAGCCAGGATGGCGTCGTATTCGGAATCCTTGGTGGAGTACAGGACTTGGGCGAACCGATTTTCGACGAGACGGACGATGCCCCAGTCCCCCTTGCGTTTGATCATCAACTCGGAATATTTGCCCGGTACGGTATGGATGCTCTTCATCATGGAGATACCGTAGGGCTCTGAAGGCGAGCACGAAGCCGATGATGATGCCGTAGGGGCGCCGCCGCCCTCCCTCCACCGACGCCGCCAGCACCAGGGGCAGCACCGGCAGGATGCAGGGGGAAACGATCAGCGCCAGCCCTTCGAGAAACGCCAAGCCGATTTCGATGGGGTTCATCATCCGTGCCTCCCTGTGAAGCGTGCGTTGAACATTCCCGCTAATTCAGTGACCACTGAAGAGGCGATTCTTTTCAGCCGACGGCGATGGCGTAGGCGATGAACTTGCTGAGGGCAATCACGGAACACGCCACCACCAGGTGTTTGGCGACTTCCGAGCGCACGCTCGCTCCCCGCTCCCGGGCCAGCAGATAGGTGAGGACCGTCAGCAGGAACAGCCCCCAGGCGATGGCAACGAAAACGGCGGCCCGGAGCGGAAGGACCGCCACGATGAGCGCGAAGCTGAGCCCGCCCACCAGGCGGGAGGCGAAATTCCACAGGGTGCCGACGAAGGCCTCGTGTTTTTCCAGGTGCTCGGATTCCTGATAGATATGGATGCTGAGGGAATCCGTCAGGTTGTCGGCCAGGGCCGCGATGAGCAGGGCGCTGATGATGACGGGCTTGGCCGCGCCGCCGGCGCCGAGGCCCGTGATGAGGGCCATTCCCGTCACGATCGCCGCCGTGCTGCCGAAGCTGATTCGACTGATTCTGAACATGCCCGCCGCCTGGAAAGTTGAAGCGTCGCGCCGTTGGAGGCGCCTGGACGTTAGACGTGCCCCCCGGCCAAAGATTCATGGCGCGAGGAGGCCGAATTCCCCCTCAGCCTCGGTAGGCGCGGATTTCCTCCAATTCAGCCAGGGCGTCCTCGGTAATGTCCGCCAGGTCCTCCCCGTTGAGACCCAGGTAGTCGAGGGCCTTCCGGCCACCGGCGTGCCACTCGGCGTCGTCGGGCATGCCGAGGAAGGAGGCGACGATGTGCTCGGCGATCAGGGTGATGGCCACCAGGGTGCATACCTGGGGCTCCACGTGGCCGGTGGAGAAAATACCGAGGTCGTGGTGCAGCAGGATGGCCTCGCTGATGTGGGACGGCAGGAACCAGTTGCGCGCCAGGATGTTGCCCACCACCGCATGGTTGGTGGCGTAGTTCTCATCCTCCACGGCGATGACCAGCTCGGCGGCATTGTTGGCGGCGGCGAGCTTGTCCTTGTAGTCGGGGAACTTCTGCATCAGGATGGGGATGCCGCAGTCGTGGAACAGGCCGTGGGTGTAGGCATCCTCCCGGGATACGCCGTGCAGCCGGACCGCCATATGGGAAGCCACCACGGCGGTGAAGTTGGAGCGGTCCCAGAAGCGTTCCATGGAGATGCCGTCGCCGCCCAGGGTCTTGCGCAGGGCCAGGCCGGTGACGATTTGGATGATGTTCTTCAGCCCCAGCACGGACACCGCCTGCTGCACCGACGTGACCTTGCTGCGCAGGGCGAAAAAGGGGGAATTGGCTGTCTTCAGCATCGACGCCGCCAGGCTCACATCGCCGCTGATCAGCTTCACCAGCTTGGGAAATTCCACCTCCGGTTTGCGCACCTCCTCCATCAGCGCCACCACCACCCCCGGGCAAGGGGGAATCTGGATGCTCCTGAGGATGTTCTCGGCGGCTTGGGTATCGATTTCCGTTTTGCTGTTGTCCATGGGCCTGTCGCGGTGAGAATTGAACGGGGGTTATCAGTTCTATCACTGTTATCATTATTTCCGTTTACAGTTTAGGTCATTTGCATAGCCTTGCGCTAGTGTCCGCCGCCGCTTCCGTCTTCCCCTCCCGGCGGTGCTATCATCACAGGGACACCCTTACCGAAAGCCGCCATGACCGCCCACCCCGCCGAAAAAATCCGCAACATAGCCCTGTTCTGCGATTTCGAGAACGTGGCCCTCGGCGTGCGCGACGCCAAGTACGCCAAGTTCGACATCAGCAAGGTGCTGGAGCGCCTGCTGCTCAAGGGCAGCATCGTGGTGAAGAAGGCCTACTGCGACTGGGAACGCTACAAGGAGTTCAAGGCCGCCATGCACGAGGCCTCCTTCGAGCTGATCGAGATTCCCCACGTGCGCCAGTCGGGCAAGAACTCCGCCGACATCCGCATGGTGGTGGACGCCCTGGACCTGTGCTACACGAAATCCCACGTGGACACCTTCGTCATCATCAGCGGCGATTCCGACTTCTCCCCCCTGGTGAGCAAGCTGCGGGAGAACAACAAGACGGTGATCGGCATCGGGGTGAAGAAATCCACCTCCGACCTGCTCATCGCCAACTGCGACGAATTCATCTATTACGACGACCTGGTGCGGGAAACCGCGGAAAAAGCGAAGAAGCGCACCCGCAAGAAACCCGCCGCCAAGAATGCCGTGGAACCCACGCCCAAGGCCGCCCCGGCGGAGGAGAAGGACAAGACCCAGGAGGCCTTGGAGCTGGTGTTGGAAACCGTGGAGGCCCTGTTCGCCGAGCGGGGCGAGGAGGAGAAAATCTGGGGTTCCATGGTGAAGCAGGCCCTGAAGCGCCGCAAGCCGGGGTTCAACGAAAGCTATTACGGCTTCCGCTCCTTCGGCAAGCTCCTCGACGAAGCCGCCGCCCGCAAGCTCCTGGAACTGGAGCACGACGACAAGTCCGGCGGCGTCATCATCCGCAATTTCAACCCGGAATACTAAGAAAGCCGACGCCCCTCCTCGCCGCAACGCGGAGTACGAAACCTATTGAAATAAGGTTCTAAGCCCCTTCATTATTCTCCCGCAGCAGGTGGGTCCAGAGGGGGTTGAGGTCGGCATTCGCCGCTTCCAGCAGGGCCAGCACCCGGGCCTTTTGCGCCTCGCCCATGGGACCGTCCCCCAGACTGTCCACCGCCCGCAACAGGGACTGGATGGAGACGAACTCCAGGTGCCGCGGCCAATCGGGCACGGCCCAGGTGTCGTTGATCGACAGGCGTAGCGGCAGGCGGGGAAGGACCTTGTCCCGCAGCTGGCTGACGGCCTCGTCGCCGGCGGCGGAATCCCACGTCCAGAGCTTCTTCTCCGGGTTCCAGTGCTCCAGCTTGGCGCAGCTGATGGACGCCCAACCCGCCCACGACACGCCGTGGAAACTCAGGCCCTCGCCGGAGACCTCCACCCGCCGCAGCAAGGGGGTCCGATCCTCCGCCACGTAGACATCGACCCACTGCCGTCCCGGCTTGGCGCCTCCGCCGGGGAGAGAAACCGCGCCCAGATAAGTGAGGACGGTCCGCTTCCGGCTGCGGAGGATGGACGACGTTTCCTTCTGGGCGATCATCACCAGCGCTTTCAACAGGCGGGGGTGCAGGCGGATCACGATCTGGCGGAACGCTTCGGTCCCTTCCTCGCTGTCGCCCCCCTTCAGCCAGCGTTCGGCCAACTCGGCGAGGACTTCCAGCTCGCTCGCCAGGTCGCTGACGGTGATGGGGGGAGTTTCCTTGCGGATGACTTCGACTTCGTTCATGAAAGGGCTTGGGCAGCGTGCGCGAATTACTGTTAACCCTAGCCAATGACGCGAATAATTCAACCGTCCGCCGCCCAGGTCTCCACGATTTTTCGCTTCTCCGCCGCCGGCAGCCGCTTGATGGCCTGCTCCGCCTTCGCCGCCAGGCTGCGGTTGAGATACCGCCGCTGGGCGAGGAGGCGCAGGGGGGGATTGGCGCGGGTGTACTTGGCGCCCCGCCCCTCCGCATGGGCGCGGTAGCGGGCCGCCACATCGGTGGTGATGCCGGTGTAGACGGCGCCGTTGCGGCATTCGATCAGGTACAGCCACCAGGCGGACATGGACGCTCCAGGAAGACGATGGGTCATGGTAACACCAAAACAAAAAGGGCAGCCGAGGCTGCCCTTCCTGCTTGACGGCACGACCCTTAGGCGCGGCGCTTGAACTCGCCGGTGCGGGTGTCGATTTCGATCTTGTCGCCGATTTCCACGAAGGCGGCCACGGGCAACTCGAAGCCGGTGCCCTTGAGGCGGGCGGGCTTCATCACCTTGCCGGAGGTGTCGCCGCGCACGGGGGGCTCGGTATATTCCACTTGCCGCACCACGGTGGTGGGCAGTTCAAGGGAAATGGCCTTGCCCTGGTAGAACACCACTTCGCAGGGCATGCCGTCTTCCAGGTAGTTGAGGGCGTCGCCCATATTGTCCTTCTCCACCTCGTACTGGTTGTACTCGCTGTCCATGAACACGTACATGGGGTCGGCGAAGTAGGAGTAGGTGCACTCCTTGCGCTCCAGGACCACCACGTCGAACTTCTCGTCGGCCTTGTACACCGACTCGGTCACGGAACCGGTGAGGAGGTTCTTCATTTTCATCTTCACCACGGCGGCGTTGCGGCCGGATTTGTTGTATTCGGCCTTCTGCACCACCATGGGGTCTTTGCCCACCATGATGACGTTGCCGGCGCGGATTTCCTGAGCTTGCTTCATAAATTTCGTCCTGGCTAAGGGGATGCGGATTGGAAAGCGCGGTATTTTACTTATTTTTCAGAAAATTCACCAGCTTCGACACCAAATCCCCCTGGCTCTGCAAGCGCTCCCCCCAAGAGGCCGCGTGGGCTTCGATAGCGGCCCGATGGCTCCAAAACCCGGCCCACGCCTCCTTCACCCCGCCTCCCCGGTTCCAGCCTTCCCACAGGGCCCGTTGGGCCGCCGCCGCCTCGGTTTCCAGACCGGTGCCGTAACGGTCGAGAAAGGCCTGCAGCTTCACCCAGTGGGCATCGTCCTGCTGGGGATAGATGCGCCACACGAAGGGCTTGGCGGCCCACTGGGCGCGGACGAAGGAATCCTCGCCACGGACGAAGTTGCAGTCGCAGGCCCACAGCAGCCGGTCGTACTTCTCCTGGGCGATGAAGGGCAACACCCGCGCTTCCAGCCGGCCGCGCCGGAAAACGCTCCCCGCCGGAGTCCTATCCACGCCGAAGAAACCCGCCAGAGGGGCCGCCGAGCGTCCTTCGGGAACCAGGGCCACGACCGGGTGCTCTCCCTCGGCCCAGGCCGTCAGCAGCCCCGCCACATCCTCGTCGCCGTAGCCAAAGAGGGAAACACGCAGCTCGTCCCCCCGGGGTCCGAGACCCAGTTCGCGCCAGAAAGCTTCCTGGGCCGCCGGGTCGGCGAGAAAGGCCCGACGTTCTTCCTCCAGCCCCCTTTCCTGCAACAGGCCACCGGTGGCCGGGGTAAAACCGGGGAAGAAAAAATATTTCGTCAGGGGAAGACGGGGGTGGGGCGAAGCCAGGCCATGGCAATCCTCCACCCAGTCCTCGGCGCTGAGGTATTCCAGGTTCACCCACAAGGGTTTGGATTTCCGGGCCGCCATGTCGGCCACGTAGCGCTCCGGCAAATGGCAGGCGAAGGCTTCCACCACCACGTCCGCCGGCTCCACCACGGGAAAGTCCGCCGCCCAATGGCGCACCTCCACCCCCTCCGCCAGCTGCCGCTCCCTGGCCGGGTCGAGGCCGGGGCAAAGGCGCTGGAAACTGGCCAAGTCATCCACCCACAGACGCACCCGGTAGCCGTGCTCGACCGCCAGCTGTCTGGCCAGGCGCCAGCAGACGCCGATATCGCCGTAGTTGTCGACGACGGTGCAGAAAATGTCCCAGCGCCAGCCCAGCACTAGTCGCCGCCCGCTTTCAAACCGGCCCGCCCCAGGCGGGCCTCCAGTTCGGCCAGGACGCCGGAAAAAGCCGTGTTCATGGCCTGCGCCACGGCCTGGGCCGAGCGATCGGCCACTTCCACCCGCCGGCTCAAATCGGCGTTGAAGACGATATCGCCGCTACCGCCCTTGTCGGTGAGATAGAACTGCACCGTCATCACCGCCGCCGGCTTCCCTCCGCCGCGGAAGTCCGCGTAGAGCTCGCTGACGTGGCCCTCCAGGAGGTAGTCCGCATCGCCGCCGACCCCCTTCGCCAGAACGTTGCGGAACATGCCCGACTGCTGCAGCCAGCGGGTGACGCCGTCGGCCACCATGGCGCGCGGGGAAACGAAGAACTCGTGGTAAAAATCGGCGTCGTAGCGGGCGCCGTCCAGCCGGTAAACCAGTCCCTTCCCTTCGAAGGGCGGCGCCACGCTGAAGTTGCCGACCCGCAGGGTCGCGCCCGTGGCCGTTGCCGGCGCCCCTTTGCGCTCTCCCTGCAGCAGGTAGGTCTGCCTTACCAGGGGTGGGCGGTTCACGCTGCAGGCCGTGGCGAAAACCGCCACCAGCAGGGCCAGAAAAACAATCCGTTTCGTCATCGAGTCACCTCACTGGGGGGCGGCGGTTCGCCGAAAAGAACGCCGGACGGGTAACGCTTGGCCGTTTCCGTCAGGTCCCGCAGGTTTTCGCTGGTCTGGCGCAGATTCTCCAGGATGGCGCTGATATCCTGCTCGCGCCCGGCGAAGGCCTTCTCGGCGCGGATCAAGGTGCGTTGGAGGGCATCGAGGGACTGCTGGAATCGGGGGTCCTCGGCCAGCTGACGCAAGCGCTTGGCCGTCGCCCCCAGGTTCTCCGGCATGGAAGCCACGTCAGGGTTCGCGGTGATGCGGTTGAGATTCGTGGTGAGGGTGCGCAGTTGGGACAGGGTAGCGGCCATGTCGGCGCCGATCTTGTCCATGGGAACCTTCTCCAGTTTCGTGTCCAGCGTGTCCACCAGCCGGTTCAGGTTGGTCATCAAACGGTCCAGGTCCATGCGGTCCAGCTTGCGCATGAAACTTTCCGCGATATTGACCAACTGGGTCACGGTGCCCTGGGAAGAAGGCACGTAAACATTCTCGGGCGTCCAGTCGATGGGCAGAACGGCGTTGGTCTTGGGATCCACGTAATCCAGCTCCAGATAGCTGGTACCGGTCAGCCCCTGGGCCGCCAAACGCACCCGCAGTCCCTTCTGGATGTAATGCTGAAGAGAGCTGTCGTCGGTGTCGCTTCCCACCAGTCCCAACTGCCCCCGCGACAGCCTAGCTTCCACCATGACGTACTGGCGCCGCTGCGACAGGGGCTTATCCAGCTCGTAGCGGTTGTAAGTGAAGCCGATGTTGCTCACCTCGCCGATCACCACTCCCCGAAACTTGACCTTGGAGCCGACGCTGAGCCCCTGGACCGATTCGTTGAAATAGGTTTCCAGGGTAACGTCGTCGCGAAACAGGGACCCGCCTCCAATCACCAGCACCACGGCCACCAGCAGCGCGATCCCGGAAAGGATGAACAGCCCCAGTTTGAAGTAGCCTGTTTTCTGGTTCATGTTGAAACCGCCTCACGGTTGAAAAAGCGGCGCACCCAGGGGTTGTCGCTGTGGTCGCGCAGCGTGGCCGGCTTGCCCTCGGCGATGATGCCGCGGGCCGTCTTGTCGAGCATGATAACCCGATCGGCGATGGCGTAAATGCTCGGCAACTCATGGGTGACCACGACGAAGGTGATATCCAGATTGCGCGCCAGGCTCAGGACCAGGTTATCCAGTTCCGCCGACGTGATCGGGTCCAGGCCGGCGGAAGGCTCGTCGAGAAACAAAATCGCCGGGTCCAGCACCATGGCACGGGCGATGGCCGCCCGCTTCTGCATCCCGCCGCTGAGTTCCGCCGGCATGTGGTGGCCGTAGCCATCCAGGCCCACCAGGGCGAGCTTGGTTCGCGCCACCAGTTCCCGGGCCTCGGGAGGAAGATCGGTGTACACCTCCAGGGGCAGGGTCACGTTCTCCAACAGGGTCATCGAACCGAACAGGGCGCCGGACTGGTACATGACGCCGAACTTGCGCAGGATGGCCAGGCGCTGGTCCCCTTGCGCGGCGACGATGTCGTCGCCGTCGATGAGGATTCTTCCCGCTATGGGCGAGTAGAGGCCGATCATGTGCTTCAGCAAGGTGCTCTTGCCGCAGCCCGACCCCCCCAGAATGACGAACACTTCGCCCCGCTGCACCTCGAAGGACACGTCCTGCAGCAGCAGGCCGTCGTCGAAGCCGGCGCTGAGACCCTCCACGCGGATGATGGTGTCGCCCTGCGGGTCCATGGTGTCAGAAGTCCAGGTAGTAGAACATCACCGCGAACACGCCGTCGGTGATGACGATGAGGATGATGGCGCTGACCACGGCCCGGGTGGTGGAGACCCCCACCGCCGCCGCCCCGGTGCGGGTTTGCAGGCCCCGAAGGCAGCCGATGCCGGCCACCAGAACGCCGAACACGCAGGCCTTGATCAGGCCGCCGCTCAAATCCTGCCAGTCCACCGCGGTAGTCAGCTGTCGGTAATAGGTCACCCAGGGGATGTCGAAGCTCCGCATCACCAGGCCGCCCCCCAGCAAACCGATGACGTTGGCGAACACCGTCAGCAGCGGCGCCACCACCAGCCCGGCGAGAACCCGGGTCACCACCAGGAAGCGCACCGGGTCGAGGCCCATGGTGACGAGGGCGTCGATCTCCTCGTTCACTTTCATGGTGCCGATCTCCGCCGCGAAGGCCGCCGCCGAGCGACCGGCAAGGAGGATGGCGGTCATCAGGGGCCCCAGTTCCCGCAGCAGGGAAAGCCCCACCAGGTTGGCGACGAAGATTTCCGCGCCGAACTGGCGCATGGCCACCGCCGACTGGAAGGCCAGAATCACCCCCATGAGGAAGGCAATCAGGGCGACGATGGGCAGGGCGTTGGCCCCGGCTTCCTGCGCCACGGCCAGGGCATCCTTCCAGCGGATGCGGCGCGGATGGCGCAAAGCGGCGGCGATGGCGGCGCTCCCCTCGCCGACGAAGGCCACCTGTTCCCACAGGTCCCGCCCCAGGTCGGCGGCCATTCTGCCCGCCCGCTCCACCACCGAAGGCCGCACCGCTTCCGGGCGGGCCTCGGCGGCGAAGGCGGCGGGATCGAAGGGTGCCAGCAGGTGGCGGTAGGGTTCGGCAAGATTGCGCACCGTCACGGCCGCGCCGGCGGGGCGCGGCTGGCGCAGCAGATCCAGCAGCAGCGCGATGCCGGCGCCGTCGCAATAGTCCACCGCCCCGGCGTCCACCGTGATCGGCTGCGCGCCGTTGCGGACCAGCGCCTGCCTTGCCTCGGCCCAGACGGCAGCGATGGAATAGGCGTCCAGGCGCCCGGCGAGGAACAGTACCGTCCCCCCCTCCTCCCGTCGTTCGGTCAGACGCGCCGCCGCCATGGCTCACACCCTGAAGAAATTCGCTGGCCGCCCTCGACATAGGCCGTCCTCCCGGCAAAAGCCGTCATCCGCCACCTCGTGCTTATGCTTATGCCTTAAGGTTACACCAAAGCCTGAGCCCTGGCGCAGGTCGGGAAACGGGCGTCAGCGACCGGAAGCGGGCGCCGGGGACGGACTTTCAACCTTGGCCGGCCCGGGAAGGGGAAAATCCTTGGCGATGGCGCGGAAATGGCCTTCCGTCGCCCGGCGGTAGGCCTCGTCCCCGCCACCGGAAACGATGTGCTGGCAGCCGGTAACGATGTTTTCCGCCAGGGGGATGGCGACGGTGCGACCCTTGTAGGTGGCCAGGGGAGAGCCCCGTCCCTGGCCGATGCCGTTCACGTCCGCCCAGGTGAGCCCCTGGGCGCCGGCGAAGGGGTTGGAACCGATGCCCGTGTCGTAGAGGACCTCGAACACCCGGCAGGCGCCGAAGTTGCCGCCGGCGGCCAACTCCAGCAGGTCCTTGGCCGCCAGCTTGCGGTAGGCGCGAAAATCCGTGAGCACCGCCGTGATATCGGCCCAGGACAGGGCATACAAGGTGGTGCTGCGCCCTTCGCTCACCTCCAGGCGGCGGGTGGTGCGCAAGGAGCCGTCGCCGTTGAGGGCGGCGATGAACTGCCCGTCCACGGCGCTCCACAGGGCGACGAACTCCGCCGGCGTGGCCGTGTCGGCGATGAGCCGCATGGCCTCCACCGCCGCCTTGGCGCTGGCCTTGCCTTCGTCGAAGCGCTTTTCGACCTTGGCCCAGTAGATGTTGTCCAGCACGTATTGCAAGCGCGCCTCCTGGGGCAGGCGGCGCAATTCCTCCGCCGGCAGGGGACGGTACATTTCCCGGGCCCCCTGCTTGAGCGCCTGGGCAACGGCCATGTCCCGCTTGCCGACGAGAAAATCCATCATGTCCGCCCGCGTCGCCGCCGGCGCCAGCAGGGCCGCGGCCAGGGCCAGAACCGCGCTCGCCCTCATGGCAGCTTCACCGTCGCCGCGGCACCGGCGCGCAGGAGGTCATCGGTGCGGAACAGCACGTCCGCCGGGTAGGTGGGCCCGTCCTTGGTCATCGTCGGCTCCAGGCCGAGGGTGCGGACGGTACCGGAATAGCTCTTGCCCCCCGCCACCACCGTCACGGCCTGGCCCACCTTGAGCTTGTCGATCTGGTTGTCGTAGAGGCGGAAACGGGCCAGCATCTCCCCCGCCTTGGCCAGCACCAGAACCGGCTGGGCCTGGAGCTGCACCACCAGGTTCTGCCCCGGCTCCACCCGGCGGTCCACCACCACGGCGTCGAAGGGGGCGCGCAGCACGGTGTCGTCGGCATTCCTGCGCTCCTGGCCGACCCGGGCCGAAGCCTCGCTGGCCTGGGCCGAGGCCTTGGCGTAGCGCAGCTTGGCCTGCTCCAGCTCGCTGATGGAAATCACGGTGCGGTTGTAGAGTTCCTGCATGCGCCCCAGGTCGCGCTTGGCATCCGCCGCGTCCTCCCGCTGACGCTTGAGGGCGGCCTGGCTCTCCGCCAGGCGGGACTGGTAAATGCGCCCGTCCAGGGTCAGCAGCACCTGGCCCTGCTTGACCCGGTCCCCCACCTGGGCCTCGACCGTTTCCACCACTCCGGACACCCGGGGCGACAATTCCACCCGCTGGGACCATTGCAACACGGCAGGAACGTCCAGGGCCCACGCCGGCACGGCCAGCAACGCTGCCGCCAAACCCATCAGCCAATAGCTTCTCATCGGTTATTTCCCTTCTCGTCTGCTTTCGTCGCCTGCTCCAGGGGAACCCCCAGCAGCGCTTCCATCCTGGCCAGCGACAGGGCCAGGCGGTATTCCGTTCCCCGCTCCCTCGCCTTGGCCTCCATGGTCGCTGCCATGGAAGTGCCCAGGTTGGTCTTCAGCTCCACTTCGTATTCGCCCCGTGCCCGCTCCAGGGCCAGGTCGCGGTATGCGCTGTGCTGTTTGCTGGCGGCCCGGACCGTGCCGCGCAGCTGCTCGATTTCCAGCCAGTTTTCGAGCAGGGCCTGGGTCAGCTCCATTTTAAGCTTCTCCACCCTGGCCTGGGCCTGTTGGAACAAGGCCCGTTCCTTCGCCTGCCGGGCATCCACCCGCCCGCCCTGGTAGAGAGGCCAGTTGAGCACCAGCCCGGCCCGCCATTCGTCCCGCCCGCTCAGCTTCCGCTGGGCATAGTCGGCCGCCTCCACCTCCGCCTCCAGAGTGGGGTTGCGTTCGGACCGGACCGCCTCCAGGCGCTGGCGGGAGGCCTCCAGCTGGGCCTCGGCCGCCTTCAGGCGCGGACTGTTGGCCAACAGCAGGGGAATCAGGGTTTCGTACTCCGGCAGGGGGCGGTCGTTGCCCTCGAGGGCCGGGTCCTCCAGGTCGGGCGCCAGCTCCCCGGGCCGGTTCATGGCGATGGCCAGCAGCGCCCGGGCCACCCGCTGGCGCTGCTGGCTGGCGTCCCGCTTGACCTTCATTTCCTGGTAGCGGTTCTCCAGGGCCGCCAGGTCCACCGACGACAGTTTGCCCACCGCCGCCCGGTCGCGGCCGTTGTCGAAATCCACGTAGGCGACGGCCATGTATTCGTTGTCGGCGGCGGCCTGGAGGTCCGCCAGCAGCACGTCGAAGAAGCGCGCCATGATGTCGAGGCGGCGCCGGTCCCGGGCCCCGATCAGGTCGGCGCTGCGGGAATCCGCCTCGGATTTGGCGGCGGCCTCCAGGGAGGCGCTGCGGCCGAAATCGTAAAGGGATTTGCGCAGGGTCAGGCGGACGCTATTGTCGCTGAGGTGGGAATAACCGTCCGGCGGAAGGCTGGGCTTCACCCGGCGCAGCCCCGCCTCCAGGTTGACGTTGAGGTCCTGGCGGGCGGCGGCGAGGTCCAGGTCGGCCAGGGCGGCGTCCCGGTCGGCCTCCGCCATCTGCAGGTCGGGATGGGGTGCGTCGGCGGCCTTCAGGGCCTCGGCCAGGGTCAGGGGCCTATCCCCGTCGGCCCGGGCCGAGAACGCCAGGCAAAGCAGCAGCAAGCCCGCCGAACAACGGGCGGCGAAGGTCATGGCTTATTTCGCTTGCTGCTTGTACTTGGCGAAGGGCATCGCCTTGTAGGCATCCTCCACCACGTATTGCCCCAGGAGCAGAAACTCCTTGGCATCCTTGGTGGCGCCGGTGTAGCGGGTCATCTGGTTGCCCTGGAGATCGTAGAAGGCGAAGACCGGCGTGGCCCGCACCCGGTTGTCGAAGGAAAAGGCCTTCTCGGTGGTGTTCTTGCCCTTGAAGCCCACCATGGCGGTGTCGCCCTTGGTGTCGATGGTGAAAATCAGGAAATGCTTGCGGTAAAAGTCCTGCACCTCGGCCTGATTGAGGACCGTCTGCTTCATGCGGTGGCAGAAGGGGCAATCGTCCAATTCGTACATCAGCAGGATGCCCTTCTTGCCCTCCTGCTTGGCGGTGGCCAACTCGGCCTTGAAATCCCCCATCTTCTGGTCGAAGAACTGGTCCGTGGAACGGGTTTCCCCCCAGGCCAGGACCGGCAGCAACAGCAAGAGCCACAGCAGACGCTTCATTTCCGTTCTCCTCGATTCCGTTCTCGTGTCCCCGGTCTGCGCCGGGTGCTTGTCGGGAAAATATTGCCCCCGCCTCAAACCCACGTCAAGGCGGTACGGATGGACTATTCCCCGGGTTTTCCACCGTCCTCGCCGTGCCCCGCCGAGCCATGGGTATCGGCGGCATGGGTGAAGTAGAGGGCGAGGCCGATGAGGGCGATGCTGCCGCCGAAATACAGCATATCGAGGGGGCCGGCCATCTCTATCTTGATGGCGCGCTCGAACAGGGTGACGATGAGGATCATCAGGATCACCTTGGCGAGGCGGTTCTTCAGGTCGTCCAGGTTGTTGATCACCAGAATCTTGCTCGAGGTCCGGCTGCCGTGGGCTTCGTCGATGTCGCTGATGAACAGCTCGTAAAGGCCGAGGGAGAAAATCACCATCACCGTGGCCAGGAGGTAACCGTCCACCACGCCGACGATGTGGGTGATGGTTTCGTCATGGATCGCCTTGCGCGCCTCGGCAGACAGGCCCGGGTCGGCGTAATGGGCCACGTGGCCGATCAGATACACCACGTCCACCGTGGCGATGTAGAAAATGGCGAAGGCCGCCAGCATGCTGGCGACCACGGCGAAAATGATGACGAAGCGGCTGTTCCACAGGGCGCCTTCGAAAATCCGTTCCAGAAACTTCATGCAGCTTTCTCCAAATTCAACCAAAAGCGTAGCAATGGGTGGGGCAACAGGCGCGTCGCCAGGGAAACCAGCGCCACGCCGATGAGGGCTGCCGCCCAGAGGGGAAAGAATAACACACCGGGCAAGCCCAGCAGCCCCACCTGGGCACCGGCCGCCGCCGCGCCCCCCGTCACCGCCAGGAGCCGCCATACCGGCGGATAGGGCGTCGCCGGCAGCCGCGCCAGGGCCCCCAGGAGGAGAACGGTGAAGAGCGCGAAGCCGACGCCGTGGCTGACCTGGAAGGCGGCCACGCTCGGGGCGAGCGCCGGCAACCCCCAGCGGTGCCAGCCATACAGCACGGCCAGCCACAGGGCCGCCAGCAGCAGGCTTAGGTATCGTCGTCGTTCCATGGCTTCCCCATAAAAAAGGCGGGCTCGCGCCCGCCCCGGATTTTACCGGATCACTTCTGCTTGCTGCGGCCGGCCTTGGCTTTTTCGCGGAAGGCTTTGCGCTCCTCCTGCTGCTTCTGCTGCAAGGCCTTGCGTTCTTCCTTGTGCTTTTCCTCCATGGCGCGGTGCTCTTCCCGGTACTGCTCCCGCTGGGCTTTGCGCTCTTCCTTGCGCTGCCGGGCTTCCGTGCGGCGTTCTTCGCGCTGCTGCTGCATGTCGGCGCGGCGCTGCTGCGCCGTTTGCTTGGTCTGGGTGGCGCCGACGGGGGCGGCGTCGGCCAGGGCGGAGCCGGCCGCCATGGCCAGCATCAGGGACAACAGGAGAGACAGTTTTTTCATCTTGAACTCCTTCTTCACGGTCTAGGAATGGTCCTTCCCCGCAGGGGAGGCGAACAGTTCACCGAGGGAGACGTCGAATTCGCAGCGCCGCAGCATTTCCGCCAGGGCGGGCGGCAGCCCGGCATCCGCCCCCTCGGGAGATATAACGAAGCGGCGGAAGATTTCGCTGACACGCACTTCGTCCGCCTCCCGGGAGGCCACCCACCCTCCCCCCTGGACCGGCTGCGCCACTTGGATATCGGCCAGGCTCTCCAGGACCTCCGCCAAGTCCTCAAAGCTGAGGACGATATGACGCCGGAGATGGCGCAGGGTCACGGCATTTCCCTGGTGCTGCGCCTCGTACAGGACCCGCAGCACTTTCAGGGCATCGTAAAAGCGCCGCCCCGGCTCGTCCCGCACGCGCCATGCCCCTCCCCGCCAATAGGACAGGGTCGCCGCCACCTCCGCCCCGATCAGCACCACCAGCCAGGAGAGATATATCCACAGGAGAAAAATCGGCACGGCGGCAAAGGCACCGTAGACCAGGGTGTAGGTGGGGAAATGCGTAACATAGACGGCGAATCCCTGGCGCATCGCCTCGAACAGTCCGCCGGCCAGCACGCCCCCCGCCAGGGCGTGGGAAAAAGGAACGAAGCGGTTCGGCACCAGGATATAAAGCAGCACGAAGGCGACGACGGTAAGCGACACCTGTACCGCCTTCAGCACCGTCACCCCCACGGCGGGCTGGTTGGCCCAGCCGAAAGACAGGCCCACCAGGTAGGAAGTGAGGGACAGGCTGGCGCCCGCCAGGAGGGGGCCGAGGGTCAGCAGCGCCCAGAAGGTGAGCAGGCGCTGCAGCAGGGGGCGGAGCCGGCGCACCCGCCAGATGGTGTTGAACGCCTGCTCGATGGTGTGCATCAGCATGAAGGCCGTCACGCCGAGGAAAGCGATGCCCACCATGGTGAGGCGCGCCGCCTTGTCGGAGAACTGCTGCATGTAGACGGTGATGATCTTGCCCGCCGATTCCGGCACCAAGGTGGTTAGAAGGAATACCTTCACCTGGATCATCAGCTCCTCGAACACCGGGAAAGCGGAAAATACCGTCAGGGCGATGGTGATCAGGGGCACCAGGGACAGCAGCGTGGTGTAGGTGAGGCTGGCCGCCACCTGGGTGCAGCGGTCGCCGTAGAAGCGCTCCGCCACGAAACGGGCGAACCCCAGGTAGGACGAAATTTTTTCGGTCAATGAAGCCATGGACTTATAATAGCGCCAAAATCCCCCCGGAGCTTCCATGGCAGACATTCTCGTCCTCTACTACAGCCGCCACGGCGCGGTAAAGGAAATGGCCCACCTGATCGCCCGCGGCATCGAGCAGGTGCCCGGCGCCAGCGCCCGCCTGCGTACCGTGCCCGAAGTATCCACCGTGTGCGAAGCGGTGGAGGACAGCATCCCCGCCGCCGGCGCCCCCTACGTGGAGCACCGGGACCTGGAGGAATGCATCGGCCTCGCCCTCGGCAGCCCCACCCGCTTCGGCAACATGGCGGCGCCGATGAAATACTTCCTCGACACCACCTCCGGCCTGTGGCTGAAAGGCGCCCTGGCGGGCAAGCCCGCCGCGGTGTTCACCTCCACCTCCAGCCTCCACGGCGGCCAGGAGACCACCCTGCTGACCATGATGCTGCCCCTGCTGCACCACGGCATGGTGCTGGCGGGCCTGCCCTACTCCGAACCGGAACTCATCGCCACCACCGCCGGCGGCACTCCCTACGGCGCCAGCCACCTGGCCGGCCCGGCCAGCGACCAACCCCTCGCCGAAGCGGAAAAGAAACTCTGCCTCGCCCAGGGAAAACGCCTCGCTCAACTCGCCCTCAAGCTCGCATCATGACACCCAGCCCGGAAACCATCACCCAAGCCCGCTCCCTGCTGCGCTCCCGCCACGCCGGAGCCCTCGCCACCCTGTCCAAGCGCCTCGACGGCTATCCCTTCGGCTCCGTGGTGGACTACATCCTGGACGAGGAAGCGCGGCCCATCATCCTCATCAGCACCCTGGCCCAGCACACCCAGAACATCGACGCCGACCCCCGGGTCAGCCTGCTGGTCCACGAAGCCAGCGCCGACCTCCAGGCCAGCGCCCGCCTAACGGTGATCGGCGACGCCGCCCGCATCGACACGAGCGACGCCCTCAAGGCCCGCTACCTGCGCTACTTTCCCAACGCCGAACAGTACTTCGCCATCCACGATTTCTTCTTCTACCGCATCGAGCCCAAGCAGTGGCGCTACATCGGCGGCTTCGGCGACATCTACTGGATCGACCCGGAGGCGGCAAAACCCCAGGCGGGTGAAATGGCGGAAATCGAGGACGGCATCCTGGCCCACATGAACCGGGACCACGCCGACGCCCTGCGCGCCTACTGCCGCCACTTCTATGGCATGGACAGCACCGACGCCACCATGGTGGGCATCGACAGCGACGGCTTCGACGTCCGGGCCGACGGCGAACTGCTGCGCTTCGACTTTCCCCACCCCGTGCTCAACGGCGAGGACGCCCGCAAGGTGCTCACCGCCCTGGCGAAAGAGGCCCATCCGTGAACCGGGTCGCCCTGTGCCACTGGGGCGCCATCGTCAGCCTCATCGCCCTCATCCTCCTCGGCACGGCCTGGGAACTGTGGCTCGCCCCCCTGCGCCCCGGCGGCTCCATGCTGGTGCTCAAGGTGATCCCCCTGCTGGCCGCCCTTTTCGGCATCCTGCGGGGCAAGCGCTACACCTACCAGTGGTCGTCCCTGGTGATCCTGCTCTACTTCATGGAAGGCATCGTCCGCGCCATGAGCGACAAGGGCTTCTCCGCCACCCTGGCGGTGGCCGAAATCATCCTTTCCGTGGTGTTCTTCGTTTCGGTGATTTTCTACGCGCGGCTGACGCGGAAGCGCTAGCTTCATACCGCCATCACTCGCGCGTCGCGACGTGCGCCTTGGTGATGAGGCATCAAAGCAGCCCCCTCCCCCTTTAGCCGAAGAAAGCGCACGCCAGCGGCGTTGCATGTAACAAAACAATGCCGTAGAATGTTGCATGTAACGAACGGGGACTAGGATGAAACATACTTCGTCAAGCTGTAGCGAGCTGGACTTTGAAGCCGATCTGCTGGAGTCGGCGGATG
>JBFXHL010000043.1:0-19712 GCA_050177075.1 Sulfuricellaceae bacterium | reverse complement strand
AGGGCCGCCGCTCCCTTGGCCGTCTCTTCGAGCATTTCCAGATTGGTGCGCCAGGCGATGGTGGAATAGGCCCCGCCCTCCCCCAGGGGGACCGAGCCGTCCACCAGCACCAGGTATTTGCCGTAATTGGCCTTCATCGCCTCTTCCCGCGCCTTCTCCGCCGCTTCGCCCGAGACGGCCTGGAGGGTGTGGTGATAGTCGAGGGAGATGAAGTCGAACAGCAGGCTTTCCAGGGTGGGGGAATGAGAGCGGGTCAGGGATTCGGTGCAGCCGGTGCATTCTTGGAAGGAGAGCCAGATCACCGACGGGCGCCTGACCTTGCCCAGGGTTTCGGCCATCACGGACGCCATGCCCGGCGGCAGGCCGAGAAGGGAGGCGGTGGCCACGCAAAACTTGAGGAAGGAGCGTCGGCTGATACCTTGCCGGCGAAGATGTTCAGCCAGGGTTTCTTGTTCTTTCATCGGCCCGCCTTTTTTGCGACACGCAATAGCTAAAAGTTAGACCAATGACCCCGACATATCAAGCCCCTTCAGGGCGTCGGCGGGGGATTCCAGCCGTCGTGCCACACCCCCACCGGAAGGATGGCCGGCGCGACGCCGTTGGGATAAAACCAGGAATCCACCGCGTACTCCTGGCCGCTTTGCGTATCCCTTATCACCGCAGAGGTGTGGGGATAGCCGAAGAGAAACCAGCCCCGGGTCTGCCGATCCTGCACCGTGTGCCACTTCAGCAAGCCCTGGGCGGCGAAGATTTTGAGATAGGAGGTGGTATTGGTGGATTCGTCGATGCAATCCATCCAGTTGTCGCCCGGATTGCCGACATCGTTGCGCCCCAGGTCGTGGGCGGTATCGGTCAGCTTGCCGACGAAGCGCTCCATCAGGGCGATGGCGGCGGCGATCTGCTTGCGCTCGGCCTCCGGATCGGGCGCCGGAGGCGTGAACGTCTCCCTGACCTGGCGCCACTGCTCGGCGCTCAATCCCACCACGGACAGTTCCTTGCAGGAACCGTTGAAACAGACCGAAAAATGGTCGGGAACAGGAGCGAGGATCACGTCCTCGCGATTGAACACATCCGCCGTTGCCGGGACAGCCAAGGCCATCCCGAGGGCGAACAGCCAGCCGCGCCAGTCAGTGCTTGCCGGTGCTGCCAAAACCGCCCTCCCCCCGGTGACTCTCGGGAAACTCGTCCACCACGTTGAACCCCACCTGCACCACCGGCACCACCACCAGCTGGGCGATGCGCTCCATGGGGTTGAGGAGGAAGGGCGTCTTGCCCCGGTTCCACACCGACACGAAAATCTGCCCCTGGTAGTCGGAGTCGATCAGCCCCACCAGGTTGCCCAGGACGATGCCGTGCTTATGGCCCAGGCCGGAGCGGGGCAGGATCATGGCGGCCAACCCCGGATCCTCCAGGTGGATGGCGATGCCGGTCGGAATCAGCTCGGTCTGGCCGGGATTGAGGGTGACGACGTGCTCGACGCAGGCCCGCAGGTCGAGACCGGCGGAACCGGGAGTGGCATAGGCGGGCAGGCAGTGCTTCACCCGTTCGTCGAGAATCTTGATGTCGATGGTTGCCATGGTTCTCCCCTTGTTCCGAAATCAGGCCATTCTAGCGTTTCTTGCGAAAACCGTCGCTGCCGCTCACTTCAGCGCCTGGCGATATTCCTGGCGGAAATGGCGGAAGGAACTCTCCAGCAGCTGCACCACGCCGTTCACCAGGTGACAGCGGCCGCTGCCCGGCAGCATGACGCAAAGCGTTTCCAGGGTCGCCATATCCGCCTCCGTCCCCTGCCCGGTATCGATACGATCCAGCAAGCGGCTGATGGTGGCGGTACCGGTTTTGCAGGACGGGCATTGGCCGCAGGAGGAGTGGGCGAAGAAACGCACGTATTCCGCCACCCGCTTGACGATGCCGGTCCCCTCCGACACCACGATCATGGCGCCGGTACCCAGAGCCGCCCCCCGTTCCTTCAAGGAGTCGAAATCCAGGGCCACGTCCAGGTCCTCCGGCGTCAGCAGGGTATTGGACGGCCCGCCGGTAAACACGGCCTTGATGGGCTTGCCCGAGAGCAGACCGCCGCCGTGGACGAAAATCAGGTCCCGCAGGGGGGTGCCCATGGGCAGTTCGTACACGCCAGGGTGGAGAACGTCGCCGCTGAGGGAATAGAGCTTGGTTCCCCCCGCCCCGCCCGCGCCCTGGGCGCGGAACCATGCGGCGCCGTGGCGCACGATGGCCGGCACGTTGGCCAGCGTCTCCACGTTGTTGACCAGGGTGGGGCAGCCGTGGACGCCATGCTCGGCCGGATAGGGCGGCTTGCCCCGCGGGAAAGGGAATTTCCCTTCGATCCACTCCAGAGCCGCCGTTTCCTCGCCGCCGATGTAGTGGCCGGAACTGGGCACCAGCTCCAGCACCAGCGGACGCCCCAAGGCGTCGCTGGCCAACTGCTGCATGTCCGAACCCTGCCATTGGCCCAGGGCCAGCTCCAGGGCGGCCAGGGAACGCTTCAGGTCCGGGTTGACGTAGAACACCACCCGGTTGGCCCCCACCGCCAAGGCCGCCAGCACGGCCCCTTCGATCACCTGGTGGGGGGTTTCCTCCAGCAGCAGGCGGTCCTTGTAGGTGCCCGGCTCGTCCTCGTTGCCGTTGCACACCAGGTATTTATCCGTGGCGGCCGGGGCCTTGGCCACCGCCTCCCACTTGCGCCACACCGGGAAGCCGCTGCCTCCCAGGCCACGTAGGTCGGCGTCTTTCACCGCCGCGAGAATCGCGGCGGGATTCTTGGCCCCCTGCACGAGCGCCTCCCCGCCACCGGCGTCCCGCCAGCGTTGCAGGTTCTCCCCCACCCGCCAGCGGGGATGCAGCAGGTTTGCGTTCAAGATTTCCATAGGTCTTTCCCCGGAGCCGTATAGGCGGGAAACAGCAGGGGCGCCCGCTGTGCCAGAGGGAGTCCGGCCAGGGCCAGGGCGCGGCGGGCACGGTTGACGTGTTCCAGGGTGATTTTCTTCGGCCCCCGGTCATGTCCCGAAAGGGCAGCCGCCGCGCCGGCCCGGCGGCCGAAGCCGATGATCTCCAGCAGGGCGTTGCCCATGATGCGGTTGCGCCCGTGAATGCCCCCGGCCACTTCCCCCGCCGCATACAGCCCGGGGACGGTCGTGGCGCCGTGGGCATCAATCACCGCGCCGCCGTTCTGGTAATGCAGGGTGGGATAGACCAGGATCGGCTCCGTCCGCGGGTCGATGCCGGCCAAACGGGCGCGGGCCAGCAGCTTGGGAAACTGCTGATCCAGCAACCCCGGCTGGCTGCGCTCCAGACGGGCGGTATCGAGCCACACGCCGACGCCTCCGGAGCCTGGGTGAATGCCGCGACCTTCCTGGCACTCGCGGATGATGGCGGCGCTGACGATGTCCCGGGGCTGCAGTTCGTCCACGAAGCGCTTGCCCTGGGCATTCAGCAACAGGGCACCGGCGGCCCGGATTCCCTCGGTGACCAGCTTGCCGGAGAGCAGCGGCGGATTGACCAGGCCCGTGGGGTGGTACTGGAAGGAATCCAGTTCGCACAGCTTCGCCCCCATGCGGTAGGCCAGCACCAGCCCGTCGCCGGTGGCCCCCAGGTGATTGGAGGTGGGAAAACCGTTCAGGTGCAGGCGCCCCAGGCCGCCGGTGGCGAGGATCACCGCCCGGGCGCGCACGATGCGCAGGGTCTGGTCGGTGCGGGAGGCCAGCACGGCGCCCACGCACTTCTGGCCGCTTTCGTTGGACAGCAGCTCCACCGCCGAATGCTGCTCCCACACTTCGACCCCCCGGTGCTGGCTTACCGCCTCCCGCAGCACCCGCATCATCTCCAGGCCGGTATAGTCGCGGCAGTGCACCACCCGGGCGGCGCTGGTGCCGCCGGCGGGTCGGGTATGAAGATCGCCGGAGGGGGTCTGGTCGAACTGCATCCCCTGGCGGATCAGCCAGCGGATGACCTCCGGGCCGTCTCCGACCAAGGCCGCCACCAGGGCCGGGTCGCCGGCGTGGTGGCCGGCCCGCAAGGTGTCCTGCATGTGCTTCTGGGCGCTGTCGCCAGGCTCGATGGCGGCCTGGATGCCGCCCTCGGCCATCACCGTGTTGCTGTCGCCGAGGCGCAGCTTGGTCGCCAGCAGTACCCGGGCGCCCTTCTCGGCGGCGGTCAGGGCGGCGGCGCAGCCGGCGCCGCCGCCGCCGATCACCAGCACGTCGGTGTCCGTGACCGGCACCCCGGCCAGGTCCACTTCGTCGATGTAGGCCTCCGCCTGGAGCAGCTCCGCCAGCTCCCGCTGGCACTGCTCGCCGGCGTTGGGCCCCACCGCCAGGGTGGTCATGCTGCCCGGGAGGTAGTCGGGATGGTAGGCGGACAGCAAGCGGTCCGGATCCATGGGCGCCGGCAGCGGCCCGGGGTCGGCGCCGGCACGATACGTCGCCAGGGCGGCCTGGTAGGACAAGCTGCTGGTCATGGCTTTTCCTTGCCGTCGCCGGGAGGCGCCTTGCGGATTTCCTCCAGGCGGTTGATCAGGTTGGGCGGCCGCAGGTGGAAGAAGGCCGTGACCCGGCGGCAGAACAATCCCACGTGGGCCGGGGCGATCTGCTCAGGACAGGCCGTGTCGCACAGCTCGCACATCACGCATTCGAAAAAGGCCTCTCCGGCTTCGCGGAAGTGGCCCGCCACGGCCAGGGCCACCCCCTCCTCCACCACGATGCCCTTGGGACAGGAACGGACGCAGCCATGGCAACGGCGGCAGCGGGCCGCCTCGGGAAAGATTTCCTGGAAGCGGGCCTGGATGTCCCAGCCGTCGCTGAGGTCCGTCAATTCGTACTGGTGGCGCGGCGCGGCGGGAGGCGGCAGGAACAGCACCTCGATCCCCGGCTCCACCAGGGTTTCGCAGGCCAGGGCGACGCCCACCTCCTTGCCGCGGCGCAAGAGGATGCGGCAGGAGCCGCACACCCCTTCCAGGCAGCCCACCCCGGAAACCCGGGGGACGCCGTTGGCCCAGGCCGCTTCCACCACGGTCATGTGCGCCTCGGCGCGGACCGCCTGGCCATTGATGGTCAGCTCCACGGCCGGGCCGCTGGCAACGTTCTCCGTCATGGGCGGGCGAGGTCGATGATCTTGCGCAGATCGTAATCCGGGCTGCCGCCAGCCTGCTTCACCAGGTCGGCCATGTATTCGTCCAGGGTCGGACGTTCCTGGCGATACAACAGGCCCACGGGGATGCGGCCGGTCTCGTGGCCCACGTTCACCACGTGCATGGCGGCATCCACGCTGCTCACGTCGTGGTCCGCCGGCAGCTCCTCGGCGGCGCCCTTGAAGTACTTGGCGTCGTCGATGACGTTGAAGGTGGGGCACTGGCTCAGCACGCTGATAAAGGCGAAACCCTTGTGCTCCATGCCGTCCTTGATCAGTTGGGCGGTCATCTTGACGTTGGTGGCCAGGGACTGGGCGACGAAGCTGGCGCCGTAGGTCAGCATGTACAGCACCGGGTCCATGGGCTCCTCCACGCCGCCGTAGGGAGTGGTGTAGGCCTTCATCTTGCGCTGGGAGGTGGGGGACACCTGGCCCTTGGTCAGGCCGTAGATGCGGTTATCCATCAGCACGTAGGTCATATTGACGTTCTTCCGTGCCAAGTGGGGCATGTGGCCGCCGCCGATGGAGAAGCCGTCGCCGTCGCCGCCGTTGACCAGGATCGCCAAATCGGGCCGGGCCAGCTGCACGCCGGTGGCCACGGGGCCCGCGCGGCCGTGGAGGGTGTGCATCTTGTAGGAGCGGACGAAGTAGGGCAGGCGGGAGGAACAGCCGATACCGGAAATGTTCACCAGGTAATTGGGGTCCACGCCAATCTCGGCCAGGGCCTTGTACATGGCGGTGAGCACGCCATGGTCGCCGCAGCCCGGGCACCAGAAGGGCTTGGCGTCGGTCTTGTAGTCCTTGGTTTCGAGGGCGACTTGGTGCAGGTGGGTCTGGGCGCAGCTCATGCCAGCATCTCCTTAACTTTGGCGACGATCATGGCGGGCGTGAAGGGCAGGCCGCCGCAGATGGTGTAGGACTCGGGGCGCAGCGAGGTCTCGGCGCGGATGAAGTGGGCCAGCTGGCCGAGGAAGTTCACCTCCGCCACCATCACCCGGCGGCAGCCGGCGCCGAAGGCCTCGAACTGCTCAACCGGCATGGGCCACAGCAGCTTGGGATAGAAGCCCTTGACCGAAACGCCCTCGGCCCGCAGGCGGGCGATGGCTTCCCGCACCACGCCGATGGTGCTGCCCCAGGCGATGATGCCCAGGTCGGCCTCGCCCTCGCCGTCCACCTCCGCCGGGGGGAAGTCATTCACCGCGCCGTCCAGCTTGCGGAAGCGCTTGGCCTGCATGGCCTCGTGGTTGGCCGGGCTGTAGTTGGGGTTGCCGCTCTCGTCGTGCTCCAGGCCGGTGGCGATGTGCATCCCGCCGGGAGTACCGGGGTCAGCCATGGGGGAGATGAAATCGTCGGTGATGGCGTAGCGCTTGTACTCGCCGTGGCCGTCCCAGCGCTTGCGGGAGACGATCTTGAAGCTGGCGGGGTCAGGGTAGGGAACGGTCTGGGTGGAGAAAGCCAGGGAACCGTCGGACAGCAGGATCACCGGGCACTGGTATTTCTCCGCCAGGTTGAAGGCTTCCACGGTGAGGGCGATACAGTCGGCGACGCCTTCCACCGACAACACGATGCGGCCGCAGTCGCCGTGGGAACCGTGGATCGCCAGGAACAGGTCGGACTGCTCGTGCTTGGTGGGCAGGCCGGTGGAGGGGCCGCCCCGCTGCACGTCGACGATCACGCAGGGGGTCTCGCTCATGAAGGACATGCCGAGCATCTCCCCCATCAGGGCCAGGCCCGGGCCGGAAGTGGCGGGCATGGCCTTCTGGCCGGCAAAGGAGGCGCCCACCACTTGGGAGGCGGACGCGATCTCGTCCTCGGCCTGGATCAGGGTGCCGCCCCGCTTGGGCAGGTGGCGCGCCACGTAGCGGGCGATTTCCGTGGCCGGCGTGATGGGGTAGGCGGAGAAGAAGTCCAGGCCGGCAATCAGGGCACCGAGGCCGACAGCGTCGTTGCCCGACATCACCACCACGTCGCGCTTGCTTTCCGGCGCTTCCAGCTTCCAGGGATCGGTCTTGGGCAGGGCGGCGGCCAGTTCGCGGCCTTTGGCGAAGGCGTTGAGGTTGCCCTCCACCACCGTGGTGCCCTTCTTGGTGAACTTGGCGGTGATGACCTCCCGCAGGGCCTGCTCGGGGATGTTGAACAGCTGGGACAGGGCACCCAGGGCCACCATGTTCTTGGCCTTGATGTTGCCCATCTCCTTGGCGGTCTTGGTCATGGGAATGGCGTAGCCATGGACGCCGGCCGGAATCTCCGGCTCGAAATCGCCGCCGGGGCCGTCGTAGACGAAAGCGGTGCCGGGCAGCAGGCGGCTGCGGTTCAGGTCGTAGGCCTCGCCGTTGAAGGCGCACAGCACGTCGAAAGTGTCTCCCTGGCAGTACAGGGGCGCGGCGCTGGCCCGGGTCTGGTACATGGCATAGCCGCCCTTGATTTCGGCGGGGAAGGTCTTGAAGGTATAGACCTCCAGACCGGCACGGGCGCAGGCCTGGGTGATGAAGTCGCCGGTGGAGATAATCCCCTCCCCGCCCTCGCCCGCCACGCGGATGATCAAATCGTTCTTATCCAAGATACAACCTCTAGTTTTAGTGTGCAGTTAAATGTGATCCCAGCCGTGAAACCGGGCTTTCCTCGCTGAGCAAGCGGGCACCGCAAAACGCTCTATTTTATTTCCTGGCGCCTTGGCGGTACAGCCTTTAAGGTCTTGGGCTCATTCTCCGCTGGCCGACTGGCGGCCGTAGAGCTTGGCGATGTGCTCGATCAGGCGGCGGGCATGCTGGATTTTCGGCCCCCGCGACAAAGGGTGGGCGCCTTCGTCATCGAACAGGGTCAGCTCCGATTCGTCGCTATCGATGGCCTCCACCAGATTGCCCGCCAGCAGCGGTAGCTTCTTGCGATGGCGCTTGATCTCGGCGAACTCGAACAGACTCTCGCTTTCGGCGGCGAAACCGACGCAGAAGGGCGGATTGGGCAGGTTCACCACGTTGGCCAGGATATCCGGGTTGGGCGCCAGCTCCAGGGTGAGGATGTGGGCGTCCTTCTTGATCTTCTGCTCGCTGGGATTGAGCACGTAGTAGTCGGCCACGGCCGCCACGCCGATGAAGATATCCGTTTCCCCCACCAGGTCGTTCACCGCCGTCAGCATGTCCTGGGCGCTCACTACTTTCACCAGCTTCGCGGCCGCCGGCGGGGTGCGGCAGGTGGGGCCGGAAATCAGGGTCACCTCCGCCCCCGCGTCGAGGGCGGCCCGGGCCACGGCGTAGCCCATCTTGCCCGAGCTGCGGTTGGTGATGCCGCGCACCGCGTCGATGGCCTCGAAGGTCGGCCCGGCGGTGATCAGCACCTTGCGCCCCGCCAGGAGCTTGGGCTGGAAATAGCCCTCGACGTCCGCCAGCAGCTCCTCCGGCTCCACCATGCGGCCGAAGCCTTCCTCGCCGCAGGCCTGCTCGCCGCTGGCGGGGCCGAACACCGCCACGCCATCGCGCTTCAACTGGGCCACGTTGCGCTTGGTGGCCGGGTTGTCCCACATTTGCCGGTTCATAGCCGGCGCCACCATCAGCGGACAGTCTCGGGCCAGGCACAGGGTGGAGAGCAGGTCGTCCGCCCGCCCCTGGGCCAGTTTGGCCAGGAAGTCGGCGGAAGCCGGCGCCACCACCACCGCGTCGGCGCCCCGGGTGAATTCCACGTGGGCCATGCCGTTGTCGATGCGGTCGTCCCACAGGCCGGTGAACACCGGCTTGCCGGTGAGGGCCTGAAAAGTGAGGGGGGCGACGAAGCGGGTGGCGGAATCGGTCATCACCACCTGCACGTCCATGCCGCGCTTCATCATCAGCCGCGCCAGCTCCGCCGCCTTGTAGGCCGCGATGCCGCCGGTGATGCCGAGCACGACGCGTTTCTTAACCGTGTCGCTCATAATGGGCTATGTTTGAGATGTCAGTCCAGCCGGGATTTTAACAAGTAACACGCCCTCCGACACGGAAAAAATTGCGCTCCGCCAAATCCTTATGACCGCCGACCCGATCGCCTTGTGGCATGCCGTGATGCGTCTTTTCGGCTGGGACAGCTTCCCGGCCCTGCTGGTGGTCACCCTGTCCATCACCGCCCTCTCCTACCGCCTGCTGCCCACGGAACGCCGGGACATCCGCAACTCCCTGCTGTTCCTCGCCACCAGCCTGATCGGCGCCCTGGTCAGCACCCTGTTCCACCAACTGGAACTGCCGGCCATGGCCGCCACCCTGCGGGAGGTTTTTTTCCTTATCCAGGGAGTGGCCCTGATCCGCCTGTGGGCCATCTTCCTCTTCCGCCTCATCCTTTTCCGCCTGGGCGTCCACGCCCCACGCATCTCGGAGGACATCGTCACCTTCGGCGCCTATTTTGTCTGGGGCATGGTGCGGCTGCGCTACGCCGGCATGGACCTGTCGGGCATCGTCACCACCTCGGCGGTGGTGACGGCGGTGGTGGCCTTCTCCATGCAGGACACCCTGGGCAACATCCTCGGCGGCATCGCCCTGCAACTGGACAAGTCGGTGGAGGTGGGGGACTGGATCAAGGCCGACGACGTGGTGGGACGGGTGGTGGACATCCGCTGGCGCTCCACGGTGGTGGAGACCCGCAACTGGGAAACGGTGGTCATCCCCAACAGCCAGTTGATGAAGAACAAGTTCAGCGTCCTCGGCCAGCGCATCGGTCAACCGGTGCAGTGGCGACGGTGGATATGGTTCAACGTCGACTTGAAGGAGCCGCCCTTCCGAGTTATCCAGACCGCGGAGGAGGCCGTGCGCGGCGCGGACATTCCCAACGCGGCCCGCGACCCCCTCCCCAACTGCGTGCTGATGGAATTCGATAAGAATTACGCCCGCTACGCCCTGCGCTACTGGCTCACCGATCTGGCCCAGGACGACCCCACCGATTCGGCCGTCCGCGCCCATGTTTTCACCGCCTTCCAGCGGGCCGGCATCCGTTTCGCCACTCCCGAGGAAAGCCGCCACATCGTCAAGGAGAGCGAAAAGCACGAACTGGCGGTGCGCCAGCGTGAACTGGCCCGCCGCCTGGCGGCGCTGGAAAAGGTGGAGCTGTTCAACACCCTCAGCCGCGAGGAACTGGGCACCATCGCCGAAAGACTGGTGTACGCCCCCTTCGCCCAGGGCGAAATCCTCACCCGGCAAGGGGCGGTGGCCCACTGGCTGTACATCCTCACCGAGGGCCAGGTCGACGTTTTCCTGGAAACGCCGGAAGGCGAGAAGCGCTGGATATCCACCCTGCAGGAAGGCAGCTTCTTCGGCGAAATGGGCCTGATGACCGGCAGCCCCCGGGCCTCCACCGTCGTCGCCCGCAGCAACGTGGAATGCTACCGCCTCGACAAGGCCTCCTTCGAGGGCATCCTCCATTCCCGCCCGTCCCTGGCCGAGGAAATTTCCAAGGTTCTCGCCACCCGCGCCCTGGAACGGGAACAGCGCCTGGAAGAGATGGACGCCGCCGCCCAGGCCAAGCACGTGGCCCAACAACATACGGACATCCTGCGCCGGATTCGCCAGTTCTTCAGTCTTGCTCCGTGAAACCCCTCCCTCGCTCTTCCTCCCTTCGGAGGGGTTGTGTTGACTGCTTCACAAAGTCTAAATTTCAGAGCCTTAGCCCAAGGCTAATAAGCGTTACAGAGGAGAAAACAAGGAGCACCATGGCGATCACCGACTGGCCCGAAAACGAGCGTCCGCGGGAAAAACTCCTCGCCAGGGGCAGTACCGCCCTATCGGACGCGGAGCTGCTGGCCATCTTCCTGCGCACGGGGGTGACGGGGAAAAGCGCGGTGGATTTGGCGCGGGAACTGCTCGCCCGCTTCGGCAGCCTCAACGCGCTCTTCGCCGCCGATCTGCGGGCCTTCGCGGCGGTGCCGGGGATGGGGGAGGCCAAGTACGCCCAGCTCCAGGCCGTGGTGGAAATGGCGCGCCGTGCCCTGGCCGAGGAGCTGCGCCAGGGCGACACGCTTTCCTCGCCCCGGGCGGTGAGGGACTACCTGCGGCTGAAGCTGGAGAATCGCCCCCGGGAAATTTTTCTCGCCCTCTTCCTCGATGCCCAGAACCGCATCCTCGCCGAGGAGGAGCTGTTCGCCGGTTCCCTCACCCAGACCAGCGTCCATCCGCGGGAAGTGGTCAAGCGCGCCCTGCACCACAACGCGGCGGGCGTGATCTTCGCCCACAATCACCCGTCGGGGGTGGCCGAACCCAGCGGCGCCGACCGCCATCTCACCGACGCCCTGAAACAGGCCCTGGCCCTGGTGGAAGTGAACGTCCTCGACCATTTCATCGTCGGCGGCGGCAGCGCTTACTCCTTCGCCGAACGGGGCCTGCTCTAGGGCTCCCGGTCAGGTGTTGATGAAATCCTTGCGCGCCCCCAGCACCTTGTCCAGATAGCGCCGCGTCTCCGCCCGGGGATGCTCGGTCCGCAGCCGCTGGTAAACCTCGGCCGGCGACAGGCGGTTGATGATGCGCAGGGCCTCGTCCCGGTCCCGGGAGAAGGTGGCCAGCACGTTGCCGGTGCCGCCGTTGTAGGCGGCGATGACGCAGTACTCGCGGCTGAGGGGGTCGCGGACGCCGTCGAGGTAATCGCCGTCCAGCATGGCGAGGTAGGCGGTGCCGAGCTCGATGTTGTTGGCGGGGTCGAAAAGATAACCGCTGCTGGGTATCAGGTCTTCCCCCTTCACCTTGCGGTAGGCGTCGCGCCCGCCGGTGGCGGGCACCAACTGCATCAGGCCGTAGGCCGGCGCCGCGCTGACGGCGAAGGGGTTGAAGGCGCTCTCCGTTTCCATGATGCCGTAGATCAGGCTCTTGCTGACGCCGAAGCGGCGGGCGTTTTCGTCCACCCAGCGGGCGTAGCGTTGAGCGCTGAGGTTGACGTGGTCGGGCACCATGGCGAACTGGACGTAGGTCACCCGTTTGCCGCTGCCGTCCTGGGCCGGGCGGAAGCGCTTGTCGCGCTGCAGCAGGTAGCGGGCGTAACGCTCGGCCCGGTAGACGGTGGCGATGGGTTGGCCCTCCCGGTCGTCCACCAGGCCGTAAAGATAGGGCTTGCCTGACAGGCGCACGGTCTTGTCGGAATACATGTCCACTGCCCGGGGATCGTCGGGGGTGAGGAGGGTGGTGACGATGGCGTTGGCCAGGCTCCTGTCCGGGTCGGCCTGGTCCACCGTCTCCACCGTCACCGTGCCGCGGTCGAAATCCACCACCGCCCGACTGAGGTAGTTCTGGGTGTATTTGACGTATTGCTTGCGGCTCGGCAGGGCCACGTCCCGCTGGCCCCATTGCTTGCCGGCCTTGGCTTGCAGAACGGCCACGAGATGGTCGAAAGCCTGCTTGACGCGCTCGGCGTCGCGCACCAGGAGCAAGGGGTTGGTTTCGTAGGACTGCACCCGCTGCCGCGCCAGGTTGGCCAGGGCCTGCTCGGGGCTGCCGCTGCGGGCTACGGTTACCACCTGGCTGACGCTGCAGGAGGCCAGGGGCAACGCCGCGAGGAGGGCGGCAAGACGGACGCGGCGCTTGATTCGGATGGCCATGGGGAAAGGATACCCCAGGGAATGGCTTCCGGTATACTGGCCGGATGGGAAAACGCCTGCCGCTCCTGCTGCTGTCTCTGCTCCTGCTGCCCGGCTGCGCCGCCCCCGGCGGCAAGCCCCTCGGCCGAGATTTCCGCCTCGACTACATCGCCAAGAGCGACGTGGACATGGTGTCGGAAGTGCACCAGAAGGCGGTGCTCGATTCCCTGCGCCTACTGACGGAGAAACTCTACAAGCGCAACCCCAAGGAATGGCGCAAGAGCGGCCAGGCCAGCGCCGACGCCGCCGCGGCCAGGCTTTTCGACGGCGTGCCGCGCAAGTATCTCGTCCTCGACGGACGCCGGGGCAGCGACGCGATTTACCTCGCCTTCGACGACAATTACAGCGGCGACCGGGTGCTGGCCTTCTGCTTCGGCCTGAAGGAAATGCTGCTGGCCTCCTACGGCAACAAGACCGAATTCTTCCTCACTGACGACCTGGACCCCCAGAAGCTCTACAACAGCGCCCGCAACCTGGAAATCGCCGCCTGGAAGCTGGCCAACACCCGCAATTCCCGGGGGGAACCGTTCCTTCTCAGCAACGAGGCGGAAGGGCCGGTTAAGAACCTCAGTTTCGAACGGGAGTTCGGCAAGATGATCGCCGGTCAGGACACCCTGGCGAAAATCATCGCCGAGAAAACCAACCGCTCCATCGTCCATGTGGCCCAGAGCGTGGCGACGGCCGTTTTCCTGCCCATCCCGATTCCCAAGTAAGTCTCGCTCACGCCGCCGGCACGGCGGCGACGAAAACGCTGCGGTCTTCCTTGTAGATATGGGTCTGCAGCCAGTTCATGAGAAAGCGCAGCACCTTCTGGTTGATGTTGGAACGCAGGCCGTGCAGGTATTGCCAGCGGATGTCGTTGACGGTCTCGGCGAATACCGCGTGCTGGCGCATATGCCTCTCCAGCTTGGCGTAGCCCCGTTCCGCCATCAGCGCCTCCTCCCGCCGGAAGTGTTCGACGGTGTAGTTCACCAGCTCGTCGAGAACGCTTTCGACGATGCGCCGGTTGCCGATGCGCTCCGACATGGCCAGTTGGTTGATGAGGCCGATGAGCCGCTGGTGGTCCTCGTCGAGCAGTTCCACGTTGACGGAGAGCCGATCCGTCCAGTCCGCCACCAGGGTTTCCCGGCGGTATGCCATCACCTTGAGAAAGGCCTCCACCAAAATGGGGTCGAACTGCTCGCCGGCGCGTTGGCGGATGTAATCCACGGCCTCCTCCTCCGGCCAGGCGGGCTTGTAGGGGCGGCGCGAGGTGAGGGCGTCGAACACGTCAACCAGGGCGACAATGCGGGAGGCGAGGGGAATATGCTGGCCGACCAGGCCGAAGGGGTAGCCCTCGCCGCTGAAGTGCTCGTGGTGGGTCAGCGCCACCTCGCCGGCGAGATCGATGAGGTAGTTGCCGCTTTCCAGGATCAGGTTCACCTTGTCCAGCACCTTCTTGCCGTGGAAGGTATGGCTGCGCACCACCTCCCATTCCTCCGGGTCCAGGGCGGCGGGTTTCTGCAGAATGCGATCCGGAATCGCCACCTTGCCCACGTCGTGGAGGATGCTGGCGGTGCCGACGAAGCGTTTGAACTCGGGCGTGATCTGGTCCGGGTAGGCCCCCATCTCCTCCAGCACGTGGACCATTTCATCCGCCATCCGCGCCACCCGCAGGATGTGCTCGCCGGTGTTGTGGTCCTTGTGCTCCGCAAGGCTGGCCAGGGCGGCCACCGTCGCCCGGGTGGTCCGCTCCGACAGCTTGGCGTAGTGGAGGGCGGCCAGGGCGCCATTGGCCCGGTCGGTAAAAAACGGCAGCAGACGCGCCCTTTCCTCTTCCAGGGGCTGGGCCAGTTCCAGGTAGATCAGGAGGGAAAACCGGGCCGGGTGCTGGACATGGAGCACCGCATAATCGGGCGCCACGATACTGTCCCCTGCCGCCAGCGCGTCTCTCACCCGCTCCAGGATTTTCTCTTCGGGAATGGGCTGTTCGATGGCCAGGGCAAATCGGCCGTCGCCATGAAGAATGCGCGGATTGACCGCCTCCTGTTCCACCAGGGCAACGAGGGCTGCCTTATGGCCGCCCACTGCCGTCGAGGCCAAGGGAATCAGTTGCTCAATCAGCGCATCCTGGGAGTCGGCTTGGTCCACCTTGCGGCAGGCCGCCATCACGGCATCCAAGGGTCCGGCAGTTGTTTTTGTTGTCAACATACGACCAGGGATCGGATCGCCCAGAATTAGTTCTGGGCTTTTGCCTGCCCGTCGAAATGCTGCACCAGGGTTTCCAGATTCTTGGCCACCCCCACCAAGGCGGCCGTGGTATCGCCCACCTCGCGGATGCTTTCGCTGGCCTGCTCGGTCAGGGCGGCGATCCCGCCCATGTCGGCGGAAATCTCCTCGCCCGCCGCCGACTGCTGGGTGGAGGCCTCGGCGATGCGCTGAGCCATGGCCATCACCCGGTCGGACGCCCGGCGGATTTCCTCCAGACTACTGTTGCTGGCCTGGATCAGCGCCACGCCTTCCTGCACTTCCTGGACCGCCAGCTCCATGGCGTTCACGGCCGCGCCGGTGGTGGCGTTGATGCTCTCCACCATGTTGGTGATATCGGCCGTGCTGGCGGCCGTGCGCTCCGCCAGCTTGCGCACCTCGTCGGCCACCACCGCGAAACCCCGTCCCTGTTCGCCTGCCCGCGCCGCCTCGATGGCGGCGTTGAGCGCCAGCAGGTTGGTCTGGTCGGCGATCTCCTTGATGGACTGGGTGATGGTGCCGATGCGCTGGATGGACTGGTTGAGCTCACCGATGGAGGCGCCGGAGGCCTGGACCGCCTCCACCACCCGCCCCGTGGCCTCCATGCTGCGGGCCATCTGCTGGTTGCCCTGTTCCACCACGGCATGGGTCTCGCTGGCCGCCGCCGCGGCCTCCCTGGCGCTGTCGGACACATCCTTGATGGCCACGCTCATCTCTTCCATGGCGCCGGCGGCGTGCCTCACCTGCTGGCTCTGGGACTGGGCCTGCTCCAGGACGCGGGAAACCTGGGCCTTCAATTGGTTGCTGCTGTTGGCGATGGTTTCCGAGGCCTGCTTGACCTCGTCCAGGATCACCTTGATGTGCACCTGCATCGCCGCCAGGGCCGCCAGCACCTGTCCCGGTTCGTCCTCGCCGTCGATCTCCAGGCGGTTGTCCAGATGCCCTTCGCCGATGCGCTGGAAGACGCGGACGATGCGGCCGAGGCCGCGGTCGATGACGGAGGAAATGGACAGGCCGGCAATTATCGATACCAGCACGGCGGCCCCCACCAACACGGCGTTGAGGCCGTGGTGCCCGCTGAAACCCAGCACGGCGCTGGCGGTCAGCACCAGGGCGTTGAGCAGGGCGAGGAATTGCACCCCGCGCTTGACGGTCAGTTTCTTGAGGATGCTGGGACGGGGCAAGGACTTGCCGGCATTGAGCTCCTTGTACAGGGCTTCCGCCGCCGCGATCTGTTCCCGGCTGGCGGGGCTGCGCACCGACATGTACTCGACGATCTGACCGTTCTTGCTCACCGGCACGACGAAGGCCTCGACCCAATAATGGTCGCCGTTCTTGCAACGGTTCTTGACGACGCCCCGCCAGGGCTTGCCCTGCTTGACGGTGTCCCACAGCCAGGCGAAGGCGGCGGCGGGCATGTCGGGATGGCGGACGATATTGTGGTTTTTGCCGATCAGCTCCTCGCAGGTGAAACCGCTCATCTCCACGAAGGCATCGTTGGCGTAGGTAATCAGGCCCTTGAGGTCGGTCTTCGAAACGATGGTTCCATGCTCGAACGGACGTTCTTTGCCCGTCACCGGCAAGTTGATTTTCATGCCTCACCCCTCCTAACGCGCTTTATTGCTCCTCTTTTTTGGCGAGATTGCCCTTTCCCGTCCCCCGCAAGCCTTATAGGGAAAGTTCGTTTTTCGCCTATGTTACCCGTTCAAGCCAGGCGGGTAAAGCCGAAATTGGTAAAAATACGATATACATCAATACTATACGTAGTTTTCCCTATGCTTGTCGGCGCGGTTTTCGAACACGGCGAGGGAGAAGGTGCCGTCGGGGGACGCGCGGTCGGCATGGGCCTGGACCGGGCACAGATGACCCGAGGCGGTCTTGGCGTTCAAGGGGATGACGTTGTGGCGATCCGGGTCTTGCGCCGCCGCATGAAGGATATCCGCCACGGACTGGCCGAACAGTTCCGCCACGTTCATGGCCTGCAAGGTTGTCACGCTATAGCCGCAGAAAAGCCTGGCGGAGAGATGGGCCTGGAGAATGCCGCCCCCCCGGGCGTCCACCAGCAGATTGGCCACGCAGTAAGCGCTGTCGCTCGACGCCTCAACCATCTTTGCCCTTTCGTTCGCCCCCCGGGACAAATCGCCGTAAAAAAAGCGGGCGCACGAGGCGCCCAAGTTCCACTTTTGGAGGATGGAAATCTGCGTGGGGGAGAAGCGACCCGATCAGCTCAATTCGGGGACCCCCACGGTTCCGATTAAACCAGAACAGAAAAAGAAAAAGGATCGGCGGAACGCCGAAAGCGGCCTAGGCGAACCCCTAAACATGCGCTAGGCGTTTCCCCTAGAAATATGACAAATCAATTCGGCGGCTACTCGCCCTGCTCCACCCACTGGATGGCATAGCGCACCAGTTCGGCGGCGTTCTTGAGGTTCAGTTTTTCCTTGATGTTGGCCCGGTGGGCCTCCACGGTCTTGACGCTGCGGTGGAGATCGCGGGCGATTTCCCCCGTGGACAGGCCGCGGCCGATCAGGCGCAGCACTTCCAGCTCCCGGTCGGAAAGGGCGGACAGGGGCGTCTCGACCTGTTCCCCACGGCTGTCCACCAGGCGCTGCAGCATGCGGGTCTGCATCTTGTCGCTGACGTATATCCCGCCCCGCAGTATCTGGCGCACGGCGGTGAGGATTTTCTCCGTCGCCTCCTGCTTCATGATGTAGCCCCGCGCGCCGGCGCGCAAAACCCGCTCGGCGTAGAAGGATTCATCGTGCATGGACATGACGAGCATGGGCATTTCGGGAAAACGCGATCGAACCGCCTTGATCAAATCCAGGCCCGACATGCCCTCGAGGGACAGGTCCACCACCATCAGGTCGGCGCAGGCGCCGTCGCTGCGGGTCAGGCTCGCCAGGGCCTCTTCACCGGACCCCGCCTCGCAGACGGCGCGCATGTCGTCCTGCGAATCGAACAGCAGCGCGATCCCCTGACGGACGATGGGATGATCGTCCACGATCATGATCTTGATCACATCCTCCGGGGCTCGACTGGTCATTTCCTTTGGCCCTTGTCAGACATTCCATCAACCTCCAGCTTGCAGATATTCTTGTCCGCCTTAGGGGGCGTTTTATTTTTTTAACCGCTATATCGTCACATCGTACACCAACAAACAGGGCTTGGGAGCCAAGCCCCACGACCAGCCGCATGGGCCAGGTTCAGTCCCTGGGAAAGCTCAGTGGGACGCGACCCAATCCTCGGCCAGATTGACGTCCTCGAACACCTGGATCTCGCTGTCCACGAAGGCCCTGGACAGCCACGCCGCCCACGCCAGCCAGCGGCTGCCCGTCACCACGGCCACGCGGCCGAAATCGTTGCCGTGCTCGCGGCCGAACTTGATGTCTTCCCACGCCACGTCGAGGGTAAATCCCGCCATGTCGCTGAGGTCGACGAGCAGATTCGGCTTGCGCTCCCCCTTGGGCAGGCTGAGCACCGCCTGCTCGAATTCCTTGTAATCCGCCAGGGTGAATTCGCCGAATGCGGCAGCGATAATCAGGTCGTTCTTGTGCTCTACGGTAATCATTGTTCTGTTCCTCGAAAAAATGCATGGCGGCGGGAAATACTATAGGCGACTTCATTCCGGGCGGCAAACGCCCGCTCAGGCCCGCGACGCTGGGGGAGGCGCGAAGCGCACGCCGATGATGCCGGCGGCGATGACCATCCCCATGCCCAACCAGCTTGCCGGGCGGGGCATTTCGCCCCACACCAGCATGCCGAGGAGGGCGGAGAACACGACCGTGCTATAGGCCAAGCTCCCCACGGTCAAGGTCTCTCCCTCGGCATAGGCCTGGGTCATGGCCAGCTGCGCCAGGGTGGCGGTCGCTCCCAGGACCACCAACAGGCCCGCGCTCCCCCAGTCGACCGGATGGAATTCCTGCAGCGCCATCCACGCCCCGCCACCGACGGAAGAAATCAGCGTGAAGTAGAACACCACCCGATAGGAGGGCTCGCCGATCTTGCCCAGGTTCTTCACGTTGAGATAAGCAATGGCGGCGAAAAAACCCGACGCCAGTCCCATCAGGCCGGCTTGCAGCTGCCCCCGCGCGAAGCTGGGCTGCAGCAGCAGGGCGACGCCGACGAAGCCGACGAGAATGGCCGCCACCAAGGGCCAGGGGGGCCGTTCGCCGAGGGCCAGCACGGTCAGGAAGGCGAGAAACAGGGGGGAGGTGTAATTCAGCGTCATCGCCGTCCCCAGGGGAAGGTGGCTGAGGCCATAAAAGAACAGCATCAGGGCTGTGAACCCCGACAGCCCCCGCCACAGATGGGGACGCCAGTGGCGTGTGCCCAGCCGACCGCCCCGCAGGCGGGCGATGACGAAAATGGTGACGAGGCCGAAAAGGGAACGGTAAAACACCAGTTCGGCGGTGGAGAACCGCTGGGCCCCCAGCTTGACGAAAACCCCCATCAGGCTGAACAGCAGCCCCGCCGCCACCATCCACAGGGCGCCCTTGAAGGGCAAGAATGAAGGCTTAAGGACGAAGGATGAAAAACGGCGCGGCCCCGGGGCCTTTCCTTCATCCGTCATCCCTCATCCTTCGTCCTTTCACAGATGGGCACCGATCTGCCGCCGCAGGAAGCGGTGGAAGTGCTCCATGCCGATCTCGGTGGGCTCCTGGTAGGGCCCCACTTCGCTGATGCCCTGGGCCCACAGCGCGGCGCGGCCGTCCTGCATGCGCTCGCAGATGTCCCGGTCCTCGACGGCGGTCTCGTTGTAGGCGGC
>JBFXHL010000042.1:0-20192 GCA_050177075.1 Sulfuricellaceae bacterium | reverse complement strand
CTGGTATCCCAGTCCCCCCGCCGGCGGGAGCTGCTGAAGCAGATCGGCGTCGCCGCCGAGGTGCTGCTGCTGCGCAGCGCGCCGGGCCGGCCCGAGGACGTGGACGAAACCCCCTTCCCCGAGGAGGACCCGCTCCAATACGCCCAACGCATCGCCGTCGCCAAGGCGAAGGCCGGCTGGCAGCGCATGACCGAGCGCGGCCTGCCGCGGCGTCCCACCCTGGGCGCAGACACCACCGTCACCCTGGAGGGAGAGATTTTCGGCAAGCCCGCCGACCGGGACGACGCCGTCGCCATTCTGCGGCGCCTGTCCGGACGGCGGCATCGGGTCATTACCAGCGTGGCGATGACCTACGAGGAACGAACCGAACTCCGCACCTCGGTCTCCGACGTGGAATTCCGCCCTCTCGACGACGAGGACATCCGCCGCTACGTCGCCAGCGGCGAACCCATGGACAAGGCCGGCGCCTACGGCATCCAGGGGCGGGCGGCGGCCTTCATCGCCAATCTGTCGGGCAGCTACACCGGCGTGATGGGCCTACCCCTGTTCGAGACGGCGCAACTGCTGGACCATTTCAAGGTACGCTTCAATGAGTAACGAAATCCTCATCAACGTCACCCCCCAGGAAACCCGCGTCGCGGTGATGGAACAGGGCGCCGCCCAGGAACTGCACATCGAGCGGGAAAGCGCCCGGGGTCTGGTGGGCAACATCTACCTTGGCAAGGTGTGCCGGGTGCTGCCCGGCATGCAGTCCGCCTTCGTCGACATCGGCCTCGACCGCGCCGCCTTCCTGCACGTGGCGGACATCTGGCAGCCCGCCGCCAACGGCGAACCCAAGCCCATCGAGCGTCTCCTCCACGAAGGCCAGAGCCTGATGGTGCAGGTCTTCAAGGACCCCATCGGCACAAAGGGGGCAAGGCTTTCGACCCAGGTCAGCTTCGCCGGCCGCTTCCTGGTCTACCTGCCCCAGGAATCCCATATCGGCATTTCCCAGCGCATCGAGGACGAGGGCGAGCGGGACATGCTGCGCAATAAATTGCAGGAGCTGCTGCCCACCGACGAGAAGGGCGGCTATATCATCCGCACCGTGGCGGAGGGCGCCTCCGACGAGGAACTGGCGGCGGACATCGAATACCTGCGCAAGTTGTGGGCCAACATCACCGAAGCCGCCCGCGCCGCACCGCCCAAGACCCTGCTCTACCAGGACCTGAGCCTGCCCCTGCGGGTACTGCGGGATTTCATCACCGACGACACGAAGCGGGTGCTGGTGGACTCCCGGGAAACCTTCGCCAAGATGCAGGAGTTCGCCCGCCAGTACATCAACAACGTGGTGGTCAAGATCGAGCACTACGCCGGCGAGCGTCCCCTGTTCGACCTTCACGGCGTGGAGGAGGAAATCGAGCGCGGCCTGTCGCGGAAAGTGGAGCTGAAGTCCGGCGGTTACCTGATCATGGACCAGACCGAGGCCCTCACCACCATCGACGTCAACACCGGCGGCTTCGTCGGCGGCCGCAACTTCGACGACACCATCTTCAAGACCAACCTGGAGGCCGCCCAGACCATCGCCCACCAGTTGCGCCTGCGCAACCTGGGCGGCATCATCATCATCGACTTCATCGACATGGACAACCCGGAGCACCGCGGCCATGTGCTGGAGGAGCTCAAACGGGCCCTATCCAAGGACCGCACGCGAGTCACGGTCAACGGTTTCTCCGCCCTGGGACTGGTGGAAATGACCCGCAAGCGCACCCGGGAGAGTCTGGAGCACATCCTGTGCGAACCCTGCCCCGTGTGCCAGGGGCGGGGCGTACTGAAAACCGCCCAGACCGTGTGCTACGAAATTCTCCGGGAATTGCTGCGGGAAGCCCGCCAGTTCAACGCCCGGGAGTACCGCATCCTCGCCTCCCAGCAGGTGATCGACCTCTTCCTCGACGAGGAATCCCAGAACCTGGCCCAGCTGTCCGAATTCATCGGCAAGCCCATCTCCCTGCAAGTGGAAAGCACCTACACCCAGGAGCGCTACGACATCGTGCTGATGTAGGCGGAGGTCACTCCCTCAGCGCCACCACATCGCAGGCCACACCGCGCAGGGCGTTGCTGCCGGAGGTGCCGTCGAAGCATTCACCGTCCATGGCGGCGTTGTAATTGACCGCCTCGCCCTCGCGCCACCAACCGTAGTGGGCCCAAACCGTGCCGGCGGCGAGCCGCGGATTGATTTCCGCCAGGTAATGCACCGCGCCGAAGGCCGTGCGGACGATCACCTTTTCCCCGGCGCCGATTCCCCTGACCGCCGCCACATCGGGGGCCAGCTCCGCCACGGGCTCGGGCTGGCGCCGCCGCAAACTGTCGATCTGGCGGAACTGGCTATGGCAATAGGCCGGCGTCTTGCCGCAGGTCAGAACAAAAGGCAGCCCTGGGGAGACCTGCGGCGGCCGCCAGTCCGGCAAGGCCTCGCCGCCCAGGGCGGCCAGGGCTTCCGACCACAGCGTGACGGGCGGGACAGCCGGCTCCTGGCTCAGATGGGGAGCGGAAAGCCCCCGGCGATTGGCCCGCAGCCTTGCCGCATCGAGACCGGAAGGGGCCAGGACATGGGCCAGGCCGGCTTCCGGGTCGCCGCCGAAGAAGGCCCTGCCGAGTCCCAGGGCGCCGGCGAGGCCAAAAACGATGGCCGTATCGGAGCGCGCCTCCCCCGGCGGCTTCGCCACGGCGGGACGCAGCTGGACATGGGCCTCGGCGGCCTCGTCCACCATGAATCCCGCCTGCAACCCCTCCCGCTCCCAACAGGAGGAGGCGGGCAGCAACAGGTCCGCCCAGCGGGCGCTGGGCGTTTCGAACAATTCGGTCTGGACGAAGAATTCCAGCTTGGCCAGGGCCTCCTCGGCATGGCGCGTGGCGGGTTTGGACACGAGGAAATTCCCCCCGAAGGCCACCAGCGCCCGGATGGGGTAAGGGTCCCCGGTGGCGACGGCGCGGAACAGGTCGCGGCTGGTAATCCAGCCCCGGGAAGGCGGTCCCAGGGGACGTTCCCCCATCCCCAGGGTGCGCTGCCGGATAGCCGCGTCGACTTGGTCGAAGGCCGCCACGTCGTTCAGCCGGGGCTTGGGAAACCAGCGGTTTCCCCCCGGCTGCCCCAGGCTGCCGGTCAGGGCGTAGAGGATGTTGATCGCCCGTGTGGTGGCTGTCGCCTGTTCCTGTTGGCAGGTTCCCGTCCAGGCGTAGAGGGCCACCGGCCTCTCCCCCCCCAGCAGCGCGGCGGCCTGGCGCAGCGACTCCTCCGCCACGCCGGTGACGGCGGCGACACGCTCCGGCGGCCATGCTCCCGCCTGTTCGGCCAGGCGCTCGAGCACTGTGCCGCCGCCGTCCGGAGCGGGGGCAAAGGCATCGGAGTGGCGGCGCAGGAAATCCAGGTCCGCCCCGCCTTCCTCAAGCAAGAGGTGAATCAAGCCCAGGGCCAGGGCGCCGTCCGTCCCCGGCCGAATCGGCAGCCAGAGGTCGGCACCGTTGGCCAGGCCGCTTTTACGCGGGTCGACGACGATGAGTTGCGCTCCCCGCTGCTGGGCGGCACGAATGCGCTCCGCATGGGCCAGCCAGGTAGCGGCGGGGTTGCTCCCCCACAGCAGGATGGTGCGGCTCCGGGCGTAATCCGGCATGCCGAGGCCCGTTCCCCAGGTCAGGGCGGGGCTGAAATCCCGGTGCCAGTTGCAGTTCTCGGTGGCGAACACCAGGTTGGGGCTGCCCCATACATGGGCGAGGCGGTGTATCCAGGCAAAACTGTCGGCGACGGCGGTGCCGCTGGGGGTGGCCACGGCGAAGGCCGTCGCGCCGGGGCCTATCGCCGGCAAGCGCTCGCCCGCCAGGGACAGGGCCTCGTCCCAGCCGATGGGGCGCCAGCCGGGGTCCCCCTGGCCTTTCGGCCGGGTGCGCAGCAGGGGGGTGGTCAATCGGGCGGGGTGGGATACCAGATCCGGGGCGGCCTTGGCCTTGATGCACAGCGCGCGGCCGGTGGGGTGATCGGGGTCGGGGGCCACGGCCAGCAAGCGCCCGTCCTCCACCGTGGCCAGGCAGCCGCAGCGTGAAATGCACAGGGCGCAGTAGGTGGGGAGGAGTTCACGGGCCATCATGGCATGATAGTCCGCCGCCGCGACGGGGATAATCGGCCGATGTGCCTAGTCGCTTTGGAGTATTCCGCGCCGTCCGGCCGGGGTCAGCGCGCCACCTTTTCCAGGAACACGTCCCGCTGAAGCCAGCTGCGGAAACGGGAAGCCTCCTCGGGTTTGACGTAATAGCGCAGCAGCCGCTCCACCCCCGGGGCTGACAAATACCAACCGCCGCCCCGTTTCACCCGCTCCGTGGCGGAAAAACGGCCCAGGGCAGGCGGTGGAGCAAGCATAAGGGCCGCCAGGATATCGCTTTCGCTGAACCACGCCTCTTTCGGCAACTTTCCGAGAACCCGGACATCGCTGCCGCAGTAGCTGTACAGGCGGTGCTCGCCCACGCTGCGAAGATAGGACCGGGGGCAGACGGTGGAACAACCAAAGAAGCAGATCGCGAAAAATTCCACCGCGAACGCCAGGCCGATGAACCCCGCAATGAACGGGATGCTCGGGGGTCCCACGCCCAGCAGCGCCACGGCGGAAAACAGCACCAGCATCACCAGCTTGAAGACCAGCCGGCGCGGGCTGCTCTCCCCCAAGTCTCGGTCGTAGGCCATTTACCATCCCGGGAGAGAAATGCCGGTCAGCTTCTTGTACAAGGAAACAGCGTAGGAATCCGTCATCCCGGAAACGAAGTCGGTAAGCTGGATCAACCGCGTGTAGGGATCGGGGTCCGGCCGGCCGTCCGCAGCGAGGAATTGTTTCGGCAGCAGGCGCACGAGGGTTTTTGCGCTCAGGCTGGGCTTGGCGCTGGCCGCCATTTCCTCCACGGCCTCGACGAAGTACTGCAGCAATCCGCCCAGGACACGAAAGCCCGCCGCCTCGATCTCCAGAACCTGCTCGGCAACGTAGACGCGGCCATGGCCCAGCGCCTTCATCTTCGCCACCGCGTCCTTGGCGGGAATTTCGTCCAGCAATTCGCCGCGGAAGGAACCGTCGAGAAGCTCCCCTTCGTAATCGAGGAAGGCCCGCGCCACCTGGTTGGCCACCTGGTTGATGGCCCGGGCCCGCAAGTACTCGATACGCTCCTTATCGTCGCGGAAACCGGCAAGGCGGGAGTCCAGCTGCGGGTCGGCGATCGCTTCCCGCATGGGCGTCGCCACCTCGTCGAAGTCCAGCAGTCCGACGCGGAAACCGTCTTCCAGGTCGACAATGGTGTAGCAAATATCGTCTGCCGCCTCCATGAGGAAGGCCAGGGGATGGCGCGCCCAGGCACCGTCGGCAAGCGCAAGCAGGCCGGTTTCCGCCGCCACCTGCTCGAAGAAGCCCCGCTCGGGCGCGAAGAAGCCGAATTTCTTGGTGGCGATGCGTCCATCCCGCCGGCGGGAAGATGCGCAGGGATACTTGGTGAACGCCGCCAGGGTGGCGCAGGTGAGCTGCATCCCCCCCAGGTTGTCCGGGCTTTGCAGACGCGTGACGAGGCGGAACCCCTGGGCGTTGCCCTCGAATTCGAGAAAATCGCCGCGCTGGGCCTCGGGCAGCTTTTCCAGCACCTGGCGCCCCAACCCGGTGTTGGCGAACCACTCCTGAATCGCCGCCTCGCCCATGTGGCCAAAGGGTGGATTGCCGATATCGTGGGCCAGGCACGCCGCGGCGAGAATGGCCCCCACGTCGGCGGACGCCACCTCCTTGAGATGATGGCGAGCGATAATCTCCTCGCCGACAATGGCCCCGAGGAACCGTCCGACGCTGGCCGCCTCCAGGCTATGGGTCAGCCGGGTGCGCACGTAGTCGCTCTGGGAAAGGGGAAATACCTGTGTCTTGTCCTGCAGACGGCGAAAGGCCGAAGAATAGACGATACGATCGAAATCCCGCTGAAAGCCCGTGCGAACGCCACTTTCGGCATCTGCCGCAGCTTTGCCCAGTCGGCGGGGAGAAAGTAGTGAATGCCAGTCCATAATCAGGTTTTGAGCAGAATATCGGCGGATTGGGTCGGCGCGGCAATCTCCACCACCTTGCTGCGCCCGCTGGCGCCGTGCTTCAAGGTGACGCTGGCAGCGGGGACGCCGAAGGTCTTTTTCAGGAAATCGATCAGCGCCTCGTTGGCGGCCCCATCCACCGGCGGGGCGGCGACGCGGATTTTCAGGGCCTCGCCGTGGAGACCCGCCACCTCGGTGCGTTTGGCGCCGGGCTGGATGTAGAGGCTGAGGCTCAGCACCTGCCTTTTCTCGTCGTAACGCTGCCAGCTCAACGGAACATTCCCAGCACCGCCATTTCCAGCCACGCCACCGGCAGCATCAGCACCAGCTGCAGGACCAGCAGAACCACCAGAGGCGACAGGTCCACCCCGCCGACGGGCGGCAGCATCTTGCGCACCGGGCGCAACAGGGGTTCGGACAGGGCATAGAGGAGCGGGGCGATGGGGGAATAGGGATTGACCCAGGACAGCAGGGCCTGGATCAGCACCGCCCCCATGAAAACGTACACCCCCAGGGAAACCAGTTTAACCACCGCCCACAGGGCGATGCCGGGAAAAACGCCGAAACCGGCGACGGCCAGGGGGAACCCTCCCACCAGCAGCACCAGCAGCAGCATCACCAGCTCCACCAGCCAGGCGGCGAAGAGGGAGGCCCAGTCCAGCCCCCCGAGGCCGGGAATCACCTTGCGCAGGGGCAGCACCAGGAAATTGGTCAGGGCCACCAGAAACTGGGAAAAGGGATTGCGGAAAGAGGCCCGCAGCCATTGCAGCAGGAAGCGCAGCAGCAGGGCGATGGCGAAGAGGTTGAAAACCGTTTCGACGATGAACTGCAGGGCGTTGGAAAGCATGGTCTACTCCGCCTTGCCGAGTTCTTCCGCCAATTCCGCCGAGCGGGCGTAGGCCGCCTTCACCCCGTCGACGATGGCGGCCCGCACCCCGGCGGCTTCCTTGGAGAGAATGGCCCGTTCCGTGGTGCCGCCCTTGGAGGTGACTTTGGCCCGCAGCAGGGAGAAATCCTCGCCGCTGTCCGCCGCCAGCTTGCAGGCGCCGACGAAGGTTTCCAGGGCCAGGGTGCGAGCCTCCTCGCTGGAGAAGCCCAACTCCTGCGCCGCTTCCTGCAGGGCCTGCATGTAGTAGAAAACATAGGCCGGACCGCTGCCGGATACGGCGGTAACGGCGTCCATCTGGGATTCGTTGTGCAGCCACAGGGTCATGCCGACGGCGTCGAGGATGGACTGGGCCTCCCGCCGCTCCGCCTCGCTCAGGCCCGGCATGGCGAAGAGGCCGCTGATGCCGGCGCTCACCATGGAGGGGGTGTTGGGCATGGCGCGCGCCACCTTGGGGTAGCCCCCCAGCCAGCGGGAAATGTCGCTGGCCCGCACCCCGGCGGCGATGGACAGGACCAGTTGACCGTCCAGCAGGGGGGCCAGCTGTTTCACCACCGGATAGAGCTGCTGGGGCTTTACCGCCAGCACCACCACGGCGACGCCGGCCACGGCGGGCGCCATGTCCGCGTAGACCGCTACGCCGAAGCGGGTCTGGAGACGCTCCCGGGCCTCGGGGGTGATTTCCACCACGCGGATGTCGGCAGCGGAATACCCCTTGCCGGTGAGGCCGCCGATGAGGGCGCCGGCCATGTTGCCGCCGCCGATGAATGCGATTTTCATGTTTTCTCCATCCTTTTCCAGGCCGTCATTGTACGAAGGCTAGCGACGGCCCGCCAAATTGGCGTGGGCCGTCCAGTGCCAGACATCCCCCTCCCTGGAGAAAACCGACAGACGAGGCGCGCCGTTGATAACCAGGGGACGCCCGTTGAGACTGCCTTTCAGGGTCAGGCGATAGGACACCACGTAGAGGGAATCGCCCCCGGTGGCGACAATATTGCTCAGGGAATATTCGTTGACCTTCATGCCGCGCAGGTAGGCGATTTCCTGCGCCCGGTCCCGGACCCCGCCCTCGTGCACCGCCTGAAAAGCAGGGGCCAGCATGGCCTCCACCCCGTCGTGGTTGCCCTGGTGCAGGCTGCCCCACAACTGGCGCACCAGTCTGTCCCCCGTCATTGCCTCGTCGGCATGGGCGGGCGCCACGAAAAGGACCGCCAGGCAAACCAGGGCGGCGAGAGTAAGCGATTTCGGAAACGCAGCAAGCACGGAATGTCTCCTTATTCAGCGGGGCGGACTGTCATTTTACCCCCTGGCAAGGAAATCGCACCCCCTTCTCGTCAGGCGGCGCGTTCCCTGCCGTGGCGCAGCTGCTTGTCCTCGTACATGCGCAGGTCGGCCGCGCGTACCAAAGCCTCCGGCACTTCGCCATCCTCGGGATAGACAGCCACTCCCGCGCTGAAGCCGATATCGAGGGTCATCCCCTCCCAATGGGCAGGGGACTGCCCCAGCAGGTTTCTCAGCTTGGATACCAGCATCAGCCCCCCTGGCGGTCAGTGGACGGCAACAGGACGAAGAACTCGTCGCCGCCAATGCGGGCCGGCAAATCGTTTTCCCGCACATGGGACGCCACCATCACGCCCACTTGGCGCAACACCGCGCCCCCCGCGCCATGGCCATGCGTATCGTTAATGGGTTTGAAGTGACCCAGACCCGGCAACACCATCGCAAATCCGCCGCCGTAGCGCTTGCAGCGCCCGATTTCCTTGAACAGCGCCGCTTCAAAATAGCGGCGGTTGCACAGCATGGCGAGGGAGCCGTCAGCGCCAATTCCTCCAACTGGAGATGGCTTTCGTTTCCCCTACCGCCCTCCGGGAATCACCGGTTTTTTAGGCTAAGCTGTAATCAAAGAAACGTTCAGTTCAGGACGCGTCAACGACGACGATAACAGTGGAGGACACCATGGATTTCGACGACGCCATCGTCAGCCACCTGAAATGGAAAATTCATCTGCGCAACTTCATCGATGGCCGGGGAAAGGACCTCGACATTGACACCGTCGGCCAGGAAGAAAGCTGCGAGCTGGGTCGCTGGATTCAGGACGAAGGAAAAAAATTCGCCCACTCGCCGACTTTTCAGGAGCTGGTGGCGAAACATGTCCAGTTCCACCGCACCGCCGCTGAAATCGTGAACAAGGTCGTCGCCGGCGACAAAACCGGCGCCGAGGAGCTGCTCTCCACCGGCCGGGAATTTTCTTCCGTCTCCCGGGATATCGTGGCGGCCATCATGCGCCTGGAAGAGGAAGTTTCCGGCAAGCGCCGTTAGCCCGACCGCCCTGTCCAGCCCCCATGGCGGCGCTTACTTCGTCAGGTCCATGAACAACTCGGGTAACTTTTAGAGCCTATTTCAGTAGGTATCATACCCTGCGCCATAACCATTCGGGGTACAGTGCTAGGCGCGAGCCGCGCCGTTTGGCTATTCCAAACAAGCGGCGAGCAACAACGCAATGTGCCCCGAATGGTTACGGCCCTGCGGGTTGCTGCGAGAAAGGGCGTCTGCTTTGTCGCACGGCTTGCCAATGGAATAACCATTGGCTGCGCCGCGCTTCGCGCAGCCATCCCTTTCTCGCAACAACGCGGGGTATGATACCTACTGAAATAGGCTCTTAGTTACGGCCGCCGCTCCGCGACTTAACGTTCGCTCTGCTCGCGTTGGCTTCCGCTGAGAAACTGTTAGCTTACTTGGTCAACGCCATAAAGAGTTCTGGCAGTTTCTCCGGCAGGCGTTGAATGTTGTCCACCACCGTGTACTGGCGGCCGAAGATGTCGGCCACATATTCATCGGCCTTGGGGTCCAGGTTGATGCAGTAGGCGAAGATGCCCTTCTGATCCAGTTCGCGCACGGCGCGGCGGGCATCTTCGATCAGCAGCCTTTCGTCCTGGACGTCCACGTCGGCGGGCTGGCCATCGGTGAGAATAAGCATGAGTTTCTTGTCGGCGGGGCGCGACTCCAGGTAGTGGGCGGCATGGCGCATGGCCGCCCCCATGCGGGTGGAATAGCCCGCTTCCATGGCGGCCAGGCGGGCCTTGACCTCGTCGCTGAAGCCCTCGCTGTAGCCCTTGATGTGCATGAAACGCACATCGTGGCGAGTGTTGGAATGGAAGCCCGAAATGGCGAAGGGATCCCCCAGGCGCTCGATGGCCCAGGCCAGGAGCGACACCGCCTCCTGGGACAGCTCCAGGATGGTCTGCTCGGAACCCGCCACTTTCTCGTTCAGGGACTCGGACAGGTCCAGCACCAGGCTCACCGCGATGTTGCGGCCGCTGGTGCGGTGGCTCATGTTGATGCGGGGGTCGGGCGTGGCGCCGCTCTTGAAGTCGATGAGGGAGCGGATGGCCACGTCCAGGTCCAGCTCGCTCCCCTCCTCCTGATAGCGGATGCGCACCTTGTCCTGGGGCTTGAGAAGATCGAGGATGCGCTTGAGGCGCTTGGCCAGGGCATCGTTCTTCTGCAGCAGGCGGTCGATGTCGGCGGCGTTGCCCTTGGGATGGAGGTGCTCGTAAAGGCTGACCCAGTCGGGGCGATAGGTCTGGCTGTTGTAGTCCCACTCGGGATAATGCCTTGGCGGCAAGGTCTGGACCTCGGCTTCCTTCTTCTGCTTCTTGTCCGGGTCATCGAAGAAATCCTCGTCGTCGCTGTCCTCGATGTACTGCCACAGGTGGCGGTTGTCGTCGCGGTAGTCGATGACGGTGTTGTCGAAATGAACGTTGGCGTACTGGTCGCTCTGGCGGCGGGTGCGGGCGGAGAAGGACAAGGCCAGGTCGGCGATCTCGCGGGTCGAACTCTCTCCCTGGGCCAGTATCTCGTGAAAACGCTGGGCGAACTCGAGGATGACCGGGTTCCTGTAGCCGTGGTTTTCGTCCAGCAAGGCGCGGGAAAGCATGGTCAGGCGGTGGCGCAGGCAGGACTGGGTTTCCGGGTCGCAATCGTCCTCGCCCGGATGGGGATGCAGGGCCAGGAAGATATCCCGCAGCCCCGGATATTCGCGGCAGAGCAAGATTTCGACGCGGCAGTCCTCGAAAAACTCCACCGCCATGCGCTGCAAGGGGCTATAGTTGTCGGCGATGACCTGGGTGGTCCAGCGTCGATGCCCAACCATGTGGGCCAGCACGGCCCGGTAGCGGTCAATGCCCTTGACGCCGTTGGTGCTGTCGAACACGTCCGGAACCCGCATGCCCAGCCTGTCGTAGTAGGGAATGGGCTTGCGCAACTCATCGAAGGCCGTGGAATACGGCACCAGCTGCTCGGTCTCCTGCCACAGGCCACGCAGGTAAAGGTCCAGCTTGCGCTCCACGTCGGCGAACAGCACGCCGTGGCGCTCCCGCTGCAGCACCGCCCGGCTGTCGGCGGACTTGAGGGCGAAGTATTCGGCCTGGCGCTCGGGGTGGGTACGGTAGTTGCAAATGCCGTATTCCACCCAGTTGCGTACCCCAGCCATGGACAGCTGGTTGAACAGGAACGGCGCCTGCTGAAAGAACTCGGGCAGGCCGGGGCTGGGGAAAGTGGTATGGTGGCCGTGGATGGAGCCGGTGGTGCGGGCCATCAGGTCCAGGGCGATATCGAGGTAGCGCTCCAACGGTTCCAGGGAATGCAGGCGACGTGCCACCGGCGCCAGGGTCTGGATGAAGGGCGTGATGGCCTTGCCGTTGGGGGATTTGTGCATGGCCTGGATAGCCGTCATCACCGGCCCCAGGGCCTCTTCTCCCAGGGCCTTGGCCACCGACGGCCACTCCTCCAGGAAAGCCAGCACCGGCTCGGCGCCCCGCCCCATCTTGCACAGGAAGCGGGCATTGTCCAGGTAGGCGGCGAGGCCTTCCCTGGAAAGCACCGTCAGGGCTTCCGCCATGCAGTCCTCGAAGACCTCCCCGACCTGGGCGAAGCCGCAGTTCAACTGCTCGCGGTAACCCTTCATCAAGGGGTGTTCGTATTCGGTGGTTGTCTCGGTCATGTTCATCCTGCCCCTTCCCCGCCCGGTTGAGGCGGGGAAGGAAAATCGCGCTTTTACTCAAATCCTCGGCACCCGATGCCGCCTTCCCCGACCAAGCGAGGAGAAAACCGTTGCCCGTCAGGCGAAGGTCGTGTCGATGGCGTGGTCCAGAGTCTCGCGGATATCGGCGTCGTCGGTGATGGGGCGCGACAGGGCCATGCGACAGGCCTCCCGCGGCTCGATGCCGTCCTTGATGAGAGTGGCGGCGTACACCAGCAGACGGGTGGAGATGCCCTCATCGAGGCCGTGGCCCTTGAGATTGCGGGCCGTCTGGCCGATCTTCACCAGCTTGGCGGCGACGGCGACGTCGAGGCCCGTCTCCTTGGCCAGGATGCTCGTCTCCAGTTCCGGCGCGGGATAGTCGAAATCGAAGGCGGCGAAGCGCTGCTTGGTGGACTGCTTGAGATCCTTCATCAGGGACTGGTAGCCGGGGTTGTAGGAAATCACCAGCTGAAAATCGGGGTGGGCCTCGATCAACTCGCCCTTCTTGTCCAGGGGCAGGGTGCGGCGATGGTCGGTGAGGGGATGGATCACCACGGTGGTGTCCTGGCGCGCCTCGACCACCTCGTCCAGGTAGCAGATGGCGCCAATGCGGGCGGCGGTGGCAAGGGGGCCGTCCAGCCAGCGGGTGCCGTTGGCGTCGAGGAGATAGCGCCCCACCAGGTCGGAGGCGGTCATGTCCTCGTTGCATGCCACGGTGATGAGGGGCTTGCCCAATTTCCACGCCATGTATTCGACGAAGCGGGATTTTCCGCAGCCCGTGGGCCCCTTCACCATCACCGGCAGACGATTGCGGTAAGCGGCCTCGTAGAGGGCCACTTCGTTGCCTTGGGGCTGGTAATAAGGTTCCTTGTGGACTTTGTACTGCTCGATATGGGTCGTCATGTCTTTTTCCTCGGCTGGTGCGACGGGCAGGCTTCTCCTGCATGCCCTAGCATCATACTCAGTATTTCCATAATAACTAGTCAGGGTTTTTTATCAAAATCATAATATTTAGCTTATTTATGTTACGCGGACAAAAAAAACCCCTGCCGAGCAGGGGTAGAGAAGGGTACTGCAGAGGTATCGATTACTTGTGCACGCCCAGCTTTTCGCGCCAGCCGGGGAACAGCTTGTCGGCATCGTGGGGGAAGGACTCGAAAGCGCGGGCGAATTCCTTGTGCTCCTTGGCCCATTCGATGGGGTCGGCACCGGCCTTCCAGCACTCGTAGGCTTGGCGCAGGGAGATGGCACCGGCAGCAGGGCTGTCGATGTGGCCGTAGGAGCCGCCACCAGCGGTGTTGATCACGTTGCCGTGGCCGAGGTTCTGGAAGAAGCCGGGCAGACGCAGAGCGTTCATGCCGCCGGAGATGATCGGAGTGGTGGCCTTTACGCCGTACCATTTCTGGTAGTAGACCGGGCCCTGGCACTCGTCGCGCTCGATCATGTAGGCGATGATCTTGTCGTCGCCCTCGCCTTCCATCTTGCCGTAGCCCATGGTACCGACGTGGATACCGGAGGCGCCTTGCAGGCGGGCCATCTTGGCCAGCACGAAGGCGGTGTAGCCGCGCTTGGACTGCTTGGAGGTTACGGCGCCGTGACCGGCGCGGTGGTAGTGCAGGAACTGGTTGGGGTACTGGCGGCGGGCGGTGGTCACCATGCCGGGGCCGCCCACGTAGCCGTCGACCAGGAAGGCCAGCTTGTTGGCGTCCGGGCCGAAGGTCTCCAGGGCGAAGTCGGCGCGAGCCATCATTTCATAGTGGTCGTCCGCGGTGATGTTCATGGAGAACAGCTTGGCCTGGCCGGTTTCGTCCATGGCGCGCTTCATTGCGTCGTACACCAGGGGGATGGTCTTCTTCACCGGAGCGAACACCTGGTTGCCCTGGGGCTCATCGTTCTTGATGAAGTCGCCACCCAGCCAGAACTGGTAAGCCGCCTTGGCAAAAGGCTCGGGGCGCAAGCCCAGTTTCGGCTTGATGATGGTACCGGAGATATAGCCGCCGTCCTTGACCGGGCGGCCGAGGATGCGCCACATCTCCTCAATGTTCACGGCCGGGCAGTCGAACTGACGGATGGCCTCTTCCGGCATGTAGAAGTCGTACATCTTGGCGTATTCGCAGTCGCCCATGCCCTGGTTGTTGCCGATGGTCAGCGTCAGGAAGGAGACCATCATCATGCGACCGTCGATCACGTTGCGGTCGAACAGCTCCAGCGGATAGGCGATGCGCATTTCCTCGGTGGCTTCATCGATGTAGTACACCAGCGCGTCAACGCCCTTGGTGAACTCATCGGTGGTGCACACTTCGACGTTGGTGCCGGTGGAGGACTCGGCGGCGAAGTGGGCGGCGACTTCCAGGAAGCCGTGGCCACTGGCGGGCTTCATTTTGTAGGCGCACAGAATGTGCTTGCCACCCTTGATAAGATCCTCTTCCTTGAGGCTCAAATCAGCGTAACGTGCGGATTGATCCATGGTTTCTCTCCTGTTTTAATTTGCCGCGAAATGGTTGAGGGCTTTCGCGGAATCCCCTGCATGTTAAATTTGTGTCCTCTTTCGGCGGCCCGGCTTCTCTTGGCTCCGGAGGAGTTGAAGCACTATAGCCCGGACATCGCATAAATCATACTCAATTATTCTGATTGTTATGATAAGCTTGAGCTTATGCTTCATTTGACCCTCCGCCAGCTCAAAGTCTTCGAATCCGTCGCTCGCCTCGGCAGCTACACCCGGGCGGCGGGAGAACTGCACCTGTCCCAGCCCGCCGTTTCCATGCAGGTGAAGCAGCTGGAAGAAAGCATCGGTCTCCCCCTCTTCGAGCAGTTGGGGAAAAAAATTTATCTCACCGACGCCGGGCGGGAAATGTTCCACTACAGCCGGGAAATCGGTCGCCAGCTGGCCGAGGCGGAGAGCGTGCTGGAAGCATTGCGTGGCATGAAGCGGGGCAAGCTGGTGATCTCCATGGTGAGCAACGCCAACTACTTCATTCCCCAGTTGCTGTCCGTGTTCTGCCAGCGCTTTCCGGACATCACCGTCAACCTGGACGTGGCCAACCGGGAAAAACTCCTCAAGCAGCTGGCCGACAACGAAATGGACCTGGGCATCATGGGCCAGCCGCCGGAAGAGGCGGAGTCGGTGGCGGAGCCTTTTCTCGACAACCCGCTGGTGGTCATCGCCTCGCCCAGCCACCCCTTGGTGCCGGAGAAAGCCATCCCCGTGGAACGCCTGGGGGGGGAAACCTTTCTGGTGCGAGAGAAAGGCTCCGGCACCCGTATCGCCATGGAACGCATTTTCACCCAGCACGGCATCGCGCCGCCCCATGGCATGGAAATGAGCACCACCGAAGCGGTGAAGCAGGCGGTTGCCGCCGGCATGGGGCTGGCCGTGGTATCCCTGCATACCGTCGGCCTCGAGCTGGAAACGGGTCGGCTGGCGATATTGGACGTGGTGGATTTTCCCATCCTGCGCCATTGGTACGTGGTTTACCGCAAAGGCAAGCGCCTGTCTCACGCCGCCCAGGCCTTCCATGATTTTCTGCTTCAGGAAGCGCGCCTGTTGATGACGGCAGCCCGCTAAGCCGTGTCAACGGCTGACGCTTCCTCCAGCCTGGACTTTGGGCTGCAAGCTCAAACGGTAGCGGAAATTCACATCCCCGGCGGAACTGCCGATGTGGAAAGACAATTCGAGGGGCAAACCCGATTCCCGGTCCAGCACCAATTCCCCCTCCGGCTTCAGGGAAACCCTGTCGCTACCCAAGGGGAAGACCCACTCGCCCTTGAAGCTGCCCTTCATGGCCGGTCGCCCGCCACGGTTCACGTAAGCCTCAGCCTTGACCGGCAGATTGGCGGGCGGCAACGCCCCCAAGCGCAGCAACACCCCCGTTGCCCGCGCCAGGGAGTCTCCCATTTGAGCCATGACGTCCCCCTCCCCGACCTCGCCGCCGGGCAATTCGTACAAGCCATTGACCAGGGCCTCGCCCATCAGCCCCAGGGTGCCGTAAGCCGGACTGTCGGCGGGAATCCCCGCCACCTGATTGCCCGTCAAGGCGTACTCGGCCTGACGCAGCCTGCCGAGGCCATCCGTCGTCAGGCGGACGATGGCCAGGGGTTTGGCGTCCGTCCGACTCTGCCCCTCCTGCAAGAAACGGCGGAAACGAAACTCCCAAAACACGCTGTCTCCCACCCGGACCGCCTCGCCGTCGCCGAACACCAGGGAAGTTTTACCCACCCCCAAGGCAAGCGTGCTCCGGTCCACGGTTTCCAGGGTAAAACCGAAGGCATTTTCCCCCTTGAGCTGCAATTGCTGACGGTCTCCCGCCATGACCGATGCCACCGTGAGTAGCATCAGCACCACCGCCAGGACTCCCTTGCCGTAATGTGTCTTCATTGCCCCCCCTTGCTCAAGGAACATGATAGCCGGGCGCAGGATACGTGCCCGGCTGCGGCGTGATCGTCGGCTGCTGGATGGCGGGCAACGCCGGGGAAACGCTTTCGAGACTGGCCGCCGGCTTTCGGCTCTCCGTCGCGGGCAGGATGGCTTGCCTGACTTGCGAGGCATTCGGCCGCGGCCATTGGCTCATGTTGCGCTGTTCGCGTTGCATGAGGTCGAGCCGGTTTCTGTCCAAGCTAATTTTCTCGTCCATGGCCAGGCAGGCGGCACTGCTGCCGCAACGCTCCTTTTGCGAGTCCCCCGACCTGCCGACGGAGGGCCACAGGGCCTCGTTCCGCTTGAGATCCCAGGCGACAAGGCTTTGATAATAGAGCATCGGCTCAGCTTTTCCGGCCATGGTTCCCGCCATTTCAGGAGGGGGGCGCAGCCATTCGGACAATATGGGTTTTCCGCTCGTCCCGTTATAGGCCTCCCGGGAGACGGCGGTTCCCTTGAAATACGTGGTGTAGCTTATCCTTTCCTGCCATACCCAGCGGCCATACTCGTCTTTTTCCTGATACCACGTCGAGCTGCGTTCCGCCACCCAATCCCCGTCCGTACGCCGATCCAGTGTTGCCGCCGGTGGCATGCACGCTGTCAGTAGGCAAACCAGCGACAGCACGATGCCCTTCTTCCATCCGTTCATGCCTTCCTCCTCTCGGCGTTCGCGCCTATTGCAGGATAGCCCAACTCCAATCGCGGTGGTAGAAGCCGGGCGGCGCGCCATAAAAAAAGGGAACCTTGCGGTTCCCTTCTTCATTCCACTCCCTAATGGAGGGATTACTTCACCACGGCGTTCAGCTCGCCCTTGGCATAGCGGGCGGCCATGTCGTCGAGGGAGATGGGCTTGATCTTGGAGGCCATGCCGGCAGCGCCGAAAGCTTCGTAGCGTGCCTTGCAGATATCCTTCATGGCCTTCTTGGCGGCGGTGTAGTACTTGCGGGGATCGAAGTCCTTCTTGTTCTCCGCCAGGTACTTGCGGATGGCGCCGGTGGAAGCCATGCGCAGGTCGGTGTCGATGTTCACCTTGCGCACGCCGTGCTTGATGCCTTCCACGATCTCTTCCACGGGCACGCCGTAGGTCTGGCCCATGTCGCCGCCGTAGTTGTTGATGATTTCCAGCCAGTCCTGGGGCACGGAGGAAGAACCGTGCATCACCAGGTGCACGCTGGGGATGCGGGCATGGATTTCCTTGATGCGGTCGATGCGCAGGATGGCGCCGGTGGGCTTGCTGGTGAACTTGTAGGCGCCGTGGGAAGTGCCGATGGCGATGGCCAGGGCATCCAGATTGGTGGCCTTGACGAATTCGGCGGCCTCGTTGGGGTCGGTCAGCAGCTGGTCATGGGACAATTCACCCTCGGCGCCGTGGCCGTCTTCCTTCTCGCCGTGGCCGGATTCCAGGGAACCGAGGCAGCCCAGTTCGCCTTCCACGGAGACGCCGACGGCGTGGGACATTTCAACCACTTTGCGGGTCACGTCCACGTTGTAGTCGAAGCTGGACGGGGTCTTGCCGTCAGCCAGCAGGGAGCCGTCCATCATCACGGAGGAGAAGCCGGAACGGATGGCCTGGATGCACACGGCGGGGCTCGCGCCGTGGTCCTGGTGCATCACCACGGGAATGTTGGGGTGGGCTTCGATGGCGGCGGAAATCAGGTGGCGCAGGTAGGCTTCGCCGGCGTATTTGCGGGCACCGGCGGAGCCCTGCATGATCACGGGCGCGTCGCACTCGGCAGCGGCCTCCATGATGGCCTGGACCTGCTCCAGGTTGTTGACGTTGAACGCGGGCAGGCCGTAGCCGTGCTCAGCGGCGTGGTCGAGCAATTGACGCATAGAAACGAGCATGGTTCCTCCAGTTGATTCAGACAAGGTTACTTGATAAGGGGCTGGTCAGAGCCCACCCGGACGATTTTCATGGTGTTGGTACCGCCGGACTTGCCCACCGGTTCGCCGATGGTCAGGATGATCAGATCACCGTCCCGCACCGCGCCGCGACGACGCAATTCGTCCACGCCCTCCTTGAGGACCTGTTCGCTGTCGTTGGTGTTGGGCTTGAAGTTGATCGGATACACGCCGCGGAACAGGGTTACCTTTCTACGAGTTTCCACTTCCGGCGTCAAGGCGTAGATCGGCACGTCGGCGCCGAGGCGGGACATCCACAGGGCGGTGGAGCCGGTCTGGGTCATGGCGGCGATGGCCTTCACGTTCAGGTGATAGGCGGTGAACATGGTCGCCATGGCGATGGATTCGTCGATATGGTTGAATTCCTGGCTCAGCCGGTAGTCGGTGAAGGACGACTCCCGCTCCTTTTCCGCCTCGATGCAGACCCGGTTCATGGCTTCCACCGTTTCCACCGGGTACTGGCCGGCGGCGGTTTCGGCCGACAGCATCACCGCATCGGTGCCGTCGATCACCGCGTTGGCGACGTCGGACACCTCGGCACGAGTGGGGATGGGGTTGGTGATCATGGATTCCATCATCTGGGTGGCGGTGATCACCAGCTTGTTCTTGTTGCGGGCCTCGCGGATCATGCGCTTCTGCAGCGCCGGCACGGCAGCGTCGCCCACTTCCACGCCGAGATCGCCCCGGGCCACCATGATGGCGTCGGTGGCGTCGAGAATTTCTTCCAGATTGACGATGGCTTCGGCGCGCTCAATCTTCGCCACCAGCAGGCTCTTGCCGCCGGCGGCCTGCATCAGGCGGCGGGCCAGCAGCATGTCGCTGGCGTCGCGGGGAAAGGACACCGCGATGTAGTCGGCCTTGAGGGCCGCCGCCGTCTTGATGTCCTCCATGTCCTTCTCGGTCAGGGCCGCCGCGGAAAGGCCGCCCCCCTGCTGGTTGATGCCCTTGTTGTTGGACAGCACGCCGCCCTGGGTCACCTTGCAGATGATCTCGGCGCCTTCGACTTTCTCCACCCACATCTGGATGCGGCCGTCGTCCAGCAGCAGCGTGGAGCCGCGGCGCACGTCCCGGGGCAGGTCCTTGTAATCGAGGCCGACCCGCTCCTGGTTGCCCAGCTTGCATTCGGCGTCAAGGATGAAACGGTCGCCCTTGGCGAGCTGAATCTTGCCGCTCTCGAACTTGCCGATCCGGATTTTCGGCCCCTGCAGGTCCACCAGCACGCCGACGGCCCGGCCACGGGCGCGGGCGATGGAGCGAACCTGCTCGGCGCGGCGGATATGATCCTCCGCGGTGCCATGAGAGAAATTGAGGCGAACGACGTCCACCCCGGCCTGAATCATGTTGTACAGCACTTCCTGGTCGTCCGACGCCGGGCCCAGGGTGGCGACAATTTTGGTTCTGCGTAGCATTCTCTATTTCCTCGGGTCCCTGACACGAAACGTTAAGCGTGTGTCCGCCCCCTCTTCCCGGGGGGCTGCGGCAACGAAGATATTACACCTTGGCGAAAGAATCGGGCCTAGCGCTTCCGGCTACCGCCGAGAAAACCTATTGGCCCGACACATCCGCAAGAATCAACCCTTGGCGCGCTTCTCCAGGATGTCCACGGCGGGCAGGATTTTGCCTTCGAGGTATTCGAGGAAGGCACCGCCGGCGGTGGAAATGTAGGACACCTTGTCGTAGATGTCGTACTTCTGGATGGCGGCGATGGTATCGCCGCCGCCGGCCAGGCTGAAGCCCTTGGCGTTGGCGATGGCCATGGAAACGGTCTTGGTGCCTTCGCCGAACTGGTCGAACTCGAACACGCCCACGGGGCCGTCCCACACGATGGTGCCGGCCTTGGCGATGATGTCGGCCAGTTCCTGCGCGCTCTTGGGGCCGATGTCGAAAATCATGT
>JBFXHL010000041.1:0-20671 GCA_050177075.1 Sulfuricellaceae bacterium | reverse complement strand
GTTACAGCGCGGAACGGCTGCACAGCGACTTGGCGGATCATGGGGTACAGGTATCGCCATACCGTGTTCGGACACTGCGCAAGAAGCTGGGACTACGCTGCAAACAGAAGCGCAAATTTAGGGTAACCACGGATTCCGGGCATAAGCTGCCCGTGGCGCCGAATCTGCTGAATCGGGAGTTTGCGGTGGCGGCCCCCAATAAGGTATGGGTATCGGACATTACCTATATTCCGACAGATGAGGGCTGGCTGTATCTGGCTGGACTGAAAGACCTGTTCAATGGCGAGTTGGTGGGGTATGCCATGAATGAGCGCATGAGCCAGTCACTGGTGATGCAGGCCCTGTTTCGGGCGGTATCGACCAAGCGCCCGCCGAAGGGACTGGTTCACCATTCAGATCGTGGCAGCCAGTACTGTGCCCATGCTTATCAAAAGCTGCTGCATCAGTTCGGCATGCAATCCTCAATGAGCCGCAAGGGGGATTGCTGGGATAACGCCCCGATGGAGAGTTTCTGGGGAACCTTGAAAAATGAGCTGGTGCATCATCGCAGGTTCGAGAGCCGGGAGCAGGCAAGGCAGGAGATTAGCGAGTACATCGAGGTCTTCTACAACCGGCAGCGGAAACAGAAAAGGCTGGGGTATCTGTCCCCAGCAAAATTTACGCAGCGGTACTATGCAACACTGTTCGCAGCCTAACCCGTTGGACTCTATGATTGACAGCAGAGGTCACGCAAGATCGAGGTCGAAAAAAAACGCCTTCAAGCTGAAGGCGTCGATCCGGAGGCGTTGAGGTTGTTCTGCCGCTGGATGGCTAACCCACGAAACAGAAACGCTGAGGAGAGATTCCTTTTTTATACCAATCAGCAACGCCTATGGTGATAGCATATAATTTTTTGACCATTTTACATAATATACATTATGCGAAGCATGCGGCATTCTATTCTTCGAGCGAGAACCTACGACAGAAACTAAAAAGCCCCGTACCTTTCGGTTACGGGGCTTCACATCGTTAAAACGCTTAACGATTAACTGGCACCGAGTACGGAAACCGTGATGTTGACGGTAACGTCGGTGTGCAGGGACAAGGTGACCGGGTAGTCGCCAATGGCCTTCAGGGGACCTTCGGGCAGACGAACCTCGGCTTTGCTGACGGCAGAGCCTTGCTCGGTAAGGGCTTCGGCAATATCGGCATTGGTAACGGAGCCGAACAGCTTGCCGTCGACGCCAGCCTTGCGGGTAATCTGGAGCATGAAGCCTTCCAGTTTTTCGGCACGGACCTGGGCCTCGGCCAGTTTTTCGGCTTGGATTTTCTCCAGTTCGGCGCGGCGTGCCTCAAATTCGGCCATGTTGGCGGCGGTGGCGCGCTTGGCCTTGCCCTGAGGAATCAGGAAGTTGCGTGCATAGCCGTCCTTGACGCGAACGACGTCGCCCAGTTGCCCCAAGTTGGCCACTTTTTCGATCAGGATGATTTCCATGAGTGTGCCTCCTTAGTGCAGATCGGTGTAAGGCAGCAGTGCCAGGAAGCGGGCGCGCTTGATGGCGATGCCCAACTGACGCTGATATTTGGCCTTGGTGCCGGTAATGCGGGATGGGATGATCTTGCCGTTTTCGGCGATGAAATCCTTCAGCAGATCCAGGTCTTTGAAGTCGATTTCCTTGATACCTTCCGCGGTGAAACGACAGTATTTACGACGCTTGCTGAAGCCGGAACCGCCGCGCTTGGGACGGCCAGGCTTTTTGGTTTCTTTGCGAGCCATAATTAACCTCTTTCGATCAATCTAATACTTTTCACATGGAGCACCAGTCTGTTGCTGGTGCGGCTTTTCTGGGCCATGAAGCCGGTGACTTCCACCAGGTCGCCGATTCTGCTTTTCCCTGCGGCTTCCGCCGCTTCTGCCACTGCCATCACGGGAACTTCGCACTGTACTTTGCGCCGTTGTCCCGCTTCGACTTGCTCTGACTCGTGGTTGAGGGTGAAGCTCAGTATCGGCAACCCGCCTGGGGTGTAACGCAAGGGAGCGATGTCGCTGACCTTGCCCCGCAAGGCGACGTGGTTGTCTTCCACCGCTTAGGCGGCAGCTTCTTCCGCTTTGGCTTCGGAACCGCCTTCGGAAGGCTGGAGCACGGACTTGGCCTTTTCTTCCCGCATCATGGGGGAAGGCTGGGTCACGGCTTCCTTCTTGCTTACCGTCAGGTGGCGCAGGACGGCATCGTTGAAGCGGAAAGCGTGTTCGAGTTCTTCCAGGGTTTCCTGGTCGCACTCGATGTTCATCAGAACATAGTGCGCTTTGTGAATTTTCTGGATCGGATAGGCCAGTTGGCGGCGGCCCCAGTCTTCCAGGCGATGGATCTGGCCGCTGCGACCGGTGACCATGCCGCGATAGCGCTCGATCATGCCGGGCACCTGCTCGCTCTGGTCAGGGTGAACGATGAAAATAATTTCGTAATGGCGCATGAAATCTCCTTTTGGATTAAGCCCCCCGTCATGCTTACGGTGGAGCAAGGTGGTTAAGCTCTTTTTCGTCCGCCGCCGATAGACGGAAAACGAAAGCGGCGGATTCTACTCGTTTTTTGACGGAGGCGCAATGGCTGGTGTGCTAGCCGGCGGCAAGGCGTTGCCGCCGGGCTTCGTAGAGACAGATGCCGCTGGCTACGGAAACGTTCAGGCTCTCTACAGTGCCGAACATGGGAATCCGCACCAGGAGGTCGCAGTGTTCCCGAGTCAGGCGGCGCATCCCCTCCCCTTCTGCGCCCATCACCAGGGCGATGGGGCCATTAAGACGGGCGGAAGAGAGGCTTTCTTCCGCTTCGTCGGCGGTACCCACTATCCAGATGCCCCAGTCTTCCTTCAATTCTTTGAGGGTGCGTGCGAGGTTGGTGACGGTGATGAAGGGCATGGTTTCCGCCGCGCCGCTCGCCACTTTGCGGACGGTAGGCGTGAGGCCGGCGGCCCGGTCTTTGGGGGCAATGACCGCATGGGCCCCCATGGCGTCCGCCACACGGAGGCAGGCTCCCAAATTATGGGGGTCCTGGACGCCATCGAGAACCAGCAGCAGGGGGGGCTCGCTCAGGGAGTCGAGAACTGCCCCGACGTCATGAAGCGGGGCTCGCGCTTCCGCCGTCACCTCGGCGATAACGCCCTGGTGGCGGTTGTTTCCCGCCATGCCGTCAAGGCGCTTGCGTTCGACCTGGATGATGCGCAGCCCCAGGCTTTCTGCCTGGCGCAGCAAATCCCGGGCACGCTGGTCGCGGCGGTCCTGGTCGAAATAAATGCAGCCCACCCCCTGGGGAGATTGGCGGATACGGCTTGCTACGGCGTGAAAGCCGAAAATCAGTTTCTTTGCGCTCATCGGGATTTTTTCTTGTGCTGGTGTTTGCCATGGTCTTTGGACGACGCTTTCTTGGCGTCACGGGGGCCGTGATCGCCCTTCTTGCCACCTTTCCATGGCGAGCTTTCCCCTGCCTCTGCTTGGCGAGCCTCTTCTTCCGGGGAGATTTCGAGCACGAAATCGATCTTGCTGGTTTCCAGGTCCACGCGGGCCACTTTCACCTGTACCCGGTCACCGAGCCGGAAGCGCCGACCGGTGCGCTCTCCCACCAATTGATGCTTGGCCGGGTCGAAATGGTAGTAGTCGTTGCCCAGGTCGGTGATATGAACCAGGCCTTCCACGTACACCTCGTCCAGGGCGACGAAAATGCCGAAACCGGTGGTGGCGCTGATGGTGCCGACAAAGCTCTCCCCTACCCTGTCCTGCATGTAGTAGCACTTGAGCCAGGCCTCCACTTCCCGAGTGGCGTCGTCGGCGCGGCGCTCGGTCATGGAGCAGTGCAGGCCGAGCTCCGACCAGCTGCCGGGCTTGTAACGATCCCCGTTCAGCACCGCCTTGATGGCGCGGTGGACGAGCAGGTCGGGATAACGGCGGATGGGGGAGGTAAAGTGGGTATAGGATTCGTAGGCGAGACCGAAGTGGCCTACGTTGTCCGGGCTGTACACCGCTTGTTGCAGGGAACGCAGCATTACGGTCTGGAGGAGCTGTGCGTCGGGGCGGTCCTTGATCTTTGCCAATAGCTTGGCGTAATCCTTGGCATGGGGGTCGTCGCCACCGCCCAAGGCCAGGCCGAATTCCCGCAGGAATTCGTGCAGGTTCTCCAGTTTTTCCGGCGTCGGGCCTTCGTGGATGCGGTACAGGGTCGGGTGCTCGTGCTGATGCAGGAAATCCGAGGCACAAACGTTGGCCGCTAGCATGCATTCCTCGATCAGGCGGTGGGCGTCGTTGCGCTTCACCGGCACGATGCGTTCGATCTTGCCCTGGTCGTTGAAAATCATCTGGGTTTCCGTGGTCTCGAAATCGATGGCGCCACGCTTTTCCCGTTCCTTCAGCAGTACTTTGAACAGCTCGTGCAGGTTCTGGATATGGGGCAACAGCACCTTGTATTGTCGGGCATTTTCCCCGTCCGGATTCTCCAGCATGTCCGCCACCTCGGTGTAGGTGAGGCGGGCATGGGAGAACATCACTGCCGGGTAGAAGCGGTATTGCTTGATCTCCCCTTTGCTGTCCACGACCATGTCGCATACCATGCAGAGGCGGTCCACTTCGGGGTTGAGGGAGCATAGGCCGTTAGAGAGCACCTCCGGCAGCATGGGAATCACCCGACGCGGGAAGTAGACCGAGTTGCCGCGGTTCAGGGCCTCCTTGTCCAAGGCATCACCAGGGCGGACATAGTGGCTAACATCGGCGATGGCCACAACCAGGCGGTAGCCCTTGCCCTGTCGCTCGCAGTACACCGCATCGTCGAAGTCCCGGGCGGTTTCGCCGTCGATGGTCACCAGGGGCAAGTGGCGGATATCCTCTCTGTCCTTCATGTCCTTTTTCTGGACGGTAGGTGCGAATTTGGCGCACAGTTTCTCCACCTCGGGCGGGAATACATGGGGCAGATCGTGCTTGCGCAGGGCGATCTCTATTTCCATGCCGGGGTCGGCATAGTTGCCCAATACCTCCACTACCCGGCCGATGGGCTGGGCGTACTTGTTGGGCTGCTGCATCAGCTCAACCATCACCACCTGGCCCGGTTGGGCGCCGTTGTCGGCGCCGCCGGGAATGAGGATGTCTTGATTGATGCGCTTGTTTTCGGCCACGACGTAGTAGATGCCATGGTCAGAATACAACCGCCCCACCATGCGGTGGTTGACGTGTTCCAGGACTTCGACGATGACGCCCTCGGGGCGGCCGCGGCGGTCGGTGCCGGTGACGCGCCCCATGACGATGTCCCCGTGGAGCACCTTGTGCATTTCCTTGGGGCTCAAAAAGATGTCGGGGCTGCCGTCGTCGGGAACCAGGAAGCCGAAACCGTCCGCATGGCCTTCGATACGGCCCTTGAGGAGATCCAGCTTGGAGGCGATGCAGATCGCATTCTTGCGATTGCGCATGATCTGGCCGTCCCGCTCCATGGCGCGCATGCGGCGGGCGAACAGGTCGATTTCCTCGTCTTGAATCTCCAGAAGCTTGGCCAGCTTCTCCTGCGGCACCGGAACACCCTGTTCGGCGAGAATTTGCAAAATAAATTCTCTGCTCGGAAGTGGATGATCGTACTTCGTTTTTTCCCTTTCGAGATAGGGATCCTGCAATCTTATGCTTTTAGTCATTTGACAACCGTCTTAATTTACGTAAAATACGCGGCTTCCGACGCCCAGATGGCGGAATTGGTAGACGCGCTAGGTTCAGGTCCTAGTGGTGGCAACACTGTGGAGGTTCGAGTCCTCTTCTGGGCACCAAAATTTAAAAGGCGCTGCATTCGCAGCGCCTTTTTTGTTTCCTGCGCTCATTCGAAGGGATGACGCAGAACAATGGTTTCTTCCCGGTCGGGACCGGTGGAAATGAGGTCGATGGGCACGCCACATACCTCTTCCATGCGTTTCAGATACTTGCGGGCGTTTTCGGGGAGGGCGTCGTAGGTTTTAACACCCACGGTGCTTTCCTGCCAGCCCGGCATGTCTTCGTAAATCGGCTCGCACTTGGCGAGAATTTCAGCGCCCACCGGGAGAATATCGGTGGTTTCGCCATCCACCTTGTATCCCACGCCGATGCGCACCGTGTCCATGCCGTCCATCACGTCCAGCTTGGTCACGCACAGGCCCGTAACGCCGTTGATCTGGATGGAGCGCTTAAGCGCGGCGGCGTCGAACCAGCCGCAGCGGCGGGCGCGGCCGGTGGTGGCGCCGAACTCATGGCCTCGCTCGGCCAGGCGCTTGCCAACCGGGTCCAGTTTGTCCACCGCGTCATACAGTTCGGTGGGGAACGGGCCGCCGCCGACGCGGGTGGTATAGGCCTTGGTGATGCCGAGCACGTAGCTCAGCATCTGGGGGCCCACACCGCTGCCGGTGGCGGCGTTGGAAGCGATGCAGTTGGACGAGGTGACGAAGGGATAGGTGCCGTGGTCGATGTCCAGCAGAGTCCCTTGGGCGCCTTCGAACAGCAGGTGCTTGCCGGCTTTGTTGGCCTCGAACAACTGACGCGGGACGTCCGCCACCATGGGCTTGATGCGCTCGGCGATGGCAAGGGTTTCGTCCAGGGTTTTCTGGAAGTCCACGGTTTCGGCCTTGAAGTAATTCTTCAGGACGAAGTTGTGGTAGTCGAGGATTTCCCCCAGCTTGGCGGCCAAGCGCTCCCGGTGGAACATGTCCTGGATGCGGATGCCGCGGCGGGAAACCTTGTCCTCGTAGGCGGGGCCGATGCCGCGGCCGGTGGTGCCGATCTTGCCGGCGCCCTTGGCGGCTTCCCGGGCATGATCCAGGGCGACGTGGTAGGGCATGATCACCGGGCAGGCTTCGGAAATCTTGAGGCGGGCCTTCACCGGCACGCCGGAGTTTTCCAGCATGTCCACCTCTTCCATCAGGGCCCAGGGAGAAACGACGACGCCGTTGCCGATGAAGCAATCCACGTTTTCCCGCAGGATGCCGGAAGGGATCAGGTGCAGGACGGTCTTCTTGCTGCCGATCACCAGGGTATGGCCGGCATTGTGCCCGCCTTGAAAGCGCACCACTCCCTGGGCATGATCGGTCAGCCAATCGACGATCTTGCCCTTGCCTTCGTCCCCCCACTGGGTGCCGATCACCACAACATTTTTGGTCATTTTCGTGCTGGTCCTATACAAACATATTCACAAATCAATTACTTGCCATTCGCCGTTGCGTTGTTCAAGGCGGCGGCGAAAGCCCCCTTCTTCCATGGAAGACCCCGGCAGTTGGACGACTACCACTTCCCCGACCATTCTCAGAAATTCGATTTTTTCTTCCAGCTTGGCGTCTACAGCGGCCGGCGCCAGGATGGCGCCCTTTTCCGGCTCTAGCTTAGCGAGTGCAGCCAAGACGCGCAAATCCATGCTGAAGCCGGTGGCAGGACGGGAACGGCCGAACACTTTGCCGACTTCGTCGTAGCGCCCACCGAGGGCCACGGCGTGGGAACGTTCGCGGCTGTAGGCGCTGAAAACCACGCCGCTGTGGTAATGATAACCGCGCAGCTCGGCAAGGTCGTAACAGACGTCGCTAACCAGCCCTTCGGCCAGTTTGCCGAGGACCGCCAGCTGGTCGAGGGCTGCGCCGATGCCGCCTAGATTCGGCAATACGTTCCGGGCCTTTTCGATGATTTCCACGCCGCCATACAGTTCCGGCAAGGTGCGCAAGGCTTGGCAGACTTCCGATGGGCAGTCGCGGGTCAAGGCCTTGATGCCTGCCACATCCTTGCTTTGCAGCGCGCCAAACAGCTCCGTTTCCTGTTCGTTACGCAGCCCTGCCGCGTCCATCAGGCTGCGGATAATCCCCACATGGCCCAGATCGAGTTGGATATGTTCGATCCCGAGCGATTGGAGAGATTTCAGCATCAGGCGCTGGATTTCACCATCGCTCTCGACGCCGCTGTGGCCGAAGAGCTCGGCGCCGATTTGCAGCGGTTCTCGGTTTTGGGTAATGCCGTTGGGCAGGGAATGAACGACGCTGCCGGTATAACTGAGGCGGACCACGCCAGGACGGTTGAGCAGGTGGGCATCGATGCGGGCGGCTTGGGGAGTGATGTCGGCCCGTAGCCCCATCATCTGCCCGGTGAGCTGGTCAACGAGCTTGAAGGTTTTCAGATCCATGTCGCTGCCGGTGCCGGTCAATAGCGACGGTAGGTATTCCAGGAGAGGCGGAATGATGAACTCATAGCCGTGGCTGTGGAACAGGTCCAGCAAGCGCCGGCGGATTTGTTCTATTTTCCATGCCTCAGGAGGAAGAACGTCTTCAATATATTCGGGTAAAAGCCAAGCGTGCATTTTGAAATTCAGAGAAAGCTTATGCTCAAGAAGGGTTGGCCAGGTAGAGCAGCAACAAGCCGCCCAGCATGGAAGTCATGCCGACAAAACGCAGTTGCCCGTCGGAAAATTCGACCATCTTGCGGAAAGTCTGGCGCCATGCGGCTGGGGCGAGAAAGGGCAGTACGCCTTCGATCACCAGCATCAGCGCCAGAGCATTCAGCAAGTTTCCACTCATTTGCCGGCCTTGGGATGTTTCATGTACTTGAAGAAGTCCGAACTGGGGTCCAGTACCAGGACGTCGTTCTTGTTCTTGAAACTCTCGCGGTAAGCCTGGAGGCTGCGGTAGAAGGCGTAGAACTCCGGATTCTGGCCATAGGCGGCGGCATAGATGGCCGATGCCTTGCCATCGCCCTCCCCTTTGATCCGCTGGGCGTCGCGGTAGGCTTCGGCCAGGATCACCTCCCGCTGACGGTCCGCATCGGCACGGATTTTTTCCGCTTCCGCCGCGCCTTGTGAACGCAGTTCGTTGGCAACCCGCTTGCGCTCGGCTTCCATGCGGCGATAGACGGACTCGCTGACTTCCTGGGGCAGATCCACCCGCTTCAGGCGCACGTCCAGAACCTGGGCGCCGATTTTTCGGGCATCCTGGTCGGCCTTGGCACGCAGGATTTCCATGATTTTGTCCCGCTCGCCGGAGACCACGTCGTGAACCGTGCGTTTGCCGAACTCGGCCCGGAGGCTGTCGTTGATGGTCTGCATCAGGCGGGTTTCAGCGCGGCTTTCGTCCCCGCCCACGCTGACGTAGTACCGCTTGACGTCAACGATGCGCCATTTGGCGTAATAGTCGACCAGCACGTTCTTTTTCTCGGAGGTGATGAAGCGTTCCGGTTCCGGCGTATCGATGGTGAGGATGCGTTTGTCGAAGAAACGCACGTTCTGCACCAGGGGGAGCTTGAAATACAGGCCCGGTTCGGTTTTGATCGAAACGATCTCACCCAGTTGAAAGACGACTGCAGCTTGGCGCTGGTCAACGGTAAAGACGGAAAAGCTCAGCGCTGAGAACGCGACGACCGCGGCGGCCACGAGGGTGGAGAGATTTTTCTTCACGGCCTTACCTCCCTGTCACGGCTGCGAAAGGCATCGCGGGTGCGGAATGTGCTGTCGCCGGATGCCGGCGAAGTCTCTTGGGGCGGAGGAACGGCTGAGACGGCAGGTTTCGGGGTGGAGGACTCGCTTGCGCTTTGCTGAATCAGTTTGTCCAAGGGCAGGTAAAGCAGGCTGTTGCCGTTCTTTTGATCCACCAGCACCTTGCTGGTATTGCTATAGATCTGCTGCATGGCATCGAGGTAGAGACGGTCACGGGTGACGCCGGGAGCCTTGTTGTATTCGACCACCACTTGCTTGAAGCGGCTCGCGTCACCCTCGGCGTTGGCGATGACGCGCTGCTTGTAGCCTTCCGCTTCTTCCAGCAGGCGAGCGGCGGTGCCGCGGGCCTTGGGAATGACGTCGTTGGCGTAGGCTTGACCCTCATTCTTTTGCCGATCCCGGTCCTGACCTGCCTTGACCGCATCGTCAAAAGCGGCTTGAACCTCTTCAGGTGGCTGGGCGTTTTGCATCGTCACTTTGCTGATGGCGATGCCTGTCTTGTAGCGGTCGAGAATCTCCTGCATCAGCTTGGCCGCGTTGGAAGCCACGGCTTCACGGCCTTCGTAGAGGACGAAATCCATTTTGCTCTTGCCCACCACTTCGCGAATGGCGGTTTCTGCGGCTTGCCGCACGGCTTCGTCAGGATTGCGGTTGCTGAACAGGTAGTCCTCGGGGTTTTTCAGAATGTACTGCACAGCGAACTGGATATCGATGATGTTCTCATCGTCCGTAAGCATCAAGGCTTCTTTCTGTACCTTGTTCTTGAAGTTGTTGCGGTAGCCGATTTCCACCGTCCGCATTTGGTCGAGGTTGACGACTTCGACGCTTTCTATGGGATAGGGAAGGTGCCAGTGGGGACCGGGTTGGGTGGTTTCGACGTATTTGCCAAAGCGCAGCACTACCCCACGCTTGGCGGCATCGACGATATAAAAACCGCTGCCCAGCCACACCGCCACGGCGACAGCGGCGAGCACGCCCACGCCGGGAAGCTTGACAGGACTGCCGCTCGGCCCCTCGCTGTCGCCAGCGGGGCGCCCTCTCCCCTTGCGGCCGAACAGTTCATTCAGCTTCTGGTTGAATTTACGCCACAACTCGTCCAAATCGGGCGGGCCGTCATTATTCTTTTTTCCTCCCCACTGGGGATCGTTCCATGCCATAGCGTATTCCTGAAGTATTATCCGGTTCAGCAATGGGGGCCGGGAATAGGAATTCCCAATGCGGTTTCTTCCGGCCGGTTTTGACGGCGGGTTGCTGCTACCGTCTCGGTAAGGGCTTGGCGCACAAAATCCAGGCCGTCACCGGTTCTAGCGCTAATGCGTACGGCCACGATTCTACCATACTCATCCCGCTCCACTCCCGATGAGAGTCCCTTGAGGTCGATTTTGTTCATGACTTTTATTTGCGGGATGGTATCGGCGCCGATCTCTTGCAGCACTTTGTTCACTTCTTCGATTTGCTGCGCAAAATTGCTGCTGCTGGCATCCACCACGTGCAGCAGCAAATCGGCTTGAATGGCCTCTTCCAGGGTGGCGCGAAATGCCGCCACCAGGCTGTGGGGGAGGTGCTTGATGAAGCCGACGGTATCCGACAGGACGACCGTCCCGCCTTCCGGCAGGAAGAGCCGCCGGGAGGTAGTGTCCAAAGTGGCAAAAAGCTGATCCGCGGCATAAGCCTTGGCATGGGTCAGGGCATTGAACAAGGTCGATTTGCCGGCGTTGGTGTAGCCGACCAGGGAAACCGAGAGGACGTCCGAGCGCTGGCGGGCGCGCCGCTGGACCTTGCCCTGGCGCTGGATAGTGGCCAGTTTTTCCTTGAGCAATTTGACGCGTTTCCCCAAGAGGCGGCGGTCCGTCTCCAACTGGGTTTCGCCTGGACCGCGCAGGCCAATACCGCCCCGTTGCCGCTCCAGGTGGGTCCAGCCGCGCACCAGCCGAGTCGAGAGGTGCTCCAGTTGCGCCAGTTCAACCTGCAGTTTGCCTTCGTGGCTGCGGGCGCGTTGGGCGAAAATATCAAGAATTAGGGTCGTCCGGTCGATGACTCGGCAATTGAGAGCTTTTTCCAGGTTACGTTCCTGGGCCGCGGACAGCTCGTGATTGAAGACGGTGAGGGCTGCTCCGCTTTCAGCGAGAGACAGGGAAATCTCTTCCACTTTTCCGCTGCCCGCGAACAGCGCCGGATCAGGACGCGAACGCCGACCCTTGACCACCTCGGCGATATCCAGACCAGCGCTCTCCACCAGCCGGCACAACTCCTCAACGTCTTCCTCGTAGTCAGGCTGGCCAAAATCCAGGCTGACCAGGACCGCTTTGTCCCCGCCTTCGGGACGGTCAAACATCAGGATTCTTGTTGGGGGTGGTGCTCGAAGGGGATATTGACCGGACGTGCCGGAACAACGGTAGAAATGGCGTGCTTGTAAACCATCTGAGTGACGGAGTTCTTCAGCAGCACGACATACTGGTCGAAGGAGTCAATGTGTCCTTGCAGCTTGATTCCATTGACCAAGTAAATGGACACGGGGACGTGTTCCTTGCGCAGGATATTCAGGAAGGGGTCTTGTAACATTTGCCCTTTTGCACTCATTTGAAACTCCAAAAGTTAATTCGATTCAACTGGGTAACACACTTCATGAAAGAGATTGCCGAAAAAATATAGGCAAGCTCGGAACTCGGGTTCTTATATTACCCCACTTTACGGAATCTGCCAGTCCATTTTTCGTATCCGTGGCGGGGATGGGGCGAATGCATCCAGGAAGGTTTATCCGTAGGCCTTATTGCGGAAGCGCTTTTCTCGCCGGGCCTTGTTTTCCTGCCGCTTCGTCAGAGGCGCCGCTTTCTTGTCCGCATAGGGGTTGTGGCCCTGCTTGAACTGGACGCGCAAGGGCGTGCCTTGGAGCTTAAAGGCATCGCGGAAGGTCTTTTCCAGATAGCGGCGGTAGTGTTCCGGCACGCTTTCCAGGGCATTGCCGTGAATCACGATCACCGGAGGATTGCTCCCCCCCTGGTGGGCATAGCGCAGCTTGGGACGGTGCAGACCGACGATGGGCGGCTGATGTTTCGCCACGGCATCGTGGAGGGTACGGGTGAGTTTGGGAGTGGAAAGCTTGGCCATGGCCGCTGCATAGGCTTCGTTGATCGACGCCAGCAGACCGCCCAGTCCGCTGCCCTTGAGGGCGGAGATGTAATGCAGGCGCGCGAAGGAGAGGAAACTCAGCTTACGCTCCATGTCCGCCTTGATGCGCTCCCGGGAATCGCGGTCAAGGCCATCCCATTTGTTGAGGGCCACCACCAGGGCACGGCCGCTTTCCAGGATGAAACCGGCGATGTGGGCATCCTGCTCGGAGATGTCCTGCCGGGCATCCAGCACCAGAACCACGACGTTGGCGTCTTCGATGGCCTGCAGGGTTTTGACCACCGAGAATTTTTCAATGGACTCGAAAACCTTGCCTTTCTTTCGTATGCCAGCGGTGTCGATCAAGGTGTAGTGCTGGCCATCCCGGTCGAAATCCACGTAAATGCTGTCACGGGTGGTGCCCGGCAGGTCGAAGGCGATAACCCGCTCCTCGCCGACCAGGCTGTTGATGAGGGTGGATTTGCCCACGTTGGGGCGGCCGACCACGGCGATCTTCGGGTGATCGTCCTCGCCCTCCCCTTCCTGTTCAAGGGGAAAATCCTCCAGGGCCAGTTCTACTAGGTGATGCACGTTGTCGCCGTGGGTGGCGGAAATGGGATATGGGTCGCCGAGGCCGAGTTCGTAAAATTCCGCTGCCACCACCTGGCGAGGCAATCCCTCTGCCTTATTGACGGCCACCAGCACCTTGCAGCTGGATTTGCGTAGCCGGTCAGCGATGATTTTGTCTTGGGGGGTCAAGCCTTGGCGGGCATCCACCACGAACACCACCACGTCGGCCTCGTCGACCGCCAACAGGGTCTGCTTGGCCATTTCATGGAAGATTCCCTCGCTCGCCACCGGCTCGAACCCGCCGGTGTCCACCACCAGAAAGGGTTTCTCGCCAATGACGCCGTGGCCGTAATGACGGTCCCGGGTCAAACCGGGCATGTCCGCCACGATGGCGTCACGGCTCTTGGTCAGGCGGTTGAAGAGGGTCGATTTGCCGACGTTGGGCCGACCGACCAATGCGAGGGTGGGTTTCATCGTTAAAAGCCGATTCTGTTATTGGGGGCGAATGACATAGAGGCCGCCTTTGCTGGTCTGTACCAGCACCCCGCCGCCGATATCGATGGGACGGGCGCGGATCGGGCTGCCGTCGGTGGCGATGCGTCCGGCGAAGGAACCGTCATCCCGGGAGAGGAAATGGACGTAGCCTTCCAGATCGCCCACCACCACGTAGCGTCCCAGCACGGCCGGAGCGGAAAGCTGGCGGGCGGTCAGCTTGTCCTGCTTCCACATGCTGGCGCCGCTGGCGCGGTCGAGAGCCACGACGGCTCCTTTGGCGTCGCTGACGTAAACGTTGTAGCCATCGACGGCCAGGCCGGAAAAACTGGACATGTCCCGCGCCCAGACAATGTTGCCGCTGGGAATGTCGATACTCGCCACGCGACCCTGGTAGGCCACGGCATAGATTTGGCCGCTGTCGGCCACAGGCGTGCTGGTGATGTCGGCGATGCGTTCCAGTTCGGTGACGCCGTGAGGCAAGGCCACGTTGGCTTCCCAGCCGACGGCGCCGGTGCCGAGATCGAGGGCGGCCAGCTTGCCCCCCGCGAAGCCGGAAAACACGGCTCCGCGCTCCACTAGGGCGCCGGCGTAGCTGCGCAGGGTCAAGGCCGGGTTGGGGCGCAGATATGTCCATTTGCGCTTGCCGTCACGGGCATTGAGGCCGTAAAGGCGGCCGTCGCCGGTCCGCACGACCACCACGTCGTTGAGGATGGCGGGGGCGCTCAGGATTTCACCGCTCAGCCGCGCCTGCCACAAGGGATGGCCGTCGCCTTCGTCGAAAGCCAGGAGTTGCGCCTCAGGGGTGCCCACGACAACAATTCCCTCCCCCACGCCGACACCCCCGGTGAGTTTCTTGCCGGCATCCACCGTCCACACAGTCCGGCCGCTGTCGGCCTCGAAACGGGAAATCTTGCCGTCGTGACCGGCGGCGAAGATGCTGTTGCCGTAAAGCGCGGGGAAGAAGACATAGTCTCCCGCCTCTCCCACCGAGGCGCGCCACGCCGTGCCCAGGGCGAGGGAGGGCTTGAAGTCGACGAGGGCGGCAGGTTTGATGCTGTTGTCCTTGCTGCCGAAGAGCCCGAAACCGGTGGAGACGTTCTCCTTCAGGTTGGAGCAGGCGGCAAGCTGGGCGGCCAGTCCCATGGCCAACAGAATGCGGGCGGCGGAGCGGAAGTTGCGCATGGTCAGCCTCCCAGGGCGTCCAGTTTCATTTGCACCAGATTGCGATACTCACCCTTCTGGTCCAGTTTTTCCAGCGCGGTTCGATAGGCTTTCTTTGCCTCGTCGGTTTTGCCCTGCAGGGACAGGAGATCGCCCTTGAGGTCCGCATACAGGCCGTCGAAGGCCGGGTCATGTTGGGCATCCAGGAGTTTGGTTGCGGCGTCGTATTGCTTTTCCTGCAGGAGAAGACCAGCCAGCCTCAAGCGAGCGGTATCCTGGAGCTGGGATTCCTTGGCGTGCTCCACTACCCATTGCAACTGGGCTTTGGCGCTTTTGTCGTCACCGTTGCCGGAGTTGGCGGCGGAAGCGATCATGGCAGCTCTGGCGGCGTAAGGAGTGGAGGGGTACTTGTCGATCAATTGCCCGGCGGCATCGCGCACTTTCTTCAGGTCACGCATTTGCAGGGCATCCTGCAGACCCTGGTAAAGCGTTGCGGCATTGGCGGTTTGCGTTTTTTGGTAATAGCGCCAGCCCTGAATGCCGGCGGCTACGGCAATGCCTACCGCCGCCGCAACGATCACCGTCTTGCCATGCTGTTTCCACCACGCCTTGAGGGCGTCAAGCTGTTCCTGTTCTTCGAGGTCGTACATGGTTTTCCCGATATGGTTTAACGTTGTTTGAGAATGTCGGCGGTTTCGGCCACGCCGAGCATGGATTGCTCCCCGGGAACCCGCAGGGGTTTGACGGCAATCTGGCCCGCGGCGGCTTCATTGTCGCCGATGATTAAGGCATAGCGGGCGCCGCTTTGGTCGGCCTTCTTCATCTGGGCTTTGAAGCTTCCTCCGCCGCAGTGCAGCACGGCGCGGACGCCGGCGTCACGCAATTGTTCCACGGCGCTCAAGGCGAAGCGGTCCGCGGCTTCGCCCACGTGAACGACGTAAGCATCCGGAGCGGCTTGCGGGATATCCACCTGCTGTTCTTCCATCAGGGCCAGCAGGCGCTCCACGCCCATGGCGAAGCCGCAGGCGGGAGCCGGCTTGCCGCCGAGCTGTTCGACCAGTCCGTCATAGCGGCCGCCGGCGCACACCGTGCCTTGGGCACCAAGCCGATCGGTCACCCATTCGAACACGCTGTAGTTGTAATAATCCAGCCCCCGCACCAGACGGGTGTTGATTTCGAACTCCACCCCGGCGGCGCGCAGCATGCTTTGCAGGTCCTCGAAATGCTTCAGGGCATCTTCGCCCAAGTCGTCCAGCAGCCGCGGCGCTCCTTCGATGATGCCTTGCATCGAGGGATTCTTGCTGTCCAGCACCCGCAGCGGATTGCTGTGAAGGCGGCGGCGGGAGTCCTCGTCCAGTTGATCGAGGTGCCCCTCCAGGTATTTGACCAGGCGGGAACGGTAGCGGGCCCGGTCTTCGCTGCTGCCCAGGGTGTTGATCTGGAGGGCGATATCGCTCAGGCCGAGCTTTTTCCACAGGCGCGCGCCCATGATGATCTGTTCCGCATCCATGTCCGGTCCGGCGAAGCCCAAGGATTCCACGCCCACTTGGTGGAACTGGCGGTAGCGCCCTTTCTGGGGGCGCTCATGGCGGAACATGGGGCCCATGTACCAGAGACGCTGGGGGGCATTGTACAGGAGGTTGTGTTGCAGAACGGCGCGCACGCAGCCGGCGGTTCCCTCCGGGCGCAGGGTCAGGCTTTCGCCGTTAAGACTGTCGATGAAGGTATACATCTCCTTTTCGACGATGTCGGTGACTTCGCCGATGGCGCGCTTGAACAGGCCGGTCTGCTCGACAATGGGCATGCGGATGTTGCGATAGCCGTAGGCATGGAGCCAGTCGCGGATGGTTTCCTCGAAAAACTCCCAGCTATGGGAGTGGTCGGGAAGAACGTCGTTCATGCCGCGCACGGCTTGGATGGTGTTGCTCATGGTGCTCTGAAATAATTGGGTAAATAGTTGGAGGGCTCAGTCCCGGGGTTTGTCGGCCTTCATGGCGGCAACCTTGGCGCGGATACGCTGTTCCAGCAGGTCGACCAGCCCCTCTTCCTTGATTTTTTCTTCCGGCTTGCCGTCCGCATACAACAGCAGATTGGGCGAGCCGCCGGTAACGCCGAGGTGAGCCTCCCTCGCTTCGCCGGGGCCGTTTACCACGCAGCCGATAACCGCTACGTCCAGATGTTCGGTGATGTCTTCCAGCCGTTCCTCCAGGGCATTGACGGTCTTGATGACATCGAATTCCTGGCGGGAACAAGTGGGACAGGCAATGATGTTGATCCCCTTCTGGCGCAGATGCAGGCTTTTCAGGATGTCGAAGCCAACTTTCACCTCTTCCACCACATCCGCCGCCAGGGAAACTCGGAGGGTGTCGCCGATGCCTTGGGCGAGGAGCAATCCCAATCCGATAGCGGATTTCACACTGCCGGAGCGGAGGCCGCCCGCCTCGGTGATGCCGAGGTGGAGAGGCTGTTCGATTTGGTTGGCGAGCAGTTTATAGGCTTCCACCGTGGTGAAAACGTCGGAAGCTTTGAGGCTGACCTTGAAGTCGGGAAAATTCAGTTTTTCGAGGATTTCGATGTGGCGCATGGCCGATTCCACCATGGCCTCGGGGGTGGGCTCGCCGTATTTCTGCTGCAGGTCCTTTTCCAGGGAACCGGCGTTGACGCCGATGCGAATGGGAATCCCGTGGTCGCGTGCGGATTCCACCACTGCCCTCACCCGGTCCTCGCGGCCGATATTGCCGGGGTTGATGCGAAGGCAGTCCGCTCCCAGTTCGGCGACCCGCAGGGCGATTTTGTAGTCGAAGTGAATATCCGTCACCAGTGGCACCGGCGACTGTTTCTTGATTTCGCCGAAAGCCTCCGCGGCTTCCATGGTAGGTACTGAAACGCGCACGATGTCGGCGCCGGCTTTGGCCGAGCGGCGAATCTGCTCCACGGTGGCGGCCACGTCGCAGGTGTCGGTATTGGTCATGGTCTGGACGCTGATGGGGGCATCGCCTCCCACCAGGACGTTGCCAACGCGAATTTGCCGGCTTTTCCGGCGGGGAATCTGGTGGCGGTGCATGATTCAGTCCAGGGTGATACGGGCCACGTCGGAGCGGGTGAAGGCCGTCAAATCAACGGGCTTTCCCTTGTAGCTCAATTTGACGGTGGGGGCGTTGCCGATCACCAGCTCAAGCGGAGGCGCTGCCTGTATCGTCTGTTGCGTCCCGGCAGGATTAAGCTGGGAAAAAACGATTTTTCCCTGGCGGTCACGGATTTCGACCCAGGAATTGCCGCTGAAAGTCAATGTAACAGCCGGCAGTGCTTCGCTGGGAGTGGTGGTCGGGGGGGCCGCTTGCTGCTGAGGCATTGCGGCGGCAGGCTCGGCGGCTACGGGGGCGACCGGCACGGGTCTATTCTCTTCCGGGGGCGGGAGCGTTATCTCGGTATGCTTGCTGACGCTGTCGGAAATGGGGGCGGCTCCCTTCACGGGCGACCAGTGGTAAAGAGCGGCTCCGGCCACCGCCACGGCGACGGCCAAGGCGATTCCATAACGTATTTGAAAACCTTTGGGGTGCTCGCTAAAGCTAACCTGATCCTCGGGAGCGGTAATGACTTGGGCCGGCGACTGCGGGTCGGTGCGCAGATAAGCGTCCAGGATGGGGCTGGGGTCGATTTGCAGCAGCTTGGCGTAATTGCGGATGAAACCGCGGACGAAGGTCGGCCCCGGTAGCTTGTCGAAATCGTCCTCCTCCAGGGCTTCGATTTGGCGCGCGCCCAACTTGAGCTGGCGGGCGATTTCGACAACACTGAAGCCGGAGTTCTCCCGCGCCTGCCGCAGCAAGGTGCCCGCGCTGTTCTGGGGAAGGGGTGCCGTCTCTCCCACTTCCGGTGAGACAGTCTCTTGGACCTGTTCAAGTGTCTCTTCGGTCATTCGTAACGTCCCTCCCGCAGCAATTGGGCTTCCTTGGAATCCGGGTAACGTTTGCGCAACATGAAGTTGTACTGCGCTTCAGCCTGGCGGTCGCCAGACAGGTGAGCGATGCGAACGGCCAGCCACAGGGCTTCCGCCGAGGGCTCGAGCATCAACTGCATGTAGCGGTCGATAAAGGTTTTGGCCTGGGTGTAATCGGAGCGTTTGAAGGAAATCTCCCCCAGGTAGTAAAGTGCCGGCGCCATGCGAGGCTGCAACTGGATGGCTCTGTTGAAGTATCCCTCGGCAGCCGCGTCATCCCCCAGCTTCATGGTGCAGATGCCGGCATTGAAATTGGGTTTTTCCGGGGTGGCGTAGAGCGGGTTCTTCAGGGCCTGCTTGAAGTGCTCGATCGCTTCCTTGGGTTGGCCGGTTTGGCACAAGAACCAGCCGTAGTTGTTTTGTACTTCCGAATCGTTCGGCGCCAGGCTGACGGCCCTTTCAAAGCTGCGGCGGGCCTTGTCGTTTTCCTGCAATTGCATGTAGAGCAGACCGAGCACATTGTAGGCCGGTGCGTAGCCCGAGTCGGCGCTAATGGCTTCGTTGAGTTCCTGAAGAGCAATGCTTAACTGGCCCCGGGAAAAATATGCCACGCCCAATTCGGTATGGACCTGCGCCCGATAGGTCGGGGAGGACGGAACGCCCTCGGTGGGCATGTTGCCCGTATCCGCGGCAGCCAGATGATTGGTGAAGGTAGACAGGATCAACGTATCGGTCAGGCCTGCATGGGCAGACAGAGGACTCCCTGCCAGCCAGAAAGCGATAATCAGCCAGCGCCTCATCGGATCGCCTCCTTGGCATTATCCCGGCGGCGGGATTTATCCTGGACTTGGCCGGCGAGTTGGCCGCAGGCGGCATCGATATCGTCACCGCGGGTTTTACGGGTAGTGGTGATAATGCCGGCCTCCATCAGGAGGTTCTGGAAGCGTTTGACGGTCTCGGGTTTGGAGCAGTTGAACCCCGATCCCGTGAAGGGATTGAAGGGAATCAGGTTGAACTTGCAAGGGACGCCCCGGGTCAGGGCGATCAGCTCCCGCGCGTGGGCATCGGTATCGTTCACGCCGTCCAGGAGAACGTATTCGAAGGTGATGAAATCCCTGGGGGCTTTTTCCACGTAACGGCGGCAGGCCGCCATCAGCTCCTTGAGGGGATATTTCTGATTGATGGGCACCAGACGGTTGCGCAACTCGTCGTTCGGCGCATGGAGGGATACCGCCAGGGCCACCGGGCAACGATCCCGCAGGCGGTCCATGGCCGGGATGATGCCGGAGGTACTGACTGTCACGCGGCGCCGGGAAAGACCGTAGCCGAAATCGTCCAGCATCAGGTCGAGGGCGGTGACGAGGTTGTCGAAATTGAGCAAGGGTTCGCCCATGCCCATCAGCACCACGTTGCTGATGATGCGCTCCCCTTTCGGGTCGCGCCCCAGGGCCTTGTTGGCCCACCACAACTGGCCGATGATTTCGGAGACTTCGAGATTGCGGTTGAAACCTTGTTTGCCGGTGGAGCAGAAGGCGCACTCCAGGGCGCACCCCACCTGGGTGGAAACGCACAGGGTGCCGCGATCGTCTTCGGGAATGAAAACCGCTTCCACTGCGTTGCCGACGTCGGTGCCCAGCAGCCACTTGCGGGTACCGTCGGCGGACTGCTGCTCCCGCAGCAGCCGCGGCGGCTCGATCTTGGCGATTCCTGCCAACTTCTCCCGCAGCGACTTGGAAAGGTCGCTCATGGCGGAAAAGTCGCTTTCACCGTACTGGTGTATCCAGCGCAGCAGTTGCTTGGCGCGGAACAGCTTTTCCCCCGCCGCCTCAAGAAAGGCGGAGAGTTGCTGAAGGTTGAAGTCGAGCAGGTTTACCGTCATTAACGGGAGTAAATGTTCAGGGCCGGGAAGAAGTAGGCGATCTCGACCTTGGCGGTATCGGGGCCGTCGGAGCCGTGCACCGCGTTG